>JBBQER010000077.1:0-20437 GCA_038320885.1 Acidimicrobiia bacterium
CTCGATCCTGAGCAACAACACCGCCAAGATCGTGAGCTCGAGTTGGGGCTGCGCCGAGTTCTACTGCACCCCTGACGGCACGATGAACACGGACCACGCCATCTTCAACTCCATGATCGCTCAGGGTTTCACGCTGGTGAACTCGTCCGGCGACCGGGGGGGATACGCCGACTGCAACTCGGCGCACAAGAGTGTGTCGTTCCCGGCTTCGGACACCAACTGGCTGGCCATCGGCGCCACCAACCTCGAGCTGGCCGCCGGCCCGGTGTACCAGTCGCAGACGGCGTGGGGAGATGTGGGCAACTGCGCCGGCAACGGCGGGGGTACCGGCGGCGGGTGCAGCGCCAAGTACGCGGCGCCGTCTTGGCAGTCGTCGATCAGTGGCTTCTGCGGGTCGACCGCCAAGGCGCTTCCCGACATCTCGTTGAACGGTGACTGGTTCAACAGTCCTCAGTCCGTGTTCTTCAACGGCGGCTGGTATGGCAACGGAGGTACGAGTATCTCCGCACCGATGATGGCCGGGTTCTTCGCCCAGCAGAACTCGTACGGGATCGAGCTCGGCAACATCTGTGGCGGCGGCTCCAGCGCGTGCGCCCCGATCGGCCAGGCCGGGGCGCAACTCTATCGTGCTGCGGCCGGTGCTGCCCAGGGGAAGAAGTCGATCTACGACATCACCTCGGGGTGCACGACGAACGAGATCGGTTCGGGATTCTGCGCCATCACCGGCTACGACCGGGCTACCGGCTGGGGCACGCCCAACATGCTCCAGCTCGCGTGGGCGCTCAACTACTGGAACATGCCGGAGGCGTCGCCTCCCACCATCAGCCTGTCCGGACCGTCGACCAGCGGATGGGTCAACTCCGGGTCGATCTCGTGGTCGATCACCGACCAAGGCTCGCCGGCGTCGGGCGTGGCCGGCTACACGGCCCAGTGGGACTCGGACCCGGGCGACCAGAGCTCGGAGGCGACGCCGGGGACCGGTGCCTCGTTCTACAGCGGGCCCGCCTCGGCACACGGCGCCTCGTCCGGGTCGACGGGCCTCCTGACCGGGTGTCACACGCTGTACGTCCGGGCTTGGGACAACATCGGTGAGTCGGCCGTCAACTCCTACGGCTCCGTCTGCTACGACGGCACCGCGCCGGTCATCTCGGTGATCCCGAAGCCGTCGATCAAGAACAACTCGACGATCAACAGCAGCGGTCCCGAGTTGAGGATCTACTGGACCGCGAGCGACAACCTCAGCGGCATCAACCAGTACCTCCTGTGGCAGTCGGTCGACGGCGGCGCATACACCCAGGTCGCCACGCCGACGACCGCGAGCGCGATCCTCCGCGTGCCGACGGGGCACACATACCAGTGGGCGGTCGGCGCCTATGACAACGCCGGCAACTTCAGCGGCTACTCGTACTCGCTGCCCTTCAAGAACCCGATGGCGCAAGAGAACAACACCGCGGTCACGTACTCGAGCGGCTGGACTCGGGTGGCGTTGTCGGGCTCGGCCGGTGGTTTCGTCGACAAGGCGACGGTCGCGGGCAAGACCGCGACGTACACCTTCTCGGGCAAGGCGGTCGCGTGGATCGCGACGCTCGGCTCGGCATACGGTGACGCCAAGGTGTCGATCGATGGTGGCGCGCCGACGACGGTGCACACGAACGCATCGTCGACGACCACGAAGCGCGTCGTGTTCGTGAAGGGCGGTCTGTTGTCCACCGGGACGCACACGATCACCATCACGGTCGTCGGCACGTCGGGACACCCGCGGGTTGACGTGGACGAGTTCCTCGTGCTCCGCTGACGCGGTGACATCGGAGTGTGGCGCGGGCCCTGCGCCACACTCCGACCGCCGCCGTCACCGGCACGAAGCCGGCCGATCACTCAACCGAACCCAGCGGACCAACCCTCACAGTCTCCTGAGCCGCGGTCAACGCGGTAGCGAGATGATGTAGTTCCGAGTCGCAAGGATCGCCGGTGGCAAGCTGCATGCGTAGTCGATCTCCGAGCCGTCCCTCAGTCGAACGATGAACAGAGGGCCGCTGTTGCACATTGGCTGACTGTCCGGCGAAGGCAGTTGAGCCGGAAGCAGCGAGACGACCTTTGCCCAGTGGGCTCGGGACCGATTCATGACCGGACTTCCTGGAACCCGGATGTCGACGAGGTCCGCTCGTGCGATGGATCGGGATTGCACCGTGGTCGTCTCAGCGTTGCGGCGCAGTGTGTGGTGGCCGTCGCCGGTGCATCCAGCGGCCGCGAGTATGACGACGCCGATCGCCGTCAGGCCTTTCATAGCGATTGAACGCTACAACAGTGCCCCTCTGCGGCTTTGCCAATGTAGTTTTCACCATATGAATGTTCGACTTCCGCACTGCGCAGCCGAGCCGGCGGAGTGACCGACGACCCCCGGCGCACGTCGGATCTCGTGGAGCTCCACGCGCTGTACGCCCGGTACATGGCGTACACGAGCCAGTTCGTACAGGACCGGTGGCTCGAGGTATTCACGCCCGACGCGGAGTACAACGCATTCGGCACGCCGTACTCCCTCGACCGCTTTCCCGAGTTGCTCGAAGCGGCACCGCGCGGCCAGTTCATCGGCAACATGCCGGTGGTCGCGCTCGACGGCGACCACGCCACGGGCATGCAGCATTTCGTGTTCATCGATCAGACGACCCATGCCATGCGTCTCGGCTGGTACCGCGACGAGTACATACGCACGGCCGACGGTTGGCGCATCAGGCGACGCGCCACCACGTTCATGCGCAAGCACGGTGGTTTCGATTCCGGGCGCCAGCACAATCCGCTCGCCGACCCCGACTGAAGGGCCCGGAGGCGCGACGCCGCGTCAGGCGCCGATGCCCTGGAGGCAGAATTCCCAGGTCTCCTCGGCGGTGACGCGCATTCGAGGGTGCTCGGCCAGCCGATTGCTGAACCAGCTGTACATCACGGTCTGCTGCATCAGCACCGCCGCCCGCCGAGTATCGGCAACGCTGATCGTTCCGGCCTTCTTCGCCCCGTCGACGAGCTCGATCATCATGCGCGAGACCGGTGCCATGGCGGCCTTCACGCGGTCGGGATGGTTGGCTGCGAGTTGCACCGAGAATTCCATGACCGGGCGGCGGTTGTGGGCGCCGCGCTTGCGCGGTGCCTCGGACGGATCGCACCACTCGTGGAGGCGCATCGTGAACACATGGAGACGCTCGAAGGGATCGGATTCGGCCGCGACCACGCGCTCGAGATCTTCGGTCGCCTCCCGAAGGGTCTCTTCGAACAGCGCGAAGAGCAACTCGTCCTTGCCGTCGAAGTACTGGTAGAAGCCTCGCAGCGACTGCTTCGACCGATCGAGGACCTCTTGGATGGTGAAGTCGGTCGTCCCCTTCTCGTCGATCAGCGCGAACGCGGCATCGAGGAATCGCTGGACGCGCTGCTCGGCGCGCGACCGGGCCGCGTTCAGGCTGCGGGAAACCGCCCGCTGGCGCCAGGCAGGCAGGTTCGCGTCATCGGGAACTTCGTCCGCCATCCCTGAAATCCGCTTTACCATAAGGAGACGGTATCAGGGCCTTCGCGCGAGAACGCCTCTTCCGGACACACGTTCACGCGCCCTTGTAGACGCGGCCGCCCTTCATCACGAAGCGCACGTCCTAGGTCATCGTGATGTCCTCGCACGGTTGCCCGGCACCGCGATGATGTCGGCGAGCAGTCCGGGAGCAATGCGGCGCTCATCACCGACTGGAACGACTACGAAGCCAACGCGATCAGCGACGTGATCTTCATCCTGCGGGGCGATTCCGGTTGGGCGATCCAGGTCGTGGGCCGGTACCACGACACCCTCCATCACAACGCCGGCACGTGGCGATTCCACCGGCGGGCGCCCGAGTTCGTGCCGTAGCGTCTGAGTACCCTGACCAAACTGACATGCACGTCATGTGCCGAGCCGAACCGGGGGACCTGTGGAACTGCCGAAGATCATCAGCGTCGACGACCACGTCGTCGAACCGGCGCACGTGTGGCAGACCTGGCTGCCCGCGAAGCACCGGGAGAAGGGGCCGCGCGTGGAGCGCAAGCGCTGGGGCGCGTTCCGGCTCAAGAAGGGCGCCAAGTACGAGATGACCGAGGATCCCGAAGGCGAGTGGGGCGACGCCTGGATCTACGAGGACAAGCTCATCTACGTGCAGAAGAAGTTCGTCGCGATTCCCAAATCGGCGACGTCCGGCGACGACGTGTCGACGTTCGACAAGACGGTCATGACGATGACCGCGGTCACCTACGACGACATGCGCACCGGCTGCTACGACGCCAAGGAGCGCAAGAAGGATTTCGAGATCAACTGGGTCGACGGGTCGCTCCCGTTTCCGACATTCCCGCGATTCTGCGGCCAGACGTTCACCGAGGCCGACGACCGCGACCTCGCGTTCGCCTGCGTGAAGGCGTACAACGACTGGATGGTCGAGGAGTGGTGCGATCCCTCGATCGGCATCAACATCCCGCTCTGCATCATCCCGCTCTGGGATGCCGAGCTCGCGGCGCGCGAGATCGAACGCAATGCCGCGCGCGGCGTGCGCGCGGTGTGCTTCTCGGAGCTGCCGACCAAGCTCGAACTGCCGAGCATCCACACCGGCTACTGGGATCCGATGTTCGCGGTTTGCGGCGACACCGGCACCACCGTGTGCATGCACGTCGGCTCGTCGTCAACCGACCCGTTCTCGTCGAAGGACGCGCCCGCGGGCGTGGGAAGCATGGTCGGCTTCAACAACTCGATGGCCTCGCTGGGCGACTACCTGTTCGGCGGGATCATGCACCGGTTCCCGCAGCTGAAGATCGCGTACTCCGAAGGGCAGATCGGGTGGTTGCCATACGCCCTCGAGCGAGCCGACACGGTGTGGAAGGAGCACAACGCTTGGCAGAACTCCAAGCGCTTGTGCCCGGAGCCGCCGTCGACCTACTACTACGACCGCGTGTTCGGCTGCTTCACCTGGGACCGGCACGGCGTGAAATCGCTCGACGAGGTCGGCGAGAACAACATCTGCTTCGAGACCGATTACCCGCACACCGACACGACGTGGCCGAACTCGAAGGAGTACTGCGAGCAAATGCTCGAGGGCGTGGACGAAGAGCAGCGGTACAAGATCCTGCGCGGCAACGCGATCCGCATGCTCGAGCTCGACCGCGTCTGAATCGTCACATGACGAACGACTGGGAGACGGTCGACTTTTTCAGCGACGAGTCACTCGTCGAGGACCCGTATCCGTACTTCGAGCAGCTGCGAAGGCGCGCCCGGTGCTGGCGCTCCCCCATCACGGGGTGGTGGCGGTGACCGGCTACGACGAGGCGACCGAGCTCTACCGCGACGTCGACACCTTCTCTTCGTTCAGACCGAGATGCTGCGGCTCCACGTGTGTCGCGGGCTATCCGAACGGCTCGACGGCGTGGAACACGGTCCGGGCGGCTCGATCGACAAGCTGTTGATGACGTGGGTCGAGCAGAGTGTCGGCACCGCCGCGCTCGCGATGTCGGGGCGAACGCGGTGGTCGATGCCGACGACGTCGCGCTCAAGGTCTATTTGTACAGACGAAGCGAGTGCTAAACCTGCACGCCGAGTGCGCCGTGCTCGCCACCATTGACTTCGCGATGGCGGCCGAGACGGAGTCGTTCGACACACCCGACCTGCGCGCGAACGTCGACCGCTACCTCGGGAGCGCGTCGACCTCGTGAACAAGATTGGCCCCATGAAGGAGAATCACGCGTGACGCTCTTCGATGCATTCCGGTACGACGGCAAGCGCGTTGTGGTCGTTGGTGGCGCCAGCGGTATGGGCGCGGCCGCGGCCGAGTTGGTGCAGGACGCGGGGGCCGACGTCGTCGTGATGGACTTCGCAGAGGTGAAGCTCCCCGGCGCGCAGGCCATCACGGTGAATCTTGCCGACGCGGCTTCCATCGACGCCGCCGTCGACGAGTGCGGCGGGCGCATCGACGCGCTGTTCTCGTGCGCGGGAGTTGCCGACGGCACGCCCGGCATCGAGCGGATCAACTTCATCGGGCACCGGCATCTGATCGATCGGGTGCTCGCCAAGGACATGCTCCCGCGCGGATCGGCAATCGGCTTCATCTCCTCGGCCGCGGGCCTGGGCTGGGAGGCGAGCCTTCCGGAGCTTCATGAGTTGCTCGACACGCCCGACTTCGACTCCGCCGTGCGCTGGATCGAGGACCACGGCAAGGCCGACTACTGGACGAGCAAGCAGGCGATCTGCGCGTACGTCGGGCGTGAGGCGTTCCCGCTCCTCAAGCAGGGCATCCGTATCAACGCGATCTGCCCTGGCCCCACTGATACGCCGTTGGCCCAGGCGAACAAGGAGATGTGGCTCGGGTTCGGCTCCGACTACCGCGCTGATGCCGGAATCGAGGCCTCCACTCCGCTCGAGCAGGCGTATCCCCTGGTGTTCCTCTGCAGCGATGCCGCGGCCGCGATCACGGGGATCACATTGATCTCGGATGCCGGCTACATGAGCTCGGGCATCACCGGCTCGTACCCGGCCGCGTCCGAGCTCGCCCACATGCTCCTCAGCCGGTAGGTCACGGCTGCGGGACCGGGCGCGGCGCAATCGTCACGGACGGGATCGAGAGCGTCGCACCGCCTCTCAGCACCGCGTCGATCACGGCGACGAGTTGGTCGACCTCGATGAGCGAACCGCTCAGATAGTTCCGGGCCGACCAGACGGGAAAGTATTCGAGCGCGACGTCGGTGTCCCACCCGGTCGCGAACTGCGACTGCGCGTCGCCGTCGCCGCCGCCACAATCGCCCACGACGACACGGGTGAACCCGACATGCGGATCCTCCGCGCGCCAGGCTTCCACCAGCTTGTCGAGTGCCGCCTTGCTCACCGCGTACGCGCCGAGTCCCGGCCACGGTGGTGTGAGCGACGCGCTCACGGATGACAGATACGCAGCGACCCCACCCGACGCGGTGAGGTGGCTGATTGCGGCACTCGTGACGAGTGCCGCGCCACCACCGGCGGACGATCTCCGAGTTCTCGATGCACCTGGCGGCGAACCATTCGGAGCGGGTACGCGCCGCGTTGGCGCCGCTCTCGCGTCTGCTGCGCGAGCTCGTCGAAGCGGCCGAGGAGGCGGGCGCGATCCGAGTCGCCGACACGCGGCGAGGCCGGGCATTCTCTCGACCGCGGATCTCCCGCCGATCACACCGGCGGGGCCGCTCAGGTGATGCGAACCGGAACGTTCGAGTAGCCGGCGACGTTCGACATGTGAACCCGGCGGAGCCCGGCTTCGTCGACCTCCAGCTGCGGCCATCGCTTGGCGATCTCTTCGATGGCGATACGGCTCTCCATGCGCGCGAGGGCGGCACCGAGACAGCTGTGCGCGCCATGGCCGAACCCGATCGAGATGCCCGGCGCCCGTTCGATGTCGAAGTCGTCCGCTCGCTCGACGGCGCGCGGATCTCGAGTCGCCGCGCCGGTGATGAGCAGCACCGGGAAGCCGGCGGGGATGGTCCCACCTTCGAACTCACGGTCGGCGACCGAGAAGCGCCCCTGGTACTGCGACGGCGGGACGAAGCGGAGGATCTCCTCGACCGCGCGTGGGATCTTCTGGTGGTCGGCCAGGATCTTCTTCCACTGGTCGCCGTGGCGTGCGAACAACACCACCGCGTTGCCGACCAGCTTCGTCACGGTCTCGGCGCCGGCGCCACCGAGCAGCGTGGAGAAGCCCGCGATCTCGACGTCGTCGAGTCCGGTCTCCACGCCGTCGCCGCGGTCGACGGTGACCTGAGTAAGCCGCGACATCATGTCGTCCGCCGGTGTCTTGCGCTTCTCCGCCGCCAGGTCGAAGAAGTACGCGCCCATCTCGAACATGGCCTGCTCGCCCTCGGGCGTGACGTCGAGTTGGCCGTGCTCGCGATGCAGTCCGACATCGAGCCACTCGCGGATCCGCTGCCGATCGGCCTCCGGTACGCCGAGCATGCGCGAGATGATCTCGACGGGAAACGGGCCGGAGAAATCGGTCACCACGTCGAACTCCGTCGCGCCGTCGAGCGGATCGAGGAACGCGCCGACGACCTCGCGGATCATCGGCTCCAGTGCCGTGACCGCTCGTGGTGTGAACACGCGGCTCACGAGCGCTCGGAGCCGGTCGTGCTCGGGCGGGTCCATCATGATCATGCTGCGGATGATCTGGATCAGCTCCGGATCCTTCGAGAGCGTCGAGAGATCCACGCCGTGAGCGCTCGAGAAGCCCTCCCAATCGCGGTGGGCGGCCAACACGTCGGCGAATCGCGAAAGCGCGTAGAACCCGTACTTCTCGCTGAGGTAGACCGGCGCGTCGTCTCGGAGCCGCCGGTACACGTCGGTCGGGTCGTTGAAGTACTCGTCCGAGAACGGATCGAACTCGACGGGAATCACGGTCATCGCGAGTCGAGAACGTAGTTGTGTCGCATCGAGAATTAGCTTAACTTCCCGACCGATTCCGCGCAGCAGGCCGATGCCGCGCGGCAGGAAGGCGCCATGTCCCGACGGATACTCACCGCGACCATCTTGCTCACGGCGCTGGTCGCTGCCGGCTGTTCGAGCGGGAGCGGAAACGGTGCGACGCGCCAATCCACCACGACCGTGCGCGCCGCCGCGACCTCGACGACGACCACCCAACCGCGTCCGGCCGGACCGGCCGCGGACCTCTCGCATGAGATCCTGGGCGGCAAGGGCGTGTTCATCGCCGAGGCGACGACAACGAACCTCGGGCAAGTCGGGTATGTCCAGCACGACTACGTCGCGGCCGGCACCGCGTCGTCGTACAAGCTCGATGGCGCGGTCACGCGTGACGGGCGCTGGAAGTTCGCGTCCGACGCGACTGCGCCGTACCGGACCCGCGTGCTCGTGCGGCAACCGACGGACCCTGAAAAGTTCAGTGGCACCGTGGTCGTCGAGTGGCTGAACGTCAGCGGCGGGATCGACGCCAACCCCGACTGGGTGAGCCTGCGCGAAGAGATCGTGCGCCGGGGAGACGTGTGGGTCGGCGTGTCGGCGCAAACGATCGGCGTGATGGGCGGGCCGGTGCTCGTAAAGGTCAATGGTCCCGGCACCGACGTGCAGGGCAAGGGTCTCAGGGTCATCGATCCCGCCCGGTACCGCTCGCTCGACCATCCCGGCGACGGCTTCTCGTTCGACATCTTCACGCAGGTCGCGCGCGCGATTCGTGATGGCAAGGGCGTGGACGGGTTGCAGCCGCGCAAGCTCATCGCCACCGGCGAATCGCAATCGGCGTTCGCGCTCGTGACGTACTACAACGGCGTGCAGCCGCTGACACGCGCCTTCGACGGATTCTTCGTGCACAGCCGGGGCGCGGTCGCGCTGCCGCTCGTCGCACGGGGCCAGTCCGCGGACATCGCGGGCTCGATCAGCGGTACCGCGACGATCTTCCGCACCGATCAAGACGCGCCCGTGCTCGACATCCAGACCGAGACCGACGTGGCGAGCATTCTCAACTCGTATGCGGCTCGCCAACCCGACACCGATCGTTTCCGGCTCTGGGAGGTCGCGGGCACGGCGCACGCCGACCTGCATCTCGTGGGACCGAACGCCAAGTACATCGATTGCGGCGTGCCGATCAACAACGGCCCCATGCACCTCGTCGCCAAAGCGGCGCTGCACGCGCTCACGAATTGGCTCGAGACCGGCGCGGTCCCGGCGATCGCGCCGCGCCTCGATGTGGCCGCGGGCGCGTCACCCGAGGTCCGCCGCAACGCCGACGGCATCGCACTCGGCGGCATCCGCACCCCGCCGGTGGACGCGCCGGTCGCGGACCTGTCGGGATTGGCGGGACCGAACCCGTCGACGATCTGCTTGCTCCTCGGTTCGACCAAGCCGTTCTCCGCGGCGCACCTCGCGCAGCTGTATCCATCACGCGCCGTGTACGTCTCGCGCTACGACGCCGACGCCGATGCGACGATCAAGGCCGGCTTCGTCTTGCCGGACGACCGCGAGGCCCTGCTCGCGTTCGCCCAGCCATCACGGATCCCGGGTTAGTCAGGAGTTGGACTGGCGAACCCTGGGGCCGAGGTGAGCCGCGGCCGGAAACCTTGAACAACTCGCTTCCTTATTCAAGGATATCTACTAACCTTGAATAAGGAGCCATGTCCGAGCTTGTGAAGCGCAGATGGGTGGCCGACAACTCGTCGGGCCTACCCCGCCGCGACCGGGCGACCTGCGACTACGAAGCGTATCTGCCCGACCCGCTCGTGAGCCGAGCCGTCCGCCTCGACGGTGACGTGGCCGCGGACGTGGCCGACGCCGAGGCGGCAGTGACGCGTTTCGACGCAAAGGCGGTCGCGCTCGCTGACACCGAGGCGCTCGCCCGGCTCCTGCTCCGGGCGGAGTCCGTCGCGTCATCGAAGATCGAGGGTTTGGAGGTGGGCGGCCGGCGGCTGCTGCGCGCCGAGGCCGCGACCGCACTTGGCGTGGACGCGCGAGACATGACCGCGACCGAGGTGCTCGGCAACATACACGCGATGACGTGGGCGCTCGGCGTCGTGGGTCGCGGTGACGACATCACCGTCGACCATCTCGTCGAGGCGCACCGCCGGCTTATCGACGGCGCGCGCCGGCACGAATACGCCGGGCAGATCCGCGAGGAGCAAACCTGGATCGGCGGGAGCAGCCACAACCCGTGCTCGGCGGAGTTCGTGACGCCGCCGCCGGAGTTGGTGCGCGATCTCATGGAGGATCTCTGCACCTTCTGCAACACCGACGATGTTCCGGCGATCGTGCAGGCGGCGATGGCGCACGCGCAGTTCGAGACGATCCACCCGTTCGTCGACGGCAACGGGCGCATCGGGCGCGCGCTGATCCATCTTGTGCTTCGGCGGCGTGGCCTCGCGGTCCGCGTGCTGCCGCCTATCTCGTTGATCCTGGCGACGTGGTCCCGCTACTACGTCGCGGGCCTGGCCGCGACGCGCTACATCGGCAAGCCGACGTCCAACGAGGCGATCGCCGGAACGAACCAATGGGTCGCGTTGTTCGCGACCGCGTGCCGCCGCGCGATCGAAGACGCGGAGACGTTCGAGCAACGCGTCTCTGCGCTGCAGGGCCGGTGGCGCGCGCAGTTCGGGAAGGTGCGCGCCAAGTCCGCTGCCGATCTCTTGATCGGCGCGCTGCCCGGTGCACCGATCGTGACCGTGAACGGCGCCGCCGCGTTGATCGGCCGCACGTACCAGGCGACGAACGAGGCGATCGACCGCCTCGTCGCGGCGAAGATCTTGCGGCAGGTCAACGTCGGCCGACGCAATCGCGCATTCGAGGCGCCAGAACTCATCCGAACCTTCACTGATCTCGAACGCCGGCTCGCGAGCCCGACCGGAGACACGCGGTCCGCTGCCCCGACGAGACGTGTCCCGCAACGTCCTTGACGGAGCGAACGCGTCGGTCGAGAGGGATGGCACTCACCGGTCATTCCGACTGACCCACTACTCGGTGGACGATCGCGTCGACGAGGACGAGGATGCGGTGGGTGCCGTTGGCGTCGCCCTTCTCGAAATCGTCGCCGTGGGCGGCCATCGTATTAGTGACGTGCGCGACGCACACCACGTCGCGTCGGCGCGCCGCGGCGTATGCGTAGAGCGCGGCCGCTTCCATTTCGACCGCGTGAACACCTGCGGATCGAGCGGCCTCGATGGCCGTCGTCGTTTCGCGTAAGGGCGCGCCCGTGATCCAGGACGCGCCACCGATGACGGGTTCGCCGAGGGATTCGAAGGCACCTCTGAGGAGCGAGGCGAGCTCGGGTCGTAGATGCGACCATTCACTGGCCGGGAGATAGTGCAAGCTGGTCCCCTCGTCGCGCCAAGCCCGTTCGATCAGCACGAAGTACGGCGGCTCCGCGATCGGAATGATCTGACCCGCGGACGTGACGGACACGAGCAACCGACAGCCCGATGCGCGGAGCTCTTCGGCAACGAGGACCGCATACGGCGCGCCGACGGCGCAAGGCACGATGCCGAGCGGACCGTGCGGGCGATCGGTGACCCACAACGCTGAGTGGTAACAGGCCCAAGCGAGTTCGCGTGTCGCCTGTCCGGTCTTGTTCAGGTGGCGCACGACATCGCCGTCAGGGTCGAGCAAACACACCGCGGGCACGGGCACGTCGGGGAGTCCACGCTGGCGGCGCTTCGCGTAGCAGGTTCTCTACCTGGAATCGGATGCTTCGTCGTCGCGCTTCGGGTTGAGAAGCGGCGGCAGATCCCATGTCATGACGCGCGGTGCCTTGCGGAAGGGTGGGTTTCGTACATGCGGATCGCGACGACGAGGCCCGACAGCGCCGTGAGTGCCGCGACGCTCCAGATCGCGGTGGTGATTCCGAAGGCGTCGGCGATGACGCCGGCAAGAATCGCGCCGACGGCGAAGCCGGCGTCGCGCCAGAGCCGGTAGATGCCGACTGCGGACGCCCGCCAGCGAGGGTGCGCGACGTCTCCGATCGCGGCGAGCAGGGTCGGGTAGACCATCGCGGTGCCGATGCCGAGCACGAGCGCCCCGAGCGCCCACGGCACGAAGCCGGAGGTCGCGGCGATCCACCCGATCGCCACGGCTTGGGTGAACATCCCTCCGGTGATGAATGGCTTGCGGCCGACCCGGTCCGAGAGCCCACCGGTGACCAGCTGTCCGAGTCCCCACACTGCGGGATAGAGCGCGACGAGGACACCGATGCGGCCGATCGACAGGCCGGCGCGGGCGAAGTAGATCGGGAAGATCCCCCAGGCGAGACCGTCGTTGAGGTTGTTGACGAGGCCGGCCTGACTGCATGACGACAGCGCTCGCTCACGGAAGCTGGTGAGGACGAACACTTCGCGCGTCGACATCGTCGCTCGAGCCGTGTCGTGGCTCGATTCCTCGTGGCGTGCGTGACCTTGGGTTTCGCGCACGAACAACGTCGACAGGGCGAGACCGAGGCCCGCGTACGCAAGCCCGAGAAAGAACGGCTCGGGACGCAGTCCGGCGTGTTCGGCGATGAAGCCGGTCGCGAGCGCGGTGAGCGCGACCGCGCCGTAGCCGGCTGCTTCGTTGAGGCCCATCGCGAACCCGCGCCGTTCGGGACCGACGAGGTCGATCTTCATGATGACCGTCGTCGACCACGTGAGCCCCTGGTTCACCCCGAGCAACACGTTGGCGAACACGATCCAGCTCCACGTCGGAGCCCAGATCAACAGCAACGGAACCGGGAGGCCGATCAGCCATCCGGCGACGAGGACCGGCTTGCGGCCGACCCGGTCGGAGAGTGTGCCCGCAAAGAAGTTGGTGATCGCCTTCACCGCGCCGAACGCGGCGATGAACGTGAGCGTGGCGGTGAGGGCGGTGAGGTGGAATGTGCGTACAGCCAGGAGCGGGAGGACGGTGCGTTCCTGGCCGATCATCCCGCCGACGAGGGCGTTGACACCGACGAGCAATGAGAATTGCGCGAGGTTCTCGCGTAGCCCGAGACGAACGGGTTGCGTGCGGTCGCGAGCGGAAGTCGTCATTCGACGACGCGGCCGGTAACCCTCAAGTCTTCGGGGCCGCCCGCGAGCACCGCGACATCAGCGCGGCCGCGGGCCGTGAGTATCGAGGCAGCGCTCATAGCGCGTTCGCCGTGCCCGCACATCACCGTCACCGGACCGGGCGGGACATCATCGACTGCATCAGGCACGCGGCCGAGCTCGATATGAACCGCCCCCGGCACGTGGCCCGCCACGTATTCGTTGCGCTGGCGCACGTCGACGATGGTGCTCCCGGCCGCTTCGGGCCCGACGATCTCGATCGTCGCTTCCGGGAGTTCGGCGGCGCGCCAGGCGGTCATGCCGCCGGCGAGCTCACCCACCAGGTGCTCGTAGCCGACGTCCAAGCATTGCCGGGCCAGCTCGGAGCGATCCTGGTCGTCGCCGAGTACGAACACGAGCGGCTTCTCGGGATCGACGAGCCAACCGAGCCAGCTCGAGAACACCGGCCGCAGCTCGATCGACAACGCGCCCCGAATGTGACCTGCGGCGAAGTCTTCGATCTTCCGTACGTCGACGAGTACCGCCCCCGCCGCGATCAGATCATTGGCCCGCACCACGTCGAGGAGGTCGAGTGCCGGCAGCCTCCGGTAGAGGCGCGGCCCGCGCCGGTTCACCTCGGGGAGACGGGAAAAGTAGGTCGGGAACGATCCGAACCCAGCAAGAAGCCGCTCCACGAAGGTGTCCTCGTCGGGCATGGCGAGCATCGGGTTGGTCGCACGTTCACGTCCGATCGTCGTGGTGCGTTCGGAGGCGCCGGGTGCCGAGCAGAACGACCCGGCGCCGTGGGTCGGATACACCGCGAGGTCATCGGGCAACGTGAGTATCTCGTCGCGCAACGCTCGGAAAAGCTGTCGGGCAAGGTCCTCGCGCGGCTCGGGTCCGAGCAAGTCGGTCCGACCGACGGTTCCGACCATCAACGAACCGCCACTGAACAACGCAGTAGGACGATCGTTTTCGCAGACGAGATACGCGAGATGGTCAGGAGTGTGGCCCGGGGTCGCGATCGCGCGCAGCACCAGACCGGGACGCAGTTCGATCTCGTCGCCGGCGGCGAGCCCTCGGTGCGCGATCTCCAGGTTGGCCCCCTTCGACGCGAGGAACAACGCCCCCTGCGCTCCGAGCTCGGGGCTACCCGACACGTAGTCGGCATGCGAATGCGTATCGGCCGTAAGGGCGATCTCGAGTCCGCGTGCGCGAGCTTCGGCGACGTGCTGATCGGGAATGCGGGGCGGATCTACGACGAGCGCACGACCGTCGCCGAGATCGACGAGGTAGGACGAATGACCGAGGCCCTCGTCGACAAAGGTGACGATCTCGGTCATGCGCCGGGCACGACGGTCGCGGACGAAGCCAGCGCATGCAGCGATGCGGGCAGCTCCCGCCGTCGCAGTTGCCACGATCGAATCTTCGCCAGCAGTACTCGCCGCCAGAAGGTCGCCGGATGCAGGATCCACGAGACTGTCACCGCGCACCCCCCGGGAGCATCGGCAACCGTCCACGACCAGTCGGCATAGGAAGGATTACCGTCGTCGGTCTGCGAACGGTACGCAAAGTGTCGCGCTTGCGGATCGATTGCGACCACCGTCGACCGACTCGGCCACGACTGTCCGAGCGCCGAGAGCTGGACCACCCACTCGGCGCCCGGGAACAACTCGTCGGGCGCGTCGACGACCCGGACGATGGCGCCATTCCACTCGGGCAGCCGTTCAGGGCTGGTGATCAGCGCGAAGACCTCGTCGACAGCGGCGGCGACGAACTGGCTCGCGAGTTGTTCGCGCACGTGTCCTCCTCGGTCTCACGCGGCGTCGACATCGCGAGCATTGTCGCGAACGTGGCCACGAATGAAGTCGTCGGGAATGTTCTGATCGGCGTGGTGCTCGTCGGCGTGGCGACGACCGGCCACGTAGAGGGCATCGTCGTCGGCGGCGGTCAGGGTCAGTCCACACGGGCAATCAAGAGCTCGCATCGCGCCTCCTTGGTTCTCGCACATCGTGCTCACCCGTTTTCGCTTTGTCAAGTATTTGTTTGAATACTTGACAAAGCGGAGCGCCGCGCACAGGATCAGGCCCTGATGAGCGATCGTGCAGCCAAGAACAGCCTCTTCGACGCATTCGCCGAGGTCGCGAAAGCGCTCGCGAGCGGCCGACGGGCGGAAATCGTCGACGTGCTCGCGCAAGGAGAACGCTCGGTCGACGAGCTCGCGAGCGAGATCGATCAGAGTGTCGCCAACACTTCGCATCACCTCCACGCGCTGACACGCGCCGGCCTGCTCACGAGCCGCCGCGACGGGACACGCGTGTTCTACACACTGGCGAGTGAGCGAGTAAGCGAACTCTGGGCTGCTCTGCGCGATGTCGCCGCTGAACACGTTGCCGGCATCGAGAAGCTCGCCACTGAGTATCTCGGTGACCGCCGCGACGTCGAAGCGATCACGCGAGAGGAGCTCGCATCCCGACTGCGACGCCGCAACGTCGTCGTCATCGACGTACGCCCACCGGCCGAATATGCCGCCGGACACATTCCGGGCGCGCGATCGGTGCCACCCGACGAAGTGCGACGACATCTGCGCACGATCCCGAAAGACAGTGAGATCGTCGCTTACTGCCGCGGACCGTTCTGCGTCTACGCCGATGACGTTGTCAGGAGTCTCCAGCGTCGAGGCATCCGAGCCCGGCGCCTCGAGGACGGCTTTCCGGAATGGAAGCGTGCCGGCCACGACATCGCGGTCGGCGAAACAGGAGGGGCCTGATGGCACGAGTCGACGTCGACGAGCTCAGAGACAAGGTCAAGGTCATGTACCGGGCGGTCGCCGAGGCGCCGCAGGGCGAGTTCCACTTCGAGATGGGACGCGTCCTCGCGGAGCGGCTCGGTTACCCCGCTGCCGAACTGGGCGCCATCCCACCCGAAGCCATCGAGTCTTTCGCCGGCGTCGGCTACCACCTGGGGCTGGCTGCAATCACAACCGGCGAACGAATCGTCGACCTCGGCAGCGGTTCCGGCATGGACGCCTTCCTCGCCGCGCACCAGGCCGGTACCCCAGGAGAAGTCGTCGGTATCGACATGACCGACGAGCAACTCACCAAGGCTCAGCGCCTCGCCGAACGCGACGGTCACAACAGCGTGAACTTCAAGAAGGGCTACATCGAAGAGGCGCCAGTCGACGACGCTTCGGTGGACGTGGTCATCAGCAACGGGGTCATCAACCTCTGTGACGACAAGACCGCGGTATTCCGCGAGATCGCCCGGATGCTGAAGCCCGGCGGCCGGATGGCGATCTCGGACATCGTCACCGAACGCCAGCTCACCGAAGCAATCGTCTGCGACGTCAACCTCTGGGCGTCCTGCATCGGTGGCGCGATGCAAGAGGACGACTACCGGCGTGCCATCGAGGACGCGCGGCTCGAGCTGCGCACTGTGCAGGACAATCCGCAGTACCACTTCATCTCGGACTCCGCGCAGGGAGCGACCGAGACCTTCGGCGTGAAGAGCGTGTCCGTACTGGCGACGAAAGTCGGCTGAACGCACGAAAGGAATCGAGTCGATGAATCCGAACAAGGCACTCTGGGAAAAGGGTGACTTCACTTGCATCGCCGAGAGCACGCGAGAGAGCGGCGAGGCACTCGTCAAGGAGTTGGGAATCACCAACGGACTCCGCGTCAGGCGTACCCGACAACAAGATCTCCAGTCCGAGCTCGAAGCTCTCTTCAACGACCAGAACGCAAGCTCGAGCAAGGACGACACCTCCATCCCGGCAACCTTCCTGCGCGTCACGGTCGCGCTCTGAACAGTCCAGCGAGACGCACACAAGCTGAACGCAACATCTGAAGCGCACCGAACGTGGAGGAACCCAATGGGTCAGAAGGCACGCATCGATCTCGTTCTCGACTGTTCCGACCCGGCGAAGCTGGCCGACTTCTGGCGCGCGGCGCTCGACTACCGCGACTACTACACCGATGCGTCGGTCTCCGTGCTCGTTCCCAAGGAAGGGATCGCTTCTCCGCTCGTCCTCCAGGGCGTCCCCGAGCCCAGGGCCGGGAAGAATCGCATGCACCTCGACATCGTCGTCGACGACATCGAACCCGAGATCGCGCGCCTGCAGGCCTTGGGAGCGCAACGGCTCGACGAAGGTGTGCAGAGTCTCGGCGACACGCTCTGGGTACGCATGGCAGATCCCGAGGACAACGAGTTCTGCGTCTGCACCGGTGTGGAGTGGTAGCGATGGTTCATCGGCATCAGCCGACCGCCCGCTGCATTCTGTCGATGGTCACTTGAGTTTCCGGTGGTCGATGCTGCCGGCGCTGTCGACGACGGCGCCGACGCGAACACGGTCGATCATGCCCCGCAACAACGCGCCGCGCTCACCCTCGTCCGCGCGAGAGAAGAGCGCGTCGCCAAGACGGTCGGCGAGCGTGCTCGCGACGCCTTGCAGCAGCAGCAGACGGCCACGCCGGAAGAGCGGTTCGAGATCGGTCTCGGTGCCGTTGGTCGCGACGCGGTCCCAGATGCGCTCGACGATCTGGTCAGCGATCGTGTCGGCGAGTGGCGTAATCAGGCTGCGAATTTCGCCGATCATCTCGAGCATGTCGCCGAGTGGGACTCCGACGGCGACGCCTTCGGCGGCGAGCGCGAGCAGCGCGGGGCTGCGGACGAGAACGTGATCGGTCCCGTCGGACTGAAAGAGGCCGGCAGCACGCGCGGCGCCCCGTGCGTCGGCGTCGAGGCCGGCGAGCCGCTCGGCCAGCTCCCGGTTCGTGAGCCGGAGCGGTGTCTCGTCGAGTGCGGCCGAGCCGATGTCGACGCCGAGCAGTGCGGGTAGGCCCGCCCCCGAGTCCCACGCAGTGAGGAGATCGCGGATGCCGGCGAGCGAATAGCCCCGCCGCTGGAGACGGCTGATGAGCTCGAGCCGCCGGGTGTGATCGGAACCGTAAAGGCCGATTCGACCGCGCTTGATCGGGGGTGGCAGGAGCCGCATCGTCTGGTACTCGCGGATCGTGCGCACGGGCACCTTCACGAGCCGGGCGAGGTCGTCGATGGTGAGCTCATTGTCCGTGGATGCAGCGGTGACCGTCATGAGCTATGGACAATACCGGGAAATACCGTTACGGTAAATGCCGTAACTATGCGAACTGAACTCCCCGCCCAACTCCTGGCCGTCCTCCGCGAGGTGACCGCCACACCCGACCTTGCGTACCGGCAGTCGCCCGAGGAGCTGCGCGGCGGGTTTTGGGCCGAGCTTGTCTGGTTCTCGCTCGCGGGCGCGCCGACGGGGTGGGACGGTGAGCTCGTCGCCCGGCTGATGCCCGAGCCGGCGATCGCGCAGAAGGAGACGATCGTGCAGTCGGCGGCCGCGGTCGCCGGAGTGCGGACGCCGACCGTGCGTGCCGCAGGGGGTCCCGACGCCGGCCTCGGCCGCGCGTACATGATCATGGATCGCGCCCCGGGCGCGCCGCTGCTCGACGGACTGGGCGGACTCCGGATGCTGAGAGCCGCACCGCGGATTGCACGGCAGATCCCCGACGTGCTCGCTTCGTCCATGGCCGAACTGCACGCGGTCGACCCGACGTCAGTGCGCGATCAGATGGACTCGGTGACGGGCGTCGCGCGTACGGTCGCGGAGTTCGTCGACGCGCTCCGGGATAGCGCCAAGCAACGCGCGCGGACGGATCTCGCCTCCGTCGCCGACTGGCTGCTCGGGCATCCACCAGCGACGCACGACGACGTGATTTGTCACGGCGACCTGCATCCTTTCAACCTGCTCATCGACACGGCAGGACACGTGACCGTGCTCGACTGGAGCGCCTCGCTCATCGGCCCGGCTGCATACGACGTCGCGTTCACCTCGCTCATGGTTGGCGAGCCTCCCGTACAAGGACCGAAGGCAGTCCAGCGCGTAGTTCGGGCGGCGGGCCAATGGCTCGCGTCACGGTTCGTACGCGGCTACGAGCAACGAACCGGGATCCAAATCGATCCGATGGAACTCGAGTGGTACCAAGCGGTCGTGTGTCTGCGGGCTCTGTTGGAAGTCGCCGGTTGGGTCGACGACGGGACCGTTGACGCCCACCAAGGTCATCCGTGGCTCACCGGCGGCGCCGCGTACGCGCGGCGGCTCACGACACTCACGGCAGTGCCGGTGCGCCCGCGCTGACGCTGGTACCACGAGCTGAACGTGGCCTAGCAAGACCATGCGAACGCTGAAGTTCGGTTCTTCTGCTACCGCTGCATCGATCGGCTCCATAAGACGCGGCGTCGGAACGCGCGACTGATCCGCCGCGGAGCCTCGAAGCGGCCAGAGGACTCACATCCCGAAGTGCGTTCGGTGAACTGTCGCGACAGCCTCCGCCGGTCCGGTCACCTTGACTCGCGCCGCGGCCTGGCGCCCGAAAAGGTAAAGGAGAAGCTCGCCCGGCGGACCGCCGAGTCGAGCAGTAGGTTCGCCCGTCCGGACCGTCATCTGCTCGTCGGTTCCCTCCCACTCGATCTCGAGTCCAACCTCGCGCAGCCGGCGACTCAGGTAGCGGCTACCTCGACGGACGTTTCGCCATAACGCAGCCTCCAAGGCGGGCGTCGGGGTGTCGCGGGGGCCGAGACCGTTCGCTCTTCGCAGGTCCTCGTGGTGGACGAAGAACTCGTTGAGGTTCGGGAACGAGCGAACCCATCCGATGCGGAAAAATCCGGGAGGTGGGCCCGACCGGATCCGAGCGACGAGCCACCCGAACTCTCTGCACTCCACCAGCCTCACCCTGCGTCGCTCGGCGAATCGTTGGAACGGTCCCGGAAGGACGAGGCAGGGAGCAGCGATGAGATTGCGCTCACGCAGCACGATGTGCGCGGCGAGGTCCCGCGCGGTCCAGCCATCGAGGA
This sequence comes from Acidimicrobiia bacterium, assembly GCA_038320885.1. Taxonomy (GTDB): domain Bacteria; phylum Actinomycetota; class Acidimicrobiia; order IMCC26256; family PALSA-610; genus JBBQER01. Next base: position 20,380 of record JBBQER010000077.1, read on the forward strand.
GCGTGGGTACGTCCGCCCCGAGTTCCTCGAAGAGGTCGCAAAGTACACGGCGCTCCTG
>JBBQER010000078.1:0-19985 GCA_038320885.1 Acidimicrobiia bacterium
AGACCGCCGCCGCGCCGACGCCGGCGAAGAACGCATCGGGTGTCGTCGCGATCCAGATCGCGGCCGGCGAGAGCACGAGAAACGGCGCCGCGGCGCGAGCGGCCGCGTCGCCCGCGACATCGCGTACGGTGATCGCGACGAAGCCGAACGCTGCCGCGCCGCCGACGATGCAGAGCGCCGTCGCCCAGCCGCTGCCTTCGAGTCCGAGCTGGCGCATCAGCCTGAGGACCAGAACGAAGCCGGGCGGATGACCTGAGGTATGCACCGGAAATCGATGAGCGCGCACAGTCGCGGCGAAGTGATCCAGGAATGAATGGGGCGATGTGATGCGCTGCGAAACGGTGAGGTAATCACCGCGTCGGCCGACGCCGCCGATCAGGCCGTCGATACCGTCATTCGCGGCCAGGATCACCGACCACAACCCGGCGGAGATGACGGTCATGAGCGGAACCACGCGCCACGGCAGTCGGCGAGCGAGCCGCGCCAGCGTGGCAACCCCGATCGCGCCGAACGCGAACGCGCCCGGCGTCGCCCAGTTGACGCGCGTGCGCCAACCGGAGTGCAACGGAGGAACGCCGATGCTGATGTGCGTGGTCTCCGTGAGCCGCACTCCCCAGAAGTGGACAACGACGATCAACGCAACCCAGACCAAGAGGGCCAGGGCCAGGGTGATCGGTCGAGGGGGCGGTCGAGGTTCCTCGTGCGCCTCCGCGACGGCCGGCTCGTCAACCTGGAGCGGCGCCATCGTCGTCATCTCAATGGCGCACTGGCGAATTCGAGCATGCCGTCAGTGAAGTCGATTTCGGCATGGAAGCCGAGGCGATCTCCGGCTCGTCGGGCGGAGGCGAACACGTGCCGTACGTCGCCGGCGCGCCCACCGCCCACGACGATCGGCTCCGGTGCGCCGGCACCCGCCGCACCCACCAACGCTCGGGCCATGTCGAGCACACTTCGCGGTTGCCCGCTCGAGACGTTGCAGATCTCGTTCGCCGGATCGACCGCGGTCAGCGCCAATGCGTTGGCGCGCGCGACGTCCCGCACGTGGACGAAGTCGCGAAGTTGCAAACCGTCCTCGAACACGCGCGGCGCCTCGCCGCGCTCGATCGCACTCCGGAAAATGCTCGCCACTCCGGCGTACGGGGTGTCGCGGGGCATCCGTGGTCCATAAACGTTGTGGTAGCGCAGAACGGTGAGTGCGGCGGCGGGGTTGGCACGCACGTAGGCGAGGCAGAGGTGTTCCTGGTGCAACTTCGTGGCGGCATAGACGTTGCGTGGGTCCGGGGGGGCGTCCTCGGTTATCGCTTCAGGCTGCAGCGGGGCATCGCACACGGGACACCCGGGATCGAATACGCCCCGGTCAAGTGCTTCGGTCGCACGCGGCAAGGGCCGAACCCCGCCGTGTTCGGAGCAGGTGTACCGCCCTTCGCCGTACACCACCATGCTGCTGGCCAGCACGATGCGCCCGCCGAACCGGCACGCGTGTAGCGCGCGTAGCAACGCCGCGGTGCCGAGACAGTTGTTCGTGACGTAGTCGGTGACGTCGTCGAAGTCCACGCCGAGGCCGACCATGGCCGCTTGATGCGACACGGCGTCGACGCCGTCGACCGCCCGACTAACCGTGTCGATATCGGTGACGTCACCCCACTCGTAGACCGCGCGGCGATCGAGATAGTCGGGCTTGCCGCGATGCGCAGCGGGATGCAGCACGTCGAGCACCCGAACGTCGTGACCGCGATCGGTCAACTGCTCGACCACGTGCGACCCGATGAATCCGGCGCCACCGGTCACGAGAACCTTCATACCGGTTCGGTACCGAGCGGCAGCCGGATCGTGAACCGGGCCCCGCCGTTTTCGTTCCTGACCGCGATCTCGCCCCGATGCGCTTCCACGATGCCCTTGGCGATCGCCAGGCCGAGCCCGGCACCGGCGTCGCCGGTTCGCGCGCGGTCGCCGCGGAAGCCCGCGTCGAACACCCGCATGAGATCGCCGGCCGGAATCCCGCCGCCGTCGTCGATAACCGACACGACAACGGCCGCGTCGCCGTCGAGCGCGGCCTCGACCACCACGGTGCCATCGTGTGGCGTGTATCGAACCGCGTTCTCGAGCAGATTTCGAAGCGCACGCAAGAGCTCGGAAGGCGCAACGCTGCAGAGCGGCAGCTCGTCGTGGAGCCGACCTTCGAGTCGGACACCCTTCGCGTCCGCGACCGGCGCGATTCCCGCGATCGCGTCGGAGACGACGTCTCCGAGCTGCACGCGTTGGAGCTCGAGGCGGAGCACGCCACTCTGGGTGCGGCTGAGCTCGAAGAGATCATCGACGAGCGCGGTGAGCCGCTCGGTCTCCTCGCGCAGCAACGCGTAGTAGCGCGCCGTGTCGTCGGCAACGACGCCGTCCTCGAGCGCCTCCGCGATGGCCCGCAAGGCCGACAGCGGCGTTCGGAGATCGTGCGAGATCCAGGCCACGAGCTCTCGTCTCGAAGTCTCGACGGCCCGTTCCCTTGCACGTGCCTCGTCGAGGCGGTGCCCGGCGAGTTCAAGCTCGCGTGCGAGCTGCGCGGTTTCGACGGTTCGATGGGCGTCGGCAAGGGCGGCGGTGCGCCCACCGCGGGCGAGTCGACGCGTCGCGTCAATGAGCTCGATGTTCGCACGGCTGATGCGGTCACCGACGAGCAGCGCGCCCGCGATACCGACCGCGCCGACCGCGCACAGCAATACCAGTAGGACGTGCAGATCGTGGCCGGAGATGAACATGCGCTGCGCGCCTATCCACGCCCCGATCGCGACCGTCGCGACCATGATGACCGTCAAGGTCACCGCCTGCGTCGCGATGGTCCGCCCGTAGCGGAAGCGCAACGCGATCCCCGCGATGACTCCGCCCGCTGCCGCGGTACCCGCGGCCAGCGTCGCCAGCTCCACCGCGTCGCGGGCCGACATCGATGTCGCCGCGGCGGAAGCCGCGGTACACACGGCACCCGCCGCCACGCACAGAATCGCAAGCTGACGGAACCGCGTGTCGGGGCTTAGCCGTCCCACCGGTACCCCTGCCCCCACACGGTCACGAGATGCAACGGCGCGGAGGGATCGGCTTCGATCTTCTCGCGCAGTCGACGGATATGCACGGTGACGGTCGACGCGTCGCCGTAGGTGTAACCCCAAACCAACTCGAGCAGCTGTTCACGCGGAAACACGATGCGAGGGTTCCGCGCGAAGTGAGCAAGGAGATCGAACTCGCGCGCCGTGAGCACGAGCGTGTCGGTTCCTCTTCGTACCTCACGCGCGCCGAGGTCGACGTCGAGCTCTCCGAACTCCAGCCGAGTCGGTCCGGAAGCCGGAGCGAGCGGTTCACGCGCGCGACGCAGCACGGCCTTGACGCGAGCCACCAGCTCGCGCGGCGAGAAGGGCTTCGCGATGTAGTCGTCGGCTCCGAGCTCGAGGCCGAGCACACGGTCGGATTCCTCGCCGAGGGCCGTCAGCATGATCACCGGCACGGGACCACGCGCTCGGACATGCGCGAGGACGCCGAAACCATCAATCTCCGGAAGCAGGAGGTCGAGCACGAGAAGGTCGGGAAGCTCGCACTCGATGGCCGCCAGTGCGGTGTCGCCGGCCGCCGCCCACGTCACGTCGTAGCCCTCACGCTCGAGATAGCGGACCACGACATCGGCAATCGTCGCGTCGTCCTCGACCACGAGTACCCGGATCGTCTCGATCGATGTGCTCATCACGTCACGAGCGTACCGACGCATTGCTGCGACTCGGCCGCGCTCGGGGAGAGTTTCGTAACTCGTAAGGTCCCAAAGGCACCAGACAACGCCAGAATGTGGTTCGCTGTCGCTGATGATCGACGTCATACTGCCGGTACTCGACGAACGCGACGCGCTACCGCTCGTCATCGCGTCACTTCCGAACGGTTTTACTCCGCTGGTGGTCGACAACGGCTCGAGCGACGGCTCACCCGAGGTTGCCCGTCGCCTCGGCGCACGCGTCGTCCACGAGCCGCAACGCGGGTTCGGAGCGGCCTGCTGGACCGGGTTGCGAGCCGCGCAGTCTCCGATCGTCTGCTTCATGGACTGCGACGGCTCGTTCGACGGTCGCGACCTCGTCGAAGTCGCACGGCCGCTGGAGACCGGCGCGTCCGACCTCGTTCTCGGCGCGCGGGTACCGGTCTCGCGCGGCGCCTGGCCGCTTCACGCCCGCATCGGCAACCAGGTCCTCGCCGCGTACATGCGACGCCGCACCGGCGTCCCACTGCGTGACCTCGGACCGATGCGCGCCGCGGGTCGCGAAGAACTTCTGAACCTCGGTTTGCGCGATCGCCGCTTCGGTTGGCCGCTCGAGATGGTCTTGCGGGCGGCCGGCGCGCAGTGGCGAATCAGTGAGATCGAAGTCGGGTACCACCCGCGCACCGGTCGCTCGAAAGTGACGGGAACCGTGCGCGGAACCCTGCGAACCGTCGGCGACATGCGCCGCGTCGCACGCGAGATACGCGTGGCACCCGAGTGAGCGCCGCGATCATCATCATCGCCAAGGCGCCACTCCCGGGACGGGTCAAGACCCGCCTCTCGCCTCCACTCACGCCGATCGAAGCCGCCGAACTCGCGGCCGCTGCGCTCCGGGACACCCTGCTCGCGACGATCGCGTCGAGCGCGAGTCGCATCGTCGTGGCATTCGACGGCGAACCCGACCCCTGGCTTGCGGGCTTCGACATCGACGTCATACCGCAACGCGGAGTTGGTCTCGACCAGCGCATCGCCGCCGCATTCACCGATGTCGGCGGGTCCGCGCTGCTCATCGGAATGGACACTCCGCAGGTCGATCCGGTCCTGTTGACGAGCTCACTCGTAACGCTCGACGAGCACGACGCAGTCCTGGGGTTGGCCGACGACGGCGGGTTCTGGGCGATTGGCGTTCACGCGGCACATGCGGCGCTGTTCGCGGGCGTGCCGATGAGCACCGATCGGACCGGCGCCGCCCAACTCGCGCGACTGCGCGCGCACGGGCTCGATGTCGCGCGTCTTGAGACGCTCCGCGACGTCGACGTCATCGCCGACGCGACCGCAGTCGCTTCGATTGCGCCCGAGTCGAACTTCGCCCGAGTGCTCGCCTCGCATTTGGCCGTCGCGGCCGCATCACGATGACCACGAATCTCATAACGGATTCGGGAGTGCGCCATGGCGCCCGATGGACGGCGGCCGCCGACGCCGCGGACCGACGCACGCTGCGACACGCGCGGCCTCCGGTGCTCGACATCGGCTGCGGACCCGGACGCCATACCTACGCCCTCGCGGAAACGGGTGTCGTCGTCCTGGGCATCGACGTGACACCGCGCGCGTTGTCGATCGCACGCACTCGCGACGCGCCGGTACTGGAGCGATGCGTGTTCGATCGCGTCCCCGGCGCGGGCCGTTGGAAGAGCGCGCTGCTCCTCGACGGCAACATCGGCATCGGTGGGTGTCCGCGCGAGCTGCTGGACCGGGTGCGCTCGCTCCTTGAACCCCGTGGCCGGGTGATCGTCGAACTCGCAAGCACCACACGCGACACTCGCCCGGTCTCGGCGCAGCTCGTCATCGATGACGCGCACGGCCCGTGGTTCCCCTGGACCGAGGTCGACCCCGACGAGATCGATGGGCTCGCCGACCTTGTCGGCCTGCGCGTCACCCGGCGCTGGTGCGACGACTCGCGTTTCTTCGCGATCCTCGACCCGTCATGAACGCGGTCGGAACCCCGCGCTCGGAGCGCACGGCGGCGGTACTCGGGATCGCACTCGGGGTTTCGTTCTCCGTGTGCTTCGTGACCGGCTTGTATTCGCACGTCCTGCAAGATCCGCACGGCTGGTTCGCGGCCTTCCCGCGACCCGCGGGGCTCTTCCGATTCACGCAGGGTCTGCACATCGCGACAGGGCTGGCCACGGTCCCGCTCCTGTTGGCCAAGCTGTGGGTTGTCTTCCCCAAGCTCTTCACGTGGCCGCCGTTCGAGTCGTTCGCGCACGCCGTCGAGCGTCTCATGATCTTGCCGCTCGTGGGCGGGTCGCTGTTCCTCCTCCTCTCCGGTGTCAACAACATCAATCTCTCCTACCCGTACGCGTTCTCGTTCCGGCCCGCGCACTATGCGGCGGCATGGATCACCGTGGGTGCCCTTGTCGTTCACATCGTGGCCAAATTCAGTATCACGCGCGGCGCGCTCGCGCGCCGCGCCGCAACCGGCGGCGTCACCGAAGGCGAGCGCATCGCGCCCGGCGGATTGAACCGTCGCGGCTTCCTCGCGTCGGCGTTCGGGACTGCGGGGATCGTCACGATCTTCACGCTCGGCCAGACGGTGCGGCCGCTCTCGCGATTGGCGCTCCTTGCACCCCGCAGGCCCGATACCGGCCCTCAGGGCTTCCCCGTCAACCGCACGGCGGCGTCGGTTCACCTCGAACACGTGGACCTGACCGCGTACCGTCTGACCGTCGGCGGACGCGGCGCCAGGAAGACGCTCGAGCTGACCTACGACGAGCTGCGGGCTTTCGAACAGCACGAGGCGACGCTGCCGATCGCTTGTGTCGAGGGTTGGAGCGCGTCGCGTCGCTGGCGCGGCGTACGCGTGCGAGATCTCCTCATGGCTGCCGGCGCGCGACCGGACGCGAGCGCTTCGGTCGTGTCCATGCAGACGAGCACGTTGTACCGCTCCAGCAACCTCACGCACGCGGTCGCCCACGATCCCGACACGCTGCTCGCGCTCGAGGTCGACGGGCGGATCCTGCACGCGGATCACGGATTCCCGTGCCGGTTGATCGCACCCAACCGTCCCGGGGTCGAACAGACCAAGTGGGTCACCCACGTGGAAGTGCGATGAACGCTCCTGCCCCGGCTCCCGCGCCGCCGCGCGCCGCCAAGCACGGCATCGGCTTCTGGATCGCCGTCGTCGCGGGCAGCGCGATCGCGGGCTACGGCGTCGCCGGATTCCTCGATCGGTACCCCGACCTGTCACACCGCATCTCGCTTGCGCGGTGGATCGTCGGCGTCGACCTCACGCACGACCTCGTGCTTGCGCCCACAGTGGTCGTCATCGGCCTCATCGTTCGCCGGATCGTTCCGGCCCGTGCCCTCGCGCCGGTCCAGTTCGCGATGATGGCCTCGGGTGTCGTCCTCCTCATCGCGTGGCGTCCACTTCGCGCCAGCGCGGCGTACCACCACAACCCCACGGCGCAGCCGCTCAACTATGCCACCGCGACCTTGACCGTCATCGCGGTCATCTGGGCCATCGCCGCGACGTGGTTCCTGTTACGCCGCGGGCGGCGATGAAGCGGCGCACCTCTTCGGCCATGTCGTCGTCTTCCGGTGCATGCGGACCGTGTTGGAAAGAAACAAGTCGCGCGTGCCGGTACAGAGGAACGTGGGCGGGAACGGCGGTGTGAAGTCACCGAACAGCGGCGAGAGATACGGGTCGGTGAGGTCGTGGCCACCGGCGTACAACGCGATCGATTCGCCCAGGCTCGACTGGAGCACGGCATCGATACCCAGGTTCGTCTGAAACGAGTCGCCGGACTCGGTGAGATCCGCTTCGGGCGAGAGCAGCACGAGTGCGCCGGGTAGCGGAAGACCCTCGTCTCGGGCGCGCAGCACGAGCGCGGCGGCGAGGTTGCCTCCGGCCGACCCCCCGCCGACAACGATGCGCCCCGGCGTTTGGACCTCGAGCAGACGGCGGTACACCGTGATGCAGTCGTCGAGCGCCGCCGGATACGGATGCTCCGGCGGCATGCGGTAGTCGACCGACCATGTGCGCATCCGCACCATCGCCGCGGCTTTCGTCCCGAGCACGCGACACGCGTCGCCGCCTCCGACCACGAACCCGCCGCCGTGAATGTCGAGAAAACGTCGGCTGACTCGCATCGTCGGGAACGTCGTCGGGCGCAAACACGAAGACGGGCACCTCGCCAGCGTTCGTCATCTCGACGGTCGACTGGGAACCGTCGGCAGCATCTCCATCACGGCGATGAGGCCCGCGTTGGACCCCTTGATCATGGCGCGCCAACCGTCGACATCACCGCGATCAGGTTCGCTCGGAACGCCGTCGCCGCCGATCGAAAGTCCCATCGCGAGGAATTGTTGGGCGTGCGTGCTCACCGACTGCGGCACACGGATGTAGCGCGTCACCTCGAAACCCACATCGGTGGCAGTGTCGGGTTGATCGTTCATGCCGCGCTCCCAATGGTCATCGATCTGATCGCGCTCGCCGGCAACCCGTCAGCCTGTCGCACGGATCACGGTGGAGCGCGGCAGCCCCGCGAAGCTCCGAAGGCTCGCGAGCAACACTGTCGGTTCCGGGTGCGGAATCAGGTAGTGCGAGTACGCCAGGCGCAGGAAGAGCTCCGCGGCCTGCTCGCTCGACAACTCCCCGCTCCGCACGGCCGGGATCTGCTGGAAAGCGTCGCCGAGGAGACGCCCGAGATACGCGCGCTGGACCGGGAGCGACCGCACGAGTCCCCGCAACGCGGCTTCCACATCGGTGCCGATCGGGTCCGGGCCCATCAACCCGTCGAGATAGGTAACGAGGTACAGCAACGCGGCATCGAGCCGGCGCGACGGACTGCCGTACGCCTTGAGCACCTCGCGCAGTCCGAGGTCGAACTGCTCTTCTTCGTGCAAGGCCAAGGCGGCCAACAACTCCTCTTTGGAGGAGAACCACCGGTACAGGGTGGGCCGCGAGACCCCCGCCGCCGCCGCGACCGCCGAAAGCGTCAGCTTGCCCGACCCGCGCTGGACGATTGCGCGCCTGGTGGCCGCGAGGATCGCCGCCTTACTCTCCGAGCTCCGGACCATAGGCCGACAATTACATACTCGATACTTCTCGTAAAGCAACGGATTACAGAGTAGACGGTGTCTGTAACGGTCTACGGCGGGTAACCACGGTGAACGTCGGCTCGCGGATCGGTCGCTCGAAGTCGATGCTCGCGGGCGCAGCCGTCGTGATGGCGGCGCTGGGCGCGTGCGGTTCGGGCACCTCCGGCTCGAGCACGAGCACGTCGACATCTCCGACCATGCCTCGCACGCGCTCGTCGACAAGACGCTTGGACCTGGAGTATCCGCGACGTCGATCAAGATCGGTGTCGCGCTCGTCGACTTCACATCGATCCAGCAGTACACCGACCTGATCCGCACGCCGGCGTACACCTCGGCGATACCGCCGTCTTGGACATCTCGACCACGGGTGCTACGACCGCCGCACTGTCTCAGCTCACGAGCTTCATGGAAAAATGAAAGACCGAACGCGTCGATACCGTGTTCCTCTCCGGCAACTTGGCATCGTCGAAGCAATTCGTCCTGCCCCTGAAACAAACGCTGCCGGACCTGCTCCTCGTGGCCGACACCGCCGACACACTCATCTCCGCGCAGCAAGTGCAACAGGCCGGGATCAAACCCAACCCGTTCGAGGGCCTGCTCACCGCCGGTGGACTGTCACCGAAGGAATACGACGCCGGCTCGAACTGGAAGTACTGCGCCGACATCTACCAGTCCGCAACCGACAAGATCGCTCCGGACCTCGAGCACACGATCAAACTGCCCAACGGCAAGATCGACGACGTCAGCGGCGTGATCACCAACGCATGCCAGACGCTCACGATGTTCCACGACATCGCGGCGCGCGTCGGCCCGTATCTGAACATCGCCAACTGGACGAGCACGGTCAACGACTTCGGAGAGATCCTGAGCCGCGGTTCCGGCCCCTACTCGACGTTGCACAGCGGCAAGTACGCCGCCGACGACACCTGGCGGCTCCAAGAGTACGACTCGTCCCTCGGAAACACCGGCTTGTGGAAGCCGGTCACACCAGTCCAGAACATCGGGGACAACTGACACGCGCCGGTCCCCGACGGCGTTGCCGGCGTGGTACACCGTAAGTACGTGCGCATCGCAGTGATAGGAGCCAGCGGTTTCGTCGGACGCGCGCTTTCGATCGCACTCACGGCAGCCTCGCACGACATCATCGTGATCGCTCGCCACCCGCCAGAGGTCCCGGGCACCGAAGCTCGCACGGTCGACGTCGCCGACGAAGCGGCGCTTTGCGACGCCTTATCCGGATGCGAGGTCGCCTACTACCTCGTGCACTCGCTCGGCACCGGCGACTTCCGAGATCGCGATCGCCAACTGGCAGAAAGTTGTGGAAGAGCAGCCGCCGCGGCCGGCGTCGAACGCATCGTGTATCTCGGTGGACTCGGACACGACCCCGAGTCGGAGCATCTCGTGAGCCGCCAAGAAGTCGGCACCGCGCTCGCTTGCGAACACGTTTCCGTCGTCGAGTTGCGAGCGGCGGTCGTACTCGGCGCCGGCAGCGTCTCGTTCGAGATGCTGCGCTACCTCACCGAGCGTCTGCCCTTCATGGTCTGTCCCCGCTGGGTTCGCACCGCGCTCCAACCAATCGCGCTCGCCGACGTGATCCACTACCTCGTCGGCGCGACCAAGGTCGAGCCCGGCGTCTACGAGATCGGCGGCGCCGACGTCACGACGTATCGCGAAATGATCGCGGCATACGCGAGCGCGCGCGGTCTTCGCCGCCGGCGCATCTTGGATGTGCCGTATTTGACTCCCCGCCTGTCGTCGTACTGGTTGGATCTCGTGACCCCGGTCGATCGCCGCGTGAGCCACGCGCTCATCGAGAGTCTCGTGACCGAGGTCGTCGTCCGCGACGCCGCCCGTACCGACGCCGCATTCGGCATCGAACCACTCGGGCTCGCCGCCGCGCTGACCGTCGCACTGGACGACCAATCCCGCGCGCTCGACCACGAGCTGCTCAGTCGCGAGAGCGGGCTGCGCGACGGCGTGTACACCGTTCGTGTCGAGGAGCCCATCCGCGACAACACGCCGACGAGTCTCGACGCGGATCTCGGCCGTATCGGCGGGAGCTACGCGTGGTACGGCCTCCCACTCGCGTGGCGAGCCCGTGCCCTGCTCGGTCGCCTCGTCGGCGAACAATGGAACCTCCACCGCCCGCAAGTGATCGAACCGGGCGCAGTGGTCGACGGGTGGTGCGTCGCGCGACGAGATCCCGCGAGTCTCGTGCTGCGCAGCATCGACTGGTTCCCCGGAGAAGGTTGGCTCGGCTATCAGATCACCGAGCACGAGCTGATCCAGGTCGGCGCGCTCCGCTCGAAGGGCATTCCCGGATTCCTGTATTGGAAGGCACTCTTCCCGGTACACCGTCGCGTCTTCCGAGCGCTGGCCGTTCACCGCCTCAAACGAGCGGGCAACGTCACTGCGCGCGACGCTCGATCCACCTTGTGATGTCTTTGGTCGCGGCTGGGATCACCGTCGCGTGATCGGCGCCGGCGATGATTCGCATCCTCACGTCTGTGCCGTTCCGGCGGGCGCGCGCCACGTAGTGCTCGGCAAGCACGAAAGGGTTCGTCGGATCGTGGTCACCCTGCACGACAAGGACGGAGGTCGCCACACGACTCCTTCCGGGGGTGTTGTCTCTGACGATGTTCGTCCACGGCGCGGTGCTTGTGGGATCGTGTGCGAATGCCTGACGCGGAGTCAACGGTGGGTCGATCGCATGGGCGTTGACGCAACGCCGTCGCAGCTGATCGAGCGCCCGGCGAGCCGCGGCCGTGAGCAGCGAGTCGATGTCTGTATTCGGACGTTCGCGCGAAAGGCCGTAGGCAGCGGCGAGCATCGCCGGCGTCGCTCCGGGCTCGTCGGCGAACCGGTGAAAGATGTCGCCGAGCTCGACGTCGGGCGCGATCGCGACAACGCCGACGAGATCGAGGTCCGGCGCGTACGCGGCCGCCTGCTGTCCCGCGAAGATCGCCGCGTGGCCGCCTTGGGAGTGACCGACGACGACGGTATGAGTTGCACCGAGCCGTAGGAGTCGCCGCGCAGCTCGCGCGGCATCGAGGGTCGTGCGCGCCTCGCTGATCCCATCGAGGAACGGCGGGTCTCCCGGCGTGCCGAGCCCTTCGTAGTCGGTAGCGGCAATGACCATGCCGTCGGCGAGGAACGCCGGCCCGAGCGGACCAAGATCGCCGCGATCGATGAAACGCGACGGGGCGCACTGGTCGGCGAGCCCGGCGGCGGGATGCGCCCAGCTGACGACCGTCCATCCTGTCCGGGGCCGCGGCGTGGCGGGCGCGACAACGTATCCGGACACGGCGATGTCTCGGTTGAGGCGGTCACGCGAGTGATACAGGATGCGCCACGCTCGACCGTCGCCGATCGACCGGACACGCACGGATCGGATGAGCTCGCCGGCCTCGCCCGCAGGCAGCGGGTCGGGGGGCTTGTAAAACTCGGCAAGTGCCGACACTCTCGCCGCCGGAGTCACGCCGCGGCTGAGGTGTCGGAGCATCCCGGCCGCGGCATCGATGATCCAAAGTTCGTCATTGACGACAGAGACTGCAGCAGGCTCGCCATCGACGCGAACGGTCTCGACGACGGTGTTGGTTGTCGCGTCGACGTGGACCACGTCGTGGTGCGCAGGCCGTACGAGCCACGGGTCTCCGCGGCTGTCGACGGTTACGCCGAGCGCGCCGCTGCCGACCGCGACGGTCGCCGTCGTTCGTAGGGTGGCTTGGTCGATACGGTCGAGCGTGCCGGCACCGAAGGGGTGGAGCACCCAGACCGAAGTCGCGGACGTGGCGACCGCCCCGAGCGCTCCCCCACGCAGCTGGACCCGTCGTACCGACAGGTCGTCCGCGGCGACTCGCGTCAAAGTTGAGCTGTCGGTGTCCGCGATCCACAGCGCCGAGTGCGACGCCGCCGCGAACGGATGGGTGACCCTCACCGCGACCTGGGCGGTGGATGCGAGGTTGCTGGAGAGCGCGCGACGGACGCTGCGAGCGCCGACCACCCAAAGATCGGAGCCGCTCCCGGCGACGAGACCGTCCGACACGGCGGACGTGTGCACCCGATCATCGATACGGAGCAGCGTGCCGCTCGAGCCGGGAACCCAGAACGCACCACCGGCGATTGCGATCTGAAGCGTCGGCCCGGCGATGCCCGTGCGACGCCTGATCGCGCCACTCGCCGCGTCGACCTCGACGAGCTCCCGGTCAGTCGCCACCACGATCGTGTTGATTGATGCTGCAATCGCAGTCGGGCGATCGCCAACGCGGATCGCGGCCGCGGCTACCCATCCCTTCCGGGCCCGGGGTGCGTGGACGCGCGTGTCGCTGACGCGAGCGGCGGAGGTACAGCCACCAACCAGGAGCAGGGCGACCGCGAAATGAGTCGATGTTCTTCGGTTCGGCATGGTCGAGATGGTGCAACCACCCTCGGTACAGGTACCTGACGAACCTGAACGTGCCTTCAGGGAGGCGGGTCATGGCGCTGGCATGCTTGACCGCATGAGAGTGCTCGTGATCGAGGATGAAGTTCGGCTCGCGACCGCGATCGCTCGGGGGCTGGAGGTCGAGGGCTTCGACGTCGATGTCGCCCACGACGGCCTCGATGGTCTGTGGCGAGCGTGCGAGTTTCCCTTTGACGCGGTAACACTCGATCTGTTGTTGCCGGGCATGAACGGCTACAAGATCTGCGCCGAGCTCCGTCGTCGCCAGGTGATGATTCCCGTGCTCGTACTCACCGCGAAGGAAGGCGAGTTCGACGAAGCGGAGATCCTCGACCTCGGAGCCGATGACTTTCTGCGCAAACCATTCTCGTACGTCGTGCTTGCCGCGAGGTTGCGGGCGCTGATTCGCCGGAGCCGCGACGACGTGACGGGCGGGCCGGTCGTCGCAGGCGACCTGTGGTTGGACCCGTTCACACGAAGCTGCCGTCGCGGCTCAGCGGAGATCCGATTGTCTGATCGCGAGGCCTCGGTTCTCGACGTGCTGCTCCGCGCCGCGGGCGAGCCAGTGGCCAAGCTCGAGGTGCTTGACCGGGTGTGGGGCGGTGACTTCGACGGCGACCCGAACATTGTCGAGGTCTACATCGGGCACCTCCGACGCAAGATCGACGATCCGTTCGGACTGAAAACGCTCCGAACGATCCGCGGCGTCGGTTACCAACTGCTCGTACGACATGGCTAGCCGGCCACGCTCCCTTCGAACGCGGCTCGTGCTGGCCGCGGTTCTGGGTTTAGCAGCGACATTGACGATCGGCGCGGTGGTACTCGACCGCGCCGTCGTCGCCGCTCGCCGCGATCAGGTGCTCCGCTCGATCAGCGAGACCGCCGACGCGGTCGCTGCGCAGCTCACCAGCGGCGTCCCGGTCGGAGACGTGGCACGTCCGCCGGGCGTCGGCCCCTTCGCGGCTCCCACGGTGCAGATTCGCGACTCCGACGTGACGATTATCCGGACGATTGATCCCTTCGCGGGCCAGACGCTGCGAGAGGTAGTCACTCGTGGCTCTCGACCGGTCCCCGATCTCGACGTGCTCACGGCGAGCCACAAGTGGTTCTCGGATCGCCGATACGTCACGATCCCGCGCGGCGCCGTCTCTGTCGTCGTCGCGCTCCCGCGCGAGCTCGTCGATGACGCCGAGGGGCCTCTCAGGCGTTCACTACTCTTCGGAACGCCGCTGCTCGTCGCGCTCGCGGCGATCGCGACATGGCACCTGACCGGCCGCGCGCTCCGCCCGCTCGACCGGCTACGAAACGACATCGCCGCGCTCGAGGCGGCAACGCTACGAGGGCGAGTCGACGTGCCCGACGCGGGTCCAGAGCTCATCGGCATCGCGTCGGCGACGAACGACTTGCTCGAGCGAATCGAGCGTTGGCAAAAAGATCAGCGTCGGTTCGTCGCCGACGCCGCTCACGAGCTGCGCACACCGCTGGCAACGCTCCAAACCGAGCTCGAAATCGCATGCGATCACCCGCAGCGAACCGACTGGAAGCAGAGAGCACCCGGCCTGCTCGAAGACACGCGCCGTTTGTCGAACGTGGTTGAAGGTCTGCTTGTCCTGGCCCGCGTCGATGAGACGGTATACCTGCCGATGACGACGTTCGCGCTCGATGATCTCGCGCGGGAGATCACCGCCGGCATGACCGGCGTAGGCGTGCGTTCGGCGGACTGCGTCGTGATCGAAGCAAACGCACAACTGCTGCGTCAGCTGATCGGAAACCTGATCGACAACGCGCAGCGACACGCACGAACGCAGGTTGAGATCGTCCTCTACGAGGTTCCCGACTTCGTGCTGCTTCGGGTCGATGATGACGGTCCCGGGATCGCGACGTCAGACCGAGAACGCGTGTTTCAGCGGTTCGTTCGCCTCGACGACTCTCGCAGCCGCGCCTACGGCGGCGCGGGGATCGGCTTGTCCCTCGTTCATGCGATAGCGGACGCGCACGGCGGGGACGTCACCATCGGCGAGTCGTCGCTGGGGGGAGCGAGCTTCATCGTCAGACTCGCCCGCAACCGCGCGCGAGGATCGGCGCACGCGATCACTTAGCATCGCGTGACCTCCCGTTGACTCTCCCCGGCCGGACGGGCCGACATCCGCGAATTGCGGCAAGCTGAGCGAATGGACATACCTACTGTCACGGACGCGGCTCGGCTCATCCGCGGCGGCCGTCTCTCCGCCGCCGACCTGATGGTCTCGTGCCTCGACGCCATCGAACGTCGTAATCCGGATCTGAACGCGTTCGTCTATGTCGACGCCGAGCGGGCGCTGGTTGCCGCGCGGGAAGTCGACGCGGCGGTTCACGACAAGCGAATCGACGAGCTCGGACCGTTGGCGGGCGTGCCGTTCGGCGTGAAAGACCTCGAGGACTGCGCGGGAATGCCGACGACGCAGGGGTCGCGGTGGTTCGCCGACAGTCCCGCGGCGACGACCGACTCGATCCACGTCGGCCGGCTCCGAGCCGCGGGAGCAATCCCGGTCGGCAAGACCGCGACGCCCGAGTTCGGCACGTGGGCGTACACCGCGAGTCCGCTGCTCGGGACCACGCGCAACCCGTGGGATCTCAGCCGTACGCCCGGCGGGTCGAGCGGCGGTACGGCCGCCGCGGTGTCGTCCGGCATGGTGCCGTTCGGTACCGCGAGCGACGGTGGCGGTTCGATCCGCACTCCGGCGAGCTTCACCGGCCTCGTCGGTCTGAGGAACACCTACGGGCGCATCCCCACCTTCGCCAGCACACATCTCGCGCAGAACTCAGTTCCGGGATGCCTCGCGACCACCGTCGCCGACACCGCGTTGTTGCTCGACGTGATGGCGGGACCGGACCCGCGTGATCGCACGTGCCTCGCCGCGCCCACCGGTAGCTACGTCGACGCGCTCGCCGCGATCGACGTGTCGAATTGTCGCGTCGCATGGTCGTTGGACCTCGGCTTCGCGACCGTCGACCGCGAGGTCGGCGCCCTCTGTGAAGAGGCCGCGCGCGCTTTCGTCGCGGCGACGGGCGCGACGCTCGTCGCGCGCCCGATCCAACTCGACGACTACGTCCGCATCTACACACGCATCGAAGGCGTCGACAAGTTCGTCGGCATCGAACCGGATCTGTGGGAGCGCCGGCTCGACGAGCTCGATCCGCTCTCGGCGCCCGCATGGACCTACCTCAGCGGCAAGACCCTGCCGTGGGCCGCGGCAATCGAGTTCAAGCGCCGGCAACTCGTTACCGACATCGCGGCCATCTTCGACGACGTCGACCTGATCGTCACGCCAATGTCGTCGATGCCACCGTTTGCCGCGGAAGGGCCGATGCCGACCGAGATCAACGGCACTGAAGTGCACGGTGGGATGGCGGTCGTGCTCGCGATGCTCGCCAACCTCGTGAACCTGCCCGCCATGAGCCTTCCCGCGGGACTTACCGCCGCGGGACTGCCCATCGGCCTCCAGATCATCGGACCGCGCTTCCGCGAGGACCTCTTGTTGGCCGCGGCTGCGCGCTACGAGTCGGCGCGACCGTGGCCCCGCCATTGCACGCGCGCATGACGTCGACCGACCCAGAGGCGCGGGCTCGCAACTATCGAGTCGTGCAATGGTCGAGTGGCGGCGTCGGCGCGCTCGCCATCGCCGCCATCAGCAGGCGGCCGGATCTCGACCTCGTGGGCGTGTGGGTGCATGCTCCCGACAAGGCCGGGCGCGACGCCGGCGAGCTCGCGGGCATCGGTGCGGTCGGGGTGCTGGCCACCACCGATGCCGACGACGTAATCGCGCTCGCACCCGACTGCGTCTGTTACACCGCGTCGGGCGAATCTCGCCCCACCGCAGCGATCGACGACTTCTGTCGAATCCTCGAAGCCGGCATCAACGTCGTCACGACGTCGGTGCCCGGGCTCCTCTATCCCGCCGGGTTCGACCCGAACCAAGTCGCACGCATCGAAGCCGCGTGCCGCCGCGGCCAGGCATCTTTGTACGCGAGCGGCATCGAGCCCGGCTTCGCGGGCGACCATCTCGTGCTCACGCTCACGACGATGTCGAAACGCATTCGGTCGATCCGCACGCAGGAGATCTTCGGCTACGAGCACTACCCGGTCGCGTTCACGATGTTCGAAGTCTTCGGCTTCGGCCAGCCGCTCGAACATCGCTGCTTGATGGAACTTCCCGGCGTGCAGACCGGCGCGTGGGGTCCGCCGGTGCAGTTCGTCGCCGACCAACTCGGTGTCGAGCTCACCGAGATCCGCGAGACCTACGACAAGCGAGCAACGGATCGTACGCTCGAGGTTGCCGCCGGCACGATCGCGGCCGGCACTGTCGGGGCCGTGCGCTTCGAGACGATCGGCGTGGTCGACGGCCGAGACGCGATCGTGATCGAACACGTGAATCGCATGGCACCCGACCTCGCACCCGACTGGCCGACCGCCGAGCGCGACGGCACGTACCGGATCATGATCGATGGCGAGCCGTCGCTCAGCTGCGAGTTACAAGTCGGGAATGCGACGAGCTTCTCGCACGACGGGATGGTCGCCACGGCGATGCGTGTCGTCAACGCCATCCCATTCGTCTGCGCCGCCGCGCCTGGCATCGCGACCGCGACGAGCCTTCCGCTCACCCTCCCCCGCCACGCGTTCGAAAGCGAGGAGCTCGAGTAACACGACACCCCAGTCGCACTCGGCTCTCGCGGCTTCTGATGAGGAAAAGTGGTCTTTACCCGCGCCGATTCGCGTCTGATGTGAATCTGCGCGGGAGGAGGAGTTACGCGGCCTCGCTACGCAGTCCAGGCGATCGGGAGCGATTGGAGTCCGCGCAGCACGAACGTCTCGCGCCACTTGGGTCGTCCGGCGAGACGCAGGTCGGGCCACCGGTCGAGCAGCTCGGTGAGCACCACGGAGGCTTCCAGCCGAGCGAGCGCGGCGCCGATACACGCGTGCGTGCCGAAGCCGAACGCGAGGTGCGGGTTGGGCGAACGAGAGAGGTCGACGCCGTCGGGGTCATCGAAGACCGCGGGATCGCGATTGGCGGCGCCGACGAACAGGGCGATCACCTCGCCGGCAGGGATGGTTGTCCCACCGATGTCGAGATCCGCGAGGGCGATGCGCTGCGTGAACTGCAGCGGTCCGTCGTGGCGGAGGAGCTCCTCGACCGCCCTCGCCATTGGGATATTGCCGGCCTGGAGCTCCCGGAGCTGGTCGGGATAGGCGAGTAGCGTGACGACGCCGTTGCCGATGAGGTTCGCGGTGGTCTCGTGACCGGCGAACAGCAGCAGCGCACACGTGGAGATGACTTCATCGTGGGTGAGGCGATCGCCCTCCTCTTCGGCAGCCACGAGCGCGTCGATCAGCGCACCCGGCACGCGCCGGACGGGGTCAGTGACGAGCCCGTCGAGGTACTGGGCGATCTCGGTGGCCGCGACGCTGCCGCGCTGTTCGATGTCTGGGGTTCGAACCGCTTGCACGTCGACGCGCGCCGCGAGCGCGCGGGCCCAGGGTGGGAAGGCCGCGCGTTCCTCGTGGGGGACGCCGAGCAGCTCGCAGATCACGTCGACCGTCAACGGATAGGCGAAGTCGGCGAGGAGATCCACTTCGCCCCTCGACGCGAGCGCGTCGAGGCGTTGGCGCGTCAGCGCTTCGATGCGAGGACGCAACTCTTCGACGCGGCGCGGGGTGAAGGCCCGCGCCACAAGCCGGCGGAGCCGGTCGTGGTCGGGCGGGTCGCGGAACAACATCGACTGGTTCATGAGCCGGGTAAACCCGTCGGGCGTGGAGTTCTGGCCGTGCTGGGCCGACTTGGACTCGTCGACGCTCACTGCCTGCTGGCGCAAGACCGCGTCGACCCCCGCGTGACTCGCGACGACCCAAGCGCCGAGCCGCGATCGGTACACCGGATGCGTCTCTCGCAGCCGTCGATACACCGCCCACGGTTCGGCTCGCACTTCCGGACTGGCGACGATGGCGAGCAGCTTCGCGTCGGGGAACGGGAGATGCTGCAGCACGAACGCGAGCGGTCGCCGCACGGCTCCGGGCAATCGGAAGAGCACATTGCCCGCCCCCGCGCGCGACTCGGGCGCGCGCTCAACGGGGGTTTCCGACGTCACCATCTCGAAGCTATGGCTACCAGATCAGCCGGGGTCGAGGAAGTAGAGATAGCGATCTCGACGGGACCGCGCCACCGGGACCCGGATCAGGGAAATGTGCAAGCCGGCGATACTGCGAGCGAAAAGTCTCCTACTCATGGGGTATACTTTGGCGTGCCGCGCGGAAACCCCTCGCCCAAGATGGCCATCACCGTCGATCCCGACGTGCACGCCGGCATCGTCGCGGCTGCTGCAGCAGATGGGATCAGCGTGTCGGCGTGGATGACGGAAGCCGCGCGCCGAGCACTCGTGATCAGAAACGGGCTCGCGGCGGTCG
This sequence comes from Acidimicrobiia bacterium, assembly GCA_038320885.1. Classification (GTDB taxonomy): domain Bacteria; phylum Actinomycetota; class Acidimicrobiia; order IMCC26256; family PALSA-610; genus JBBQER01. Next base: position 19,702 of record JBBQER010000078.1, read on the forward strand.
CGGTGTGGGTGGCACAACACGGCGCGCTCTCTGGCGAAGAGCTCGATGCCGCGCGCCGACGACTTACCAGTCGAGTACGACGCACTCGCCGTAGCGCATGAACCCGGCGGTCTACGACGCCGGCGCGCTCATCGCCGCCGACAGGAACGAGCGGTCGATCTGGGCGGAGCATCGCGTTCGGCTCGAGGCCGGCGTCATCCCTCAAGTCCCTGCGCCGGCAGTAGCGCAGGTGAGCCGATCCGGTCGTCAGGCGCAACTGCGTCGGTTGCTGCGCGGTTGTGACG
>JBBQER010000079.1:0-19790 GCA_038320885.1 Acidimicrobiia bacterium
CACGCCTTCGTGAGCTGATCGACCGCGATCACGAGGGCGGCCACCGCGATGGTGATGACCGCACTCCGCGACGCCACCCGCGTCGCTGAGTGCGGCGATGCACTCACCGCCGAGTGCCGAGGCCGCCGACCTTCTCCTCGACCAGCTCGGTCGCCCACGGGATGGCCCGGAGGCGCTCCTTGGGGATGGCCTTCCCGGACACGGTGGAGAACCCGTAGGTGCCGTCCACGATGCGCTGGAGGGCGGCGTCGATGTCGGTGATGGTCTGGCGGGCCTGGGCCGACAGCGCCAGGTCGCGCTCGCGCTCCACGTTGACCGTGTCGCCCTCGCCGGACTCTTCGTCGAACTGCGTGTCGCCCTGCTCGCGCTCGCTGGCGAGCAGATCGGCTTCGGCTGTGAGCTCGTCGGCCTGGCGCAGGTGGTTCTCGCGCTCCTCTTCGAGGCGCTCCCGGAGCTTTTGCAGCGTGCTCGGCGCAAGCGGCGGCGGCAGCTTCCTCGGCTTGGGCGGTGCGGGGGCCTTCTTGACCGGCGCGACCTTGACCGGCGCGACCTTGACCGGCGCGACCTTGACTGCTTTCGGGGCCTTGGCCGCCGGGGCCTTCTTGGCCACGGCCTTGGCCTTCACGGCTTTCGCGGGAGGCGCCTTCTTGGGCGGCGCCTTCTTGGCCGGCGCCTGCTTGGCGGCCTTGGCCTTGACCGACTTGGAGGCAGCTGCCTTCTTGGCCGGCGTCTTCGCCTTCGCCTTCGCCTTCGAGTTGACCGATTTCTTCGCGGCGGCTTGCTTCACGCCCGGCTTCGACGCGGGCTTCTTGACCGGCGTCTTCTTGGCCGCAGCCTTGGACGCGGGCTTCTTGGTCGCCGTGCGGGCCATCGCGTCCTTCCTTCTGCTCGGATGCGTGGAGCCGTCAGGCCCCGGAAGGTGCGGGAGTGTAGCGGGAGCAGACCCCTGCTTCGGTTATGGGTATCTCCTGCCGCGGCCCTCTACCGACGATGCCCGAGGCTATTAGCGGAGCGACGGAGGAGCGCAGCTAACTGGCAGGAGCGGCCGAGCGGCCGCGGCCGGAGTTTCGCCGGCCGCAGCGAGCGCGACCATCTACACGTAGACCCAGACGGAGGCGCCGATCGGGAGGATGTTGTTGTTCCACATGAAGTCGATCGCCGCGTTCGAGACCCGTACGCATCCGTGGGACGCGGGATAGGGCGGAACGTCGGTGTACCCGTGCACCGCGATACCCGTGCTCGTGAAGTACTTCGGACGGTACAGCTGGCCGAGCGGGCTCTTGTCGAAGCCGTCGACCTGACGCTGGATGTTGAACAGGCCTTCGGGCGTGTGCGCGGAGTATCCGACGCCCTCGCTCACGTACGGGTGGTCGGAACCGCTCGACGCGTTGAAGATCCACGCCGCCACACCGTTGCTCGCCACGATCAGCAGCTGGCGCGTCTTATCGATCTCGATCACGTACCCACTCGTCGAGTGCGGAACCGGCCGCGTCGCGGTGCTCAGCATGGTCCGGGTGAAGATGTCGAGCTCGCCGCTACGCGGGAGGTTCGACCATTTCTGGAACGCGAACACGGCTTGCTGGGTGAGCGAGTCGTAGAAACCGGTGACACCGGGCACCCAGAACCCGAGGCTCAGGAGCCGCGTCTGCAATCCCGCGACCGCGGAACCCGACGATCCGATGCCGAGGGGCGGGGCGATGATGATCGGGCGGGGCTGGGCGAGGAGCCGGTACCCGCTCGTGCCGGGAACACCCGTGATCTGGATGATCCGCCGCTTACTCGGCAGCGTGTGGACCGCGTTGCCGACGTTCTTGGCGTCGCCGAAGTTGAAGACGTTGCCGTTCTCGGTCGCGAGCCAGTAGCCGCCGCCGGTGGTCGTCCCGGCGAGCCCGACGACCGGGGCGGCGAGATGGCGGTCACCGGTCGAACCCTTGAACTTCGCATCGCCGAAGGTGAACACGCCGCCGTCCTGCGCGACGAGCAGGTACCCGTGACCCTTGGGTGTCGCCGTCATGCCGATCACGGGCGCGTTGAGATGCGTCGCGCCCATCGAGCCGAGGAAGCGGGCGTTGCCGAAGGTGAACACGCCGCCGTCGGTCGCCATCAACCAGTAACCCTTGCCGTTGGGACCCGGGATCAGCTGGGTGACGGGGGCGTTGAGATGCATCGCGCCGGTCGAACCGTAGAAGTGCGCGTCGCCGAAGGTGAACACGCCGCCGTCCTGCGCGACCAGCCAGTAGCCCTTCCCGGTCGGCGTCGCCGCCATGCCGATGATCGGCGCGTTGAGGTGCATCGCGCCGAGCGAGCCGAAGAACGGCGCGTTGAACCCGAACACGCCACCGTCGTTGGCGACGAGCCAGTAGCCCTTGCCGTTCGCGGTCGGCGCCATGCCGACGATCGGCGCGTTGAGCGTCATGTTCTGGGTCGAGCCCCGGAACGACGCGGTTCCGAAGGCGTAGACGGTTGCATCGTGGCCAGTGGTCGCGGCGGAGGCGGCCGGGGTACCGATCGCGGCGCCGGCGACGATCGGGACGATGCCCGCGCACAGCACCGCGAGCGAGCGCGCGACGAACCTGCGGAAACCACCGAAATCTGAGCGCAACGCGAGTCTCCCTCGTGATCACAAGCCGCGGCAGGGTACCAGCGAGTGTTCGAAATCCCCGGTCGGGTCGGTGCCGGCGCGCGGTGATAACACCCGTGCTCACGGGCCGTGGTCGGTAACGTACGAACATGTTCCAGCCGGTCGAGGCGTTCGATCTCGTCGAGCTCGAAACACGCGTGCTCGCCCGGTGGGCCGACGACGACGTGTTCGGCCAGAGCCTCCGCAATCGCCACGACAGCCTGGAGTGGGTCTTCTACGAAGGGCCGCCGACGGCCAACGGGCGACCGGGGATCCACCACGTGTGGGCCCGCCTGTTCAAGGACCTCTATCCCCGCTTCCACACCATGCGTGGCAAGCACGTCGTGCGCAAAGGCGGATGGGACTGCCATGGCCTGCCCGTGGAGGTCCAGGTCGAGAAAGAGCTCGGCTTCTCGGTCAAGCACGAGATCGAGGACTACGGCATCGAGCGTTTCAACGCGAAGTGCCGATCATCGGTGCAGCGCTACGTCGAGGACTGGCAATCGCTCACAAGCCGGATCGGCATGTGGCTCGACACCGCCGGCGCGTACTGGACGCTCTCCAACTACTACATCGAAAGCGTGTGGTGGCTGTTCCACGAGATGTGGGACCACGGCTCGATCTACGAGGGCTACAAGGTCGTGCCGTACTGCGGCCGGTGCGGCACCGCGCTCTCGAGCCACGAGCTCGGTCAACCCGGGGCGTACCGCGACGTGACCGAGCCGTCGGTCTACGTGCGGTTCCCGCTGGTCGACCGTGACGTCGACCTCCTCGTGTGGACCACGACACCGTGGACGCTGCCGTCGAATGTCGGCGCCGCGGTAGGTCCCGGCGTCTCCTACGTGCGCGTGCGCGCGCCCGAAGGCGGGCGCGATCTCGTCCTCGCCGCGGAGCGCGTACCGGCGGTGTTCGGTGACGGCGCCGAGATCGTCGGCCCGGTGCCAGTGGCGGATCTCGTCGGCGCACACTACGAACCGCCGTTCGCGCTCGTCGCGGTGGAGGGCGACGCGTTCCGAGTGATCGCCGACGACTTCGTGACCGTCGACGACGGCTCGGGCATCGTGCACCTCGCGCCGGCGTTCGGCGAGATCGACCGCGAGGTCGCAGCACGTGAGGGGTTGCCGACCGTCAACCCCGTGAACGACGCGGCGCGCTTCACCGCCGCCGTCGGCGCGCCGTACGCGGGCAAGTTCGTGAAGGACGCCGATCCGGCACTCGTCGACGCGCTCGCCGCCGCGGGCAAGCTGGTGAAGCTCGTCGACTACACGCACTCGTACCCGCACTGTTGGCGCTGCGACACGCCGCTGATCTACTGGGCCAAGCCCACGTGGTTCGCGCGCACCTCCGCATACAAAGACGCGCTCCTGCGCGAGAACCAGAAGATCAACTGGCACCCGGAGCACATCAAGGAGGGCCGGTTCGGCGACTGGCTCGCCAACAACGTCGACTGGGCGCTCTCGCGCGACCGTTACTGGGGCACGCCGATCCCGATCTGGCGGTGCGGCGACTGCGGACACGACACCTGCGTCGGCTCGGTGGCCGAGCTCTCCGATCTCTCGGCGCGCGATCTCACCGGCATGGACCTGCACCGCCCGTACGTGGACGACGTCACGATCGCGTGCCCGGAGTGCGAGCGGGGCACCGCGACTCGGGTCGCGCCGGTGCTCGACGCATGGTTCGACTCGGGATCGATGCCCACCGCGCAGTTCCACTACCCGTTCGAGAACGCGGAGACCTTCGAGAAGCACTTCCCGGCCGACTTCATCTGCGAGGCGATTGACCAGACGCGCGGGTGGTTCTATTCGCTGCTCGCCGTGAACACGCTCGTGTTCGACCGGACGCCGTACCTCAACGTCGTATGCCTGGCGCACATCATGGACCAGGACAGCGTGAAGATGTCGAAGTCGCGCGGCAACGTGATCGACCCGTGGTCGGTCCTGCGCGAACGCGGGGCCGAGGCGTTGCGATGGTACATGTTCTCGTCGGGCTCGCCCTGGACGCCGAAGCGCGTGAACCTCGAGGGGATCGACGAGTCGACCCGCCAGTTCCTCGTGACGCTGTGGAACACGTATTCCTTCTTCGTCACCTACGCCAACATCGACGGTTGGGAACCGGCATCTGCGGACGAGCCGTCCACCCACATTCTCGATCGATGGGCAAGATCGCGCTTGCATCGCACGGTGCGCACGGTCACCGACGCGCTCGAGGCGTACGACGCGTACGCCGGGGCGCAGGCGCTCGAGCAGCTCGTCGACGATCTGTCCAACTGGTACGTGCGCCGGTCGCGTCCACGGTTTTGGAAGTCGTCGGATCCGGCTGCCCACGCCACACTGCACGAGTGCCTCACGACACTCACGACGATCCTCGCGCCTTACTGCCCGTTCCTCGCTGACGAGATGTACCGCAACCTCGGAACGACCGAGCGGTCGGTACACCTCGAAGACTGGCCCGTTGCCGACGAGTCCGCGATCGACGACGAGCTCGAAGCCGAGATGAGCGTCGCGCGCGTCCTCGTGTCGCTCGGACGCAAGGCGCGCAACGACGCCAAGATCGGGGTCCGCCAGCCGCTGCCGCGCGCGATCGCGTTGCTCGGCCGCGAGGTCACATTGCGCGACGACGTCGTGCGCGAGATCGCCGACGAGCTCAACGTGAAGCAATTCGAGGTCGTCACGTCGCTCGAGGGACTGCTCTCCTACCGCGTCGTGCCGAACTTCCGCGCGCTCGGCCCGCGCGTCGGGAAGTCACTGCCGCGGGTCAAGGAGCTGCTCGCCAAGATCGACGGCGCCACGGTGCGCGAGGCGTTCGACGAGCGCGGGAGCTTCGACCTCGATGCCGGCGGCGGCGAGATCATCACCCTCGGTCCCGACGATGTCGAGATCCGCGCCGAGCAACACGAGGAGCTCGTCCTCGCCCAGGACGGCCCGCACGCGGTCGCGCTCGACCTCGCGCTCGACGACGACCTGCGCTCGGAGGGCAAGGCCCGGGAGTTCAGCCGCGTGCTCAACGATCTGCGCAAGGCGAAGGGCTTCGAGATCAGCGACCGCGTCAACGTGCGCTTCGCCTCGGACCGCGCCGAGCTCCTGGCCGCCATCGCCCGCCACCACGACTGGATCGCGGGCGAAGCGCTGGCCGTGGCGCTGGAGCCGTTCCCCGGGCCGCCGCCCGAGACCGCGGAGCGCGCGATCGTGGCCGGTGAGCCGGTCCGGGTCGAGATCGGCCTCGCCGAGATCAGCGACTAACGGCGGCGGCGGAAGACGTCGCGGAAGCCCACGCGCTCGTCCTCGTCGTCGAAGAACGAGTGCGCTCCGGTGGTGTCCTGGTCACGCGGGCCGAGCGGGGTGTCGTCGTGCACGGCCTCACGCAACGTCGCGAAGAACGCATCGTCGTCGAGCACTTCCGCTTCGACTACCTCGTTCCCGGTCGAGTCGTCACGCGCGGGCGGCGCGGTTGCAGTCGCCGCGGCCGGCGCCTCGAACGCGCGCTCGGGCGGAGCGGCGTCGCCCGTGCGATCGAAGAGCGCCTGCACGTCGACCGCCTGTGTCGACGCGTCGTTGCTCGGAAGATCCCGGCGCGCCGGATCGGAGTACGACGGACTCGTGCACGAAGCGAGCGACTCGGAGAGAATCGGCTCCGGCGCGGGCGGCATCGGCGTGGATACCGCGGGCTCGAACGCGGTGGGCGGTGACGGGGCCGCCGGCGGTTCGGAGAATGACGACGCGCGCGCCGCGAACTCGTCCTGCTCGCGCCGGCCGGCGTCGTCGGACCGCATCGGTAGCTCGACGTCACTCGGCTCCGGGCGCGCACCCGGCGACGCGGGGGGACGGCTGCGCAGCGCGGCGAGGTCGGCTTCGAGGGCGCGAACGCTGCGGTCGCGGTAGTCGGCCTCGAACCGGGAGAGCGCCTCGACGTCGGCGAGCAACGTGTCGCGCCGGGTCGCGAGGTCGAGGATCTCCTCCTCGAGGCGGCGGCGTTCGGACTCGCCGCGCCGGCGCGCATCGGCCTCGGCGTCGGCGATCAGCCGGCGCGACTGGATCTCGGCGTCGTCGACCATCTGCCGGGCCTTTGCCGCGGCCTCGTTGACCGCTTCGTCGGCCGCGCGCTGGGCCAGCAGCAACGTGCGATGGAGGATGTCCTCGGTCTCGCGCGTGTGCCCGGTCTCGGACTGCGCAGTGTTGAGGCGTTCGCTCATCTGCTGGACGCGCTCGTTGGCGGCGTCGAGGGTCGCGGCTGCCCGTTCGAGCAACTCGTTCACCTCGTCGCGGCTGTAGCCGCGGAAGGCCTCACGTATCTCTACGTCACGGAGCTCGCGTGGTGTGATTTCCATGCGTCCACCATAGACCGGCACTTCCCGCGATTGGTGCTTCTCCGGCGCCGCCTACCAGCCGTTACGCGCCTTGCGTTCAGGCGCACACCTGCCGTTGCACGATGCTCAGGAAGACGATCAGAACGAGGAAGGAGATATCGAATGCTCCCACCGGGGGGATGACCCGCCTCAGCGGAGCGAGGACCGGCTCGGTCAGGTCGAGCAGGATCCGGTAAAAGGTTGCGAGGCCGCCACTCGGAGGTGGGAACCACGAGAAGAGCGCGCGCACGATCAGCACGATGATGTAGATCTGGATGAGATCGCAGAGCAGCGTCTTGACGGTCACAGGTGAGATGCGCGATAGAGCCCTCGCGCCTGCAAACGCTCCTTCTCCTCGTCGGAGATCTCGGAGTTCGACGGTGTCAGCAGGAAGACCTGATCGGCCGCCTTCGCCATCGTGCCGCTGAGCGCGTACGCGAGCCCGCTCGCGAAGTCGATCAGCCGGCGCTGGAGATCGCGGTCGACACCCTGCAGGTTGAGGATCACGGGCTGGCCGTTCTTCAGCCGGTCACCGACCTCTTGCGCGTCGTTGAAGCCGCGGGGGTCCATCACGTGCACGCGCGTGGCCGGCATCGGGATCGCCTTGACTGCCGACGAGGGCCGGGGAACGGTCGCGACGGCCGGTTCGGCTTCGGCTCGCGCGTGACGGCCCCGAAAGACGGCCACCTGACTGGTCTCGGCGACGGCCGGTCGGCCGGCGGCGCGAGGGGACGCGGCTGCGGGCGCGACGTCGGCCGGGTCGTCGTACTCCTCGTCGAGGTAGTACTGCTCGTCTTCGCCGTCGTACTCGTCGTCGTCGACAAGGCCCAACCACACCATCGCCGTGCGAAACATCGGCATAGCCGTCCTCCTGGGCCGTCCTCCTGGTGCCCCCGACTGGTGCGACCCCGGCACCATCCTGCTCCCGAGAACCCATCCCGGCGCGGCAGAGCCTAGCGGCGCCGACCCCGCGCCGGGGCACTCGCGCGCCGGGTCAGGGGCGGGGTCCGAACACCGCGCGCCCGACTCGTACGAGCGTGGAGCCTTCGCCGATCGCGGCCTCGAAATCGCCGCTCATGCCCATCGACAGCACGGGGAGCGCGAGCCCCGCCGCCAGCTCGCGCAACGCGGCGAAGTGCGGCCGAGGATCACCGACCAGCGGCGGCACTGTCATGAGCCCGACGACACCAAGTCCCCGATCCCCGAGGGTCGCGACGAGCGCGTCGACCTCGTGCGGCTCGCATCCGCCCTTTTGCTCCTCGCCCGAGACATTCACCTGGACCAGCACACGCGCGCCGGGCGCGTGGCGGGCGATCTCCGCTCCGATCTCCGGCCGGTCGACGGAGTGCCACAACTGCACGTTCGCCGCGATCGCCTTGACCTTGTTGCGCTGCAACCGCCCGATGAAGTGCCAGGTGACGTCGAGGTGCTGTCGATCCAGTGCGTCGGCCTTCGTCCGGAGGTCCTGCGCCCGGTTCTCGCCGAAGTCGTGCTGGCCGGCGGCGTTGGCCTCGACGACCGCGGCGGCATCGACCTCTTTCGACACCGCGACGAGCGTGATCTCTTCCGGAGCGCGGCCGGCCGCGCGGGCCGCGCTCGCGATGCGTTCGCGGACCTCCTCGAGCTGGGCGGCGACGGCGGTCACGGGAGCATCACGATCGTCGCCTGGCGTCCGGTCAGCCCGTCGCGTCGATACGAGAAGTGATCCGCCGAGTCGCCGGTGCACACATGGCTGTCTTCGAACGCGTCGACCCGGCACGACTCCAGCGCGAGGCGCACGGCGGTCGGAACGTCGAATGCCGGGCGGCCGGCTCGGGTCCGGCCCTCGACGTCGGGACCGAAGCGGGTGACGAGGCGCGCGAGGTCCTCGGCGCCGAACTCGTAGCGCGGCGGACGGATGCACGGGCCGAGATAGGCCCGCACCTCCCCGCTGCCGATCTCGCGCAGCGCGGCGACCGCGGCCTCGATCACGCCGTGCTCGAGCCCGCGATGGCCGGCGTGCACCACGCCGACCGCGTCGTCGCACGCGAGCGCGACGGGGGCGCAGTCGGCGGTCAGGATCGCGAGGGGCAGGCCGCGCGTCGCGGTCACCGCCGCATCCGCCTCCGGGGGCACCGCGCCGGTCGGCTCGCTCGCCGCATGTACGCGTACGCCGTGCACCTGGTCGATCCACACCCAACGCGTCGGTTCGACCAGTCCGGCCGCACCGGCGATGCGGCGGCGGTTGGCGGCGACCGCGTCGAGATCGTCGCCGACGTGGTCAGCCACGTTGGCCGTATCGTAGGGCGGCACCGATACGCCACCGTGCCGATCGGTGCACCAAACGAGAGCGCGTCCAAGTGCGCTGGGCGCCATCTTGATATCTATGCTCGGATTCGCCTCGGAGAGGCGGCTGCGCCGCGTCGCTCGTCGCGACTCCTCAACGGAGGAACTCGGGGACGTCGAAGTCGTCGTCGCCGAGGTCGAGCGCGTCTTCACCGGTCAGCGAATCGGGATCGTCGAGACCGAGCGGTGAGTGCGGCGCGCGCCCGCCCCCACCTCGCTGCTCACCCTCGAACCGGTCGAAGCCGGCCGCGATGACCGTGAGGCGGACCTCGTCGCCGAGCGCGTCGTCGATGACGGCGCCGAAGATGATGTTGGCGTCGGGATGCGCAGCTTGGCCGATGATCTCCGCCGCCTCGTTGAGCTCGAACAGCCCGAGGTCCGACGGACCGCTCACGTTGAGCAAGATGCCCCGCGCGCCTTCGATGCTGGCTTCGAGCAACGGGCTCGAGATCGCGGCGCGGGCCGCGGTGACCGCCCGCCCCTCGCCCGACGCGTAGCCCACACCCATGAGCGCGGAGCCCGCGCTCGTGAGGATCATCTTCACGTCGGCGAAGTCGGTGTTGATGAGGCCCGGCGTCGTGATGAGGTCGGTGATGCCCTGCACACCCTGCAGCAGCACTTCGTCGGCCATCTTGAACGCGTTCAGCATCGACGTGTGCTCGTCGCTCACCTGGAGCAGGCGCTCGTTCGGGATGACGATGATCGTGTCGACCTTGTCCTTCAGCTCGCCGATGCCGTGATCGGCCTGCACCGAGCGGCGGCGACCCTCGAACCCGAACGGGCGCGTGACGACACCGACCGTGAGTGCCCCGATCTGCTTCGCGATCTCGGCCACCACCGGCGCGCCACCCGTGCCGGTACCGCCGCCCTTGCCCGCGGTGATGAACACCATGTCGGCGCCCTTCATCACCTCTTCGATCTCGGCCCGGTGCTCCTCGGCCGCCTGGCGACCGATCTCGGGATCGGATCCGGCGCCGAGACCCCGCGTGAGCGTGCGACCGATGTCGAGCTTTACGTCGGCGTCCGAGAGGAGGAGCGACTGCGCATCGGTGTTGACCGCGATGAACTCGACGCCCTTGAGCCCGGCATCGATCATGCGGTTGACGGCGTTGCAGCCACCCCCGCCGACGCCGACGACCTTGATGACCGCGAGATAGTGCTGGGGAGAGCCGAGCATCGGCTGCCTTTCTGGTCCCGGGCTTTTCGGTGCTGAATGCGGGGGCGGGTGTCCCGGAGCAACCCTCGATCTCAACTACAGGTTGACAATTATGTCAACCTGTGCCTCGTGTCGAGACTGTACCGGAGCGCGCGTATCGAAGCAACGACCGACGCCACCCGCGAGGTACGCGAACCCAACCAGCTGATGGCCGACTTTCGCGCGCTAGCGGGAGACGGGTGCTTGCGGCGCGCTCACGTCGATGTAGGTGAACGGCTGCCCGGCGAGATGATCGAGCACGCCGAGCGCGGCGAGCCCTTTGGCGCCGAGATGGTCGAGCGTTCCGAGCCGCACCTGTCCCCCGCTGCGCAGGTCGAGCCCGAACGAGTCACCCACGTCGATCGCACTCACCAGCGCGCGCAGGCGACCGGGAAGATGCCGCATCACGTCGGCCGCCTCCGGCGGCGACAACAACGAGCCCACCGTCGGCGCCACGCGCTCGCCGCGAATCTCGACGGCGACTGCGGGCGTGGTCTGCGCGAGTGCAACCGCGCGACCGTTCGACGCGATCAGCACGACCCGGCCGTCGGGCCGGCGCACGTACGCCGTGGGCACGTAGTCGGTGACCGTGATGGTCAGCGTGCCGGGAAAATCCCGGTGGACGACGGCGCGCTCCACCCACGGCAACCGCTCGACCCGCCGCGCGATCGCGCCGGTGTCGACAAACAACAGCGGGTCACCGAGGTGCAATCGCGCGGCCGCTTGCACGTCGCTCGCGGACTCCCGCTGCGCACCGGTCACGCGCACGTGATCGAGGTCGAGCAACGGGGAACGGATCGTGAGGTACGCCAACCCGATCACGATGATCGCGCTGGCCACGAACAACGTGACCCGCAGGCGGCGCCGGCCCGCTTCGCGGATCACTTCGATGCGGCGTTCGCGAATACGCGGGTCAATGGGCACCGACGCCACCTAACTGCTCTCCGCGAAGCCGATGCATCGCAGCTCGGGCTCGAGGTGCACTCCCGAAGCTCCTTCGACGCGCTGCTGCACGAGGCGCATGAGCGCGTAGACGTCGGCGGCCGACGCGCCCGGATCGGCGACGAAGAAGTTCGCGTGCTTCTCCGACACGACCGCACCACCGATGCGCGCGCCCTTGCAACCCGCCGCCTCGATGAGGCGACCGGCAGCGTCGCCGGGCGGGTTGGTGAACACCGAACCCGCGTTCTGGCCTCCGGGCTGGTGCTCGCGCCGCCAGCGAACGATCTCGTCGACGCGTTCGGTGCAGGACGCGGGTTCGTCGCGGCGGCCCGCGAACACCGCGCCGACCACGACCGCGAGCGGCGAGAGCGCCGAGCGCCGGTAGCCCAACCCCAGCTCGACCCGGCCCATCTCCCGCGCCCCGCCGTCGCCGAGGTCGACGACGCGGGCGGTGACGATCACCTCGTCGGTGTCGGCGCCGTGACCGCCGGCGTTCATGCGCACGGCTCCACCGACCGAACCGGGTATGCCGACGAAGAACTCCAAACCACCGACGCCGACCGCGGCGGCGCGGCGCGCCAGCACCGGGAGCGCAACCCCGCCGCCCGCGCGTACGCGCGCCGAACCGCGGTCGATGTCGAGCTGCTCGAGCTCACCGGCGAGCGTGATGGCGACGCCCGAGAAGCCGGCATCGGCGACGAGCAGGTTCGAGCCCCGGCCCACGACGAGCACGGGCACGGCGACCGGGCGCAGGACCTCGGCGACGACGGCGAGGTCGTCTTCGTGCTCGGCGCGCACGAACACCGCCAACGGTCCCCCGCACCGATACGTCGTGAGCTCCGCGCTCGACACGTCGCGGCGCACGCGTCCCGGCAGGCGCGCGTCGAGCGCGGCGCCGACATCCACCAAGGCACCCGGCCTCGTGTTCACCTCTCGTCCCGCCCGAGCCAGGTGTCGGGCAACGTCGTGAGGTCCCCCGCGCCGAGTGTCAGCACGACGTCACCCGGACGTGCGAAGCGACGCGGCACGTCGATCAGATCCGCGTGACGAGGGAGATAGGTGACGGGCAAGCCGGGCGACGCGTCGACGACCGCATGTACGACGAGGCGACCGGAGACCCCGGCGATGGGTGTTTCGCCCGCCGCGTACACGTCGGTGAGCACGACCGCGTCGGCATCGTCGAAGGCGCCCGCGAAGTCGCGCCACAGCGCGGCGGTGCGCGTGTAGCGGTGCGGTTGGAACACGGCCACCACCCGGCGCCAACCGCCTCGGCGGGCGGTGGCGATCGCCGCCGCGACCTCGCCCGGGAGGTGCGCGTAGTCGTCGACGAAGGTAACGCCGTCGAGCTCGCCCCGTCGCTCGAATCGGCGGGCGACACCGCCGAACCCGCGCAGCGCCGCGGCGACCGCATCGAACGGGACGCCGAGCTCGAGCGCGAGCGCGGCCGCGCCCGTCGCGTTCGTCGCCGCGTGCACGGCCAGCGGGACGACCAGCTCGCCCAAAGGCTGCCCGTCGGCCAGAAGAGTGAACTGCTCGGCGTCGTCGGCGGTACGCGCGTCGACGATGCGGTAGTGCGCCGCGGCATCCCGGCCGTACGTGCGGACACGCGATCGCGCGCCGGCGATACGGGCAGCGATCTCGTCGTCGGCGCAGCACACGATCGGGCCCGGCACACCGTCGACGAACTCCTCGAACGCGGCGACGAGCGGTTCGAAGCCGCCGTAGTAGTCGAGATGGTCGGGCTCGACGCTCGTCACGATGGCTGCTTCGGGCCCGAGTCGCAGGAACGTCCCGTCGCTCTCGTCGGCTTCGACGACGAGCCATTCACCGCTGCCGAACGCGGCGTTGGCGCCGACCTCGTTGACCTCGCCGCCGATCACGAAGCTGGGCTGCCAGCCCGCCCCCCGCAGGATGAGCGCGAGCATCGACGACGTCGTCGTCTTGCCGTGCGAACCCGCAACCGCGATCGTGCGGCGCGTCGCCGCGAGCGCGGCCAGCGCCGCCGAGCGGTGCAGCACTGCGACACCGAGCCCCCGCGCCGCGGTGAGCTCGACGTTTCGTTCGGGGATCGCGGTCGAGTAGACGACCGCGTCGGCGTCGGGCGGGACGTTTTCGGCGCGGTTGCCCACGATCACGCGCACGCCCGCGGCTTCGAGGCGCGCGAGCACGACGGAGTCCTTGATGTCGGAGCCGCTGACGGTGTGGCCCATGCGCACGAGCAGCAAGGCGATCGCGCTCATGCCGACACCGCCCACCCCGACGATGTGCAGGCGGCGCGGACGGCTGAGGTCGAGCGACGGAAGTGTGAGGTCCTCTCCCGCAGACAGCGGCGTCGGGTCACCCGGCACGGGCGTGCTCCTCGACGAGATCCGCGAGCCGCGCCGCGGCATCGGGGCGGCCCAGCTCGCGCGCGGCCGCACTCATCCGCGCGAGCCGATCCGGTTCGGCGAGCAGCTCCGACACGACCGCATCGAGTCGCGGCACGTCGCATTCGTCGTCGAGCACGACGACCGCCGCGCCCGCGGCTTCGAGCGTCCGCGCGTTGCGGACCTGATGATCGCCGGGCGATCCCGAGAGCGGCACGAGCATCGACGGTACGCCCGCCACGGTGAGCTCGGCGATCGTCCCGGCGCCGGCGCGACAGACCGCGAGCGTCGCCCGGCCGAGCAGCGCTTCCATGTGCGGCTCGTAGGGGACCAGCTCGTAGTTCAACGCGTCGCCCTCCCGGCGCTGGGCGTCCAGCACGCGCACGCATTCAGTCTCGTTGCGAGGCCCGCAGACGTGGCGGACGGTCATGTCGGTGCGGTGGCGCCAGCGGTCGTAGCAGCCGATCGCGGCGCGGTTGATCGAGCGGGCGCCCTGCGCGCCGCCGAAGACCGCGAGGAGCGCGGGATCGTGCGCCGGATCGCGCACGATCGCCGCGATCGACGACCGGACCGGGTTTCCGGTCAGCGTCGCGTCGCCCAAGTGCGCGCCCGGCAGCGACACCGCCGTGCGGGCGCCGAGCCGCACGCCGATGCGATTGGCGAGACCGGGAACCGCGTCCTGGTCGTGGACGATCGTCGGAACCCGGAGCACCCGCGCCGCGACGACGCAGGGCAGCGATGCGTAGCCACCGAACCCGACGACGACGCCCGGGCGGTAGCGCCGCACCAGACGCAGGGCCACGACGAATGCGGTGAACGCGCCCCAGATCGCGGCGATGTTCGCCGGCGTGACGCGCCGTTGCAGGCCGCGTCCTGCGAGCAGGTCGATCGCGAAACCCGCTTCGGTCACCACCGGGCCCTCGATCCCCCGCCGCCCCCCGACGAAGCGCAGCGCGCGCTTCGGATGCCCGCGCGTGACGAGCTCCTGCGCCACTGCGATCGCCGGATAGGTGTGGCCGCCGGTTCCGCCGCCCGCGAACATCGCGAAGACGCGACCTTCGCTCCCGTCTTCGTCGGTCACGTCTTCCGGCGCGCCGGGGTACGGCGGGCGACGTTGGCGAGGATGCCCGCGCCGAGCATCGTGATGACGAGCGACGATCCCCCTGCCGACAGGAACGGCAGTGTGATGCCCGACACCGGGAGCAGGCCGACCACCGCGCCGAGGTTGATCGCCGCCTGGCCCACGATCCACGCGGTCACACCGGCGGCGAGCAGCATCCCGAACCGGTCGGGTGCGCTCTGCGCGACCCGGAAGCCGACCAGCCCGAGCCCGGCGAACAGCGCGAGCACGAGGAGGCAACCGATGAGCCCGAGCTCCTCGCCGATCACCGCGAAGATGAAGTCGGTGTGCGCGTTGGGCAGGAACATCCACTTGGCCCGGCCCGCGCCGAGCCCCACGCCGTTGACGCCTCCGCTCCCGAGCGCGATCAACGACTGGGCGATCTGGTAGCCCGTGCGGCGCTGGTCGTGCCACGGGTGCATGAACGCGAGCATCCGCGCCCGGCGGTACGGCGCCGCGAACGCGAGCACCGTCACCAGCCCGGCACCCATCGCCGCCAACCGCCCAAGGTGCATGCGCCGCACGCCGCCCACGATCAAGAGCGCGAACCCGATCAGCGCGAGCACGATCACCGAGTCGAGGTCGGGCTCGAGCATCACCAGGCCGCCGAGTCCGCCCAATACGAGGAGCACCGGGCGCCAGTGCCGCCAGTCGTCGAGCCGGTCGGCGCGGCGCGCCATCACGTTCGCGCCGCAACAGAGCAGCGCGACCTTCGCGACCTCGCTCGGCTGCACGCGGAATGCGCCCGCGCCGAGCCAACGACGGGAGCCGTCGACCATGATGCCGACGCCGGGAACGAGCACGACGAGCAGCCCGACGACGGACACCCCGAGCAGCCACGGCGCCAGCCGCTTCCAGATGTGGTAGTCGGCGCTCGATGCCGCGACGAACGCGGCCGCGCCCAGGACCGCCCACAGGAGCTGGCGGTTGAAGAAGTACCACGACGAGCCGTAGTCGCTGAGCGCGGCGACCGACGACGCCGACAGGATCATCACGAGACCGACGATGTTCAGCACGCCGACCGTCGCGCACAGGATCACATAGGTCGGCGGGCGCGGGAGCGCCTTGTGGCGGCGCACGATCACGGTACGGACCCGCCGCAGGGGCGAGCGCGTGAGGCGGGGCATGCGAATCCGGGGGGCGAGCGCGGTCACGTCGGAATTCCCTCCACAAGCAGCTGGGCGACCTCCGCCGCAAAATCGTCGCCCCGGGCGCCGTAGTTCGCGTACGCGTCGAACGAGGCGCAGGCCGGTGACAGCAGCACGGCATCACCGGGCCGCGCGAGGCGCGCCGCCGCGTGCACCGCGTCATGCATCGAGTCGACCGTCTCCGTGGGAACCGAGTCGGCGAACGCGCGGGCGACTTCGGGCCCGGCCTCGCCGAACGCGACAACGCCGCGCAGCCGCGACGACGCGCGCCCGAGCACCGACAGGTCGAGACCCTTGTTGCGCCCGCCTGCGAGCAACACGACGGAGTCGAACGATTCGAGCGCGTGCAGCGTCGCGTCGGGGTTGGTCGCTTTGGAATCGTCGTACCACTGCACACCACTAGCTTCGCCGACCAGCGCGACGCGATGAGGGAGGGTCTCATACGTCGCGAGCGCGGCGCGCACACCCGCCGTGGTAGCGCCGGCCGCGAGCGCCGCGAGACCCGATGCCAGCGCGTTTGTGCGATCGTGCACGAGCGCGCGCCGCATGTCGTCGACGTTCGCCATGGGCTCGCCGTCGGTGGCGACGAGCCGGCCGTCGATCTCGCGCGCGTAGCCCACCGCATCGCGCCGACGAGAGAATCCCAGCGCGCGCGCCCGACCCGCGGCCGCGATCGCGGCGACATCGGAGTCGTCGGCGTCGAAGACCAACATGTCGTTCGCGTCCTGGCATCTCGTGATCCGCGCCTTGGCCACCACGTATTGCTCGTACGTACCGTGCCAGTCAAGATGGTCGGGCGTGATCGCGAGCACGACACCGACGCGAGGGTGAAACGTCTCCGAACACGCGAGCTGGAACGACGAGACCTCCGCGACGATGACGTCGACCGCATCGTCGACGGCGTCGATGAGCGGCCGGCCGAGATTTCCCGCGGCGACCACTCGCCGTCCCGATGCGGCGAGCATGGCGGCGGTCAACGTCGTCACGGTGGTCTTGCCGTTGGTGCCGGTGACCGCCACGATCGGAGCCGTGGCCCGTTCGCCCGCGAGGTCGATCTCGCTGCGCACCGGCACACCGGCGGCGCCCGCGGCAACGAGCGCAGTGTGGTCGAGCCGTACCAGCGGGCTGGGCACGACGAGATCGGCCGCACCCACGTCGGCCCGGATCGCGGCTGCGGTCGGCGCCTCGGCGAGCCGGCCGCCCGACGCGCGCACCGCGGCGGCACGTCTCGCGTAGGCATCGTTCGCGCCCGGCGTGTCCTCGACGACCGTGACGTCCCAGCCTTCCGATCGCAGACGGCGCGTCACCGCCAGTCCCGTCTCCGCGAGCCCGATCACCAGCGCGTGCATCACTCGAGACCCGGGCCGAGGAGGTGGAGGAAGTCGGCGTAGAAGATCCCGATCGCGAGCGCGACGCAGATGCCGGAGAAGAGCCAGAACCGGACGGTCACGGTGAACTCCGACCAACCACCCACCTCGAAGTGATGGTGGATCGGCGCCATTCGCAGCACCCGGCGGCGGAAGCCGCGGTACGAGACGACCTGGGCCACAACCGAGAGCGTCTCGAGCACCGGGAGGCCCGCGAGGATCGGCAGCAACAACGTGGTGCGCGTGAGCAACGCGAGTCCCGCCATCGCGCCGCCGAGCGCGAGCGAGCCGGTGTCGCCCATGATGATGCGAGCCGGCGCCGCGTTCCACCAGAGGAATCCCCCGCAGGCGCCGAACATCGCCGCGGCGACGATCGCCTGGTCGAGTGCCTGGGCCCGCTGGATCCCGTAGAGCGTGTCGTGGCGGAACTCGGTGAACGCGATGATCATGAACGCGGCGAACACGAACGCCGAAGATCCCGCCGCGAGCCCGTCGAGCCCGTCGGTGAGGTTCACCGCGTTGGCGGTCGAGTAGACGACCATGATCGCGAGCACGAACCAACCGGCGGTGCCGAGATCGGTGCTGAGCGGACGGGTGAACGACAAGTGCGTCGACGTGTGCGCGAAGTCGTGCGCAAGCCAGGCGAACAGCACGGCGACCAGCACGATCCCGAGCGTCTTGCCGCGCTTGCGCAGCCCGAGGTTCCGCCGGGCGCGCACCCCGAGATAGTCGTCGACGAATCCCACCACGCCGAGCCCGCCGACGAGGATGATCAATGTCCATCCCGAGCTCGAGAACGCCACCGACTTGTGGCGAAAGTGGGCGACCAGGTAGCCGAGCACCGCGGCGCCGACGATCGCGATGCCGCCCATGGTCGGCGTCCCGGCCTTCGCGACGTGCGGGTGCGCGATCGGCCCGTCGTCGCGGATCTGCTGACCGATTCCCAGCCGCTGCAAGCGCGCGATGAGCACCGGCGTGGCGAGCACCGTGATGAGGAACGCCGTCGCCGCGGCCATGAGCATCGCGATCACGACGGCAGCCCTCCTCGCGGTGCGACGACTCCGTGATGCTCGAGGAGCCCGACGGCGACTGCCTCGAGACCGACCCCGCGGCTCGCCTTCACGAGGACCGCGTCGCCCGGCTCCACCGAATCGATCGCGATGCGCAGGGCGCCGGCCGCATCGGCCGCGGTGGAGACTTCGAGCCCGCGCGCGGCCTCGGCAATCCGGCCTCCGCCCGCGCCCACGCCGATCACGCGGTCGATTCCCAACTCGGCCGCGCGCCGCCCGACCGCGGCGTGCGCGGCATCGGCGTAGCTGCCGAGCTCGAGCATGTCGCCGAGCACGGCGATGCGCCGGCCCGTCGTCGTGGTCTGCGCCAACGCGCGCAACGCCGCGTCCATCGACGTCGGGTTCGCGTTGTACGCGTCGTTCAACACCGTCACGCCGTTCTCGGCGACGTGGCGCTCGAGCCGCCAGCGCGCCGGTCGCACCGCGTGCAGGAACGACGCCGCCGAGTCGAGGTCGATCCCGAACTCACGTTGCGCCACCGCCAGCGCCAACGCGGCGTTCAACGCCTGGTGCTCGCCGTGCAACGGGACCTCGACGCGATGACCGTTCAAGGAAAAGCGTGGTCGGAGCTCGGCGTCGAGCTCGACGTTCTCGATCCGGTAGTCGGCGCCGGGCGAGTAGCCCGCGGTGACCGTTGCCACCGACGAAGGCGCCCGCGCTTCGAGCGCGCCGGTCCACTCGTCGTCGGCGTTCAAGACCGCGAGACCACCGGCGGAGAGCGCGTCGATCAGCTCGCCGATCACCTCCGCCGCACCGGCCGCTCCACCGAGATACTCGGCGTGCGCGAGGCCGACGTTTGTGACCACGCCCATCGTGGGACGCGCGATCTCACACAGCGCTTTGATGTCACCGGGAAACCGCTCCCCCATCTCGGCAACAACCACGTTCGCAACCGCGGGCGCGTTGAGCAATGTGATCGGCAGGCCGAACTCGTTGTTGTGGGAGGCGGCGCTCGCGTAGCAACCGAGCGGCGCCAGCGCGGCCGCGAGCAGGTCCTTGGTCGAGGTCTTGCCGGTCGATCCCGCGACCGCGACGACCCGGAGATCGGATCGCGCGCGGCGGTCGGCGGCGGCGATCGCCTGCAGACCGCGCAACGCGTCGGCGACCTCGACCATCGCCGCGCCGGCCGGAGGAACGAGCGCGGGTACCGGCGCCGACACGAGTGCCACGCTCGCGCCCGCGGCGAACGCGGCCGGCACGAACTCGCGCCCGTCGCGATCGCCCTGCAACGCAACGAAGCACGCGCCCGCTTCGAGCGCCCGCGAATCGAATGCCCACGAGGTCACGATCGCGTC
>JBBQER010000080.1:0-19576 GCA_038320885.1 Acidimicrobiia bacterium
CGAGGCGTACGTGCACGGCTTCAACCTCGTGCTCGAAGGAGTGCGCCAGATCCGCGGCACGTCGACGTCGCAGGTCGAGGGCGCGGCGGTTTCGTTGGTGACCAGCGGTGAAGGTGTGCCGACCTCCGCGATCCTCTTCACGGGTGCGCGGTGATGGAGACCACCTGGCTGCTGCCCGATCTGAGCGATCCGACGACGTCACCGTTCTGGGAAGGGTGCGCGCGCGGCGAGCTGCTCGTGCAGGCGTGCGCGTCGTGCGGGCTGCGGCGGATGCCGCCGCGTCCGATGTGCCCGCGCTGCCGGTCGATCGAAACGCGCTGGGAGCCGACGTCGGGCCGGGGCCGGATCTGGTCGTTCATCGTCCCGCATCCGCCGTTGCTGCCCGCGTTCGCGGCAGTCGCGCCCTACAACGCGATCATCGTCGAGCTCGAAGAGGACCCACTGATCCGCTTCGCCGGCAACCTCGTCACCAGCGCCGGCGGCGAGATGAACGAGATCGACCCGGCAACGATCGTGATCGGCGAACCGGTGCACGTTGTCTTCCACCAAATCGACGACGTGGTGCTCCCGAGGTGGACCCGCCGACGGTGAACGCGCAAAGAACGAATCAGCGGGCTCAGAGTGCGGGAATCTCGTCTCGCACCCGGTCGACCGCGCGCTTGCCGACGTCTCGGGCCTTGTCCATCACCGCGACCGCGCTTCCGACGATCAGATTGCCAGGCGGCGTGTCGGGTGAGCGCGGGTGGGGATGGGTCGGGGCCCGCCGTTTCGCGGCCCGGAGCTCGTCACCCAACTCGAGGAGCTCTCGGCGCGCGATCTTGGCGCGCACCTTCGGGAACAGCTCGCCTTCCTCTTCCTTCACGTGGTGGCGAACACTCTCGATCAGGACGGTCGCCTTCGCGTCGAAGCGCTCGGCGGAAGGATCGAGCCCTTCGAGCTCGCTGAGCAACCACTTCGCCACGTGGTGCTCCTCCAGCGCCTCGAGCACCGTCGATTCCTGACGGGGAACCTCGCGACGAACCGCCGGGTAGAAGACCATCTCTTCGATCGCGGCATGGCGCGACAGCGCTTCGATCATCGAGGCGACGAGCCGCCCCTTCTCCTTGTGCGCCGCGCTCCCGGCCTTCTCGAAGCGCTTGAACAGCTGCTCCACCTCACGGTGATCCTGCTTCAAGAGCGCGATTGCGTCGGTTGACGACGACCCCGCCGGACGCGAAGCCGCCTTCTTCGCGGTTGCCTTGCGGGTTGCGGGGCGCGATGCGGCCTTCTTCGCCCGCTTCACCGCGGGTGTTTTCGAAACGCGCTTCGCGGCCTTCTTGACGGTGCGCTTCGCGGCCTTCTTGACGCCGGCCTTGGTCGTTTTGGTTGTCGCCATGGTCGAAGGTGGTACCCCGCAGGCGACATTGCAAACTTCGTCGATCGGGTTACGCAGTTCCCTTGCGCGCGGCCTTCGCCGCGTCAGCAGCGTCGCGCAGCCGCTTCGCTTCCTCAGTCGCCGTCAGCGCATCGGCCTCTTGGTCGAGCGCGTCGGCTTGCTCGTCGAGCACGTTCAGCCGCTCGCGCTTCGCCGTCTTTTCCTGGGCCGCGAGCTGTTCCTCGCGAGCCTGCTCGACCGCGTGCTCCTGCGCCGCCGCGACCTCGAGCACCCGCCGCTCCTGCTCGGCGCGTTCCTGTTCGACCCGTCGCGTGCGCTCCTGCGCCTCTGCTTCTGCCTGTTCGCGCAACCGCTCTGCACCCGCGAGCTCCTCGGCGAGCTGCGCGTCGGAAGCGCGCTCCTTCTCGTCGGCCGCGGTGCGAAGCGCGGTTGCCCGCTCCCGCGCGTCGGCCGCGGCTCGGCGGCGGGACGCGTCGGCGCGCAGATCGTCGTCGCGCAGGAGACCGCCCACCGCGGCGCGCAGTGTCGCGTCGGCGCGGTCGATGACGAGCATGGCGGCGTTCCGCGGTCCGCGGTCGCTCGGCAACATGTGCGCAACGGTGTCGAACGGCACGCGCGCAACGCGGAGCCCGCGATCGATCGCGGCGCGCCTCACATTTCGGACCTCGATCATTTCGCCTCCGGATCGATGATGTCGGCGGCCCACTCGGCTTGCTTGGCCGCGCGCTCGAGCCGTTCCACCTCGGCCGCATCGGCGGCCCGTCGGTGCCGGGCTGCTTCCTCCGTGGCGTTCGCCGCCCGTTGCTCCAAGTCCTCGCGATGCTCGATCGCGGCCTGCTGCTGATCGGCCGACATCGCGATCGTGGTGTCGCGTATCGCTGCGGCCTCCTCGACGCGCTCCCGGAGGCCTTCCGCCGCGAGCTCCGTGCGGAGACGGTGGCGCTCCGCCGCGGCTTCGGCACGTCGTTCGGTGACGGCGGCTTCCTCGAGCCGCAGCCGCGCCGCATCCTGTTCGCGTTCGGCGGCGATCTCCGCCTCGGCTCGGGCCTGCTGGAGGTTCCCCTCGCGCTTCAGGTCCTCGTTGCGGAACAAGGCACCGGCCGCCGACTTGGCTTTGCCCACGATCTGCCCGACCAGCCCACCGGCGGTCGTCTCGGGGGAATCGGGATCTGACATCGGTAACTCCTTCGGGGATAGGACAACCGTCGCGCACCCGCGAGCGCCTGACGTCGGGTCACTGTTCCCCCACCGGAGGATCACAAACGCCAGGCACGGCGGTGCGAACGCGGGGCACACGGCGCTGACCTGGGGTTTCGCGCGCATGCCCTGTTCAGGTCGACTCGTGTCGCTTGGACGCTACGACCGTTAGATGCCTTGTCCAGCGTGTTTGAGAAAATTGCGGCGCTATGCAATAGTTGTGACGTTCCGACACGGACGTCTGGGGAGACTCGTTGTGAATCGAATCGGGAAGAAACGCCGCCTCCGAACGCCTGGCCTTGCGCTCGGCCTGACGGCGCTCCTGGGAGTGGGCCTGCCAATTGCGATAGCCGCGCCCGCCGGTGCCGCCACGCTGGGAGGCATTCGTTCGGTCAACACCGGCGATGACGAGACCTGCACGGTCATTCAGGACGCGACGCTGCGCTGCTTCGGGTTGAACGACTCGGGGCAGGTTGGTGACGGCACGAACACCAGCCGGCTGAAGCCGGTCGTCGTCAAAAACGCCCCGGGCACGGGCTCGTTGAAGAACGCCGCTCGAGTCTCGGTTGGCACGGCGCACGTGTGCGCCCTCATCAAGGACGGCACCGCGCGCTGCTGGGGCCAAGGAGGCGAGACGGGCGACGGAACCGACGCCGGCCGGATGCTCCCGGTCCGGGTCAAGAATGTCGCAGGACACGGCCCGCTCACGCAGATCGCGCAGATCAGCGCCGGCGGCGGTGAAACCTGTGCGCGGATCACCGACGGCACCGCGCGGTGCTGGGGTGCCGAAGCTGCGTTGGGTAACGGCAGCAAGACGAGCCGGTTGCCCGTGAAAGTGCTGAACGCGGCCGGGACCGGACCGCAGGCGAACATCACCCAGGTCTCCGTCGGGAAACACCACACCTGCATCCTCATCAAAGACGGCACCGCGCGTTGTTGGGGTGCCAACGAATCGGGCGAGCTCGGTGACGGCACCTCGACGGATCGTTCCCTGCCGGTGAAGGTGCTGAATGTTGCCGGGACGGCGCCGCAGACCAAAATCACGCAGATCTTCGCCAGCTACCACCACACCTGCGCCCGCATCAGTGACGGAACAATGCGTTGCTGGGGCGGCAATGCCAGCGGAGAGCTGGGGGACGGGACGAAAACCGACCGCGCGCGGCCGGTGAAGGTCCTGAACGGTCTCGGAACCGGCCCATTGGCGGGAGTCGTCCAGATCACCGCCGGCGCACATCACACATGTGCCCGGATCACGGACGGCACGGCTCGCTGCTGGGGTGCGCGTCTCGCCACGGGTGACGCCAACAACAGCCCTACCCCCGGTTATCGATTGCTCCCCGCGAAGGTCATGGACTCGACCGGTACCCGCACCATGGCGGGCGTCGCCCAAATCTCCGCGGGCAGAGGGCACACCTGTGTGCTCAAGTCCGACGGCACCGCCCGCTGCTTCGGCGAGAGCGGCGAGGGAGAGATGGGCAACGGAACGAGAGGGACGCGGCACTTCGCCACGCGGGTCGGTTAGCCCGGCCCCGAGAAGCTCGGACACGCGAATCGACCCGGCCGGGGGACGGCCGGGTCGAGTTCGTGCTGCCGGCCGGGGGGAGGGCGGGATGCGCGAGGGCTGGCGCGCTGGTCAGGCCGCTTGCTGGGTCTCCGCGGCCACTTCGGCACGATCGGTGGGGCGGGCAGGAGGTCGGAGCTGGCCGAGCCGGTTTTCCCAACGGAGACGCCGGGAGAGCCAGTTCAGAGCCTCGCGCCGCTCGTCGGCGGCCTGGCTCCGGCGGTCAAATGTGGTGCTCTTGTCCATGGGACCCTCCCGATTGCGCTGCTGAGCGCTTACACTTGAGCCGATACACCAGGAGTTGTGACTCCGGGTGTAACGACGCTGTGAGAATATACTCTCAGTGTCATCGCTGTCAAGTCACGGTGCTGGAGGACCGGCGATGGGTGAAGCCTGCTGGCGGATCGACGAGCTCGCCCAGCGCGCGGGCCTCACCGTCGACACGATCCGCTACTACTCGAGGGAGGGCCTCCTCCCCCCGCCGACCAAGCAGGGGCGGCACCGCCTCTACGACGCCGAGCACCTCGAGCGCCTCGACCGGATCCGGGAGCTCCAGGCCCAGCGCTTTTCGCTGGCCGCGATCCGGGCCATCGTCGACGCCGACCGTCCCGGCCTCGAGGGCCTCTTCACCACCGGCGAGCGCGGCTACTCGCTCGCCGAGCTGATCGAGCGATCGGGAGTCGACGAGGATCTCGTCGCCGGCCTGCGCGAGGTGGGTCTCCTCCCCGACCCCGCCGAGTTCGGCGGCGAGAGCTACGACGACACCGACCTCGCGTTGCTCCGCGCGGTGGCCGAGCTGCGCAGTATCGGCATGACTCCCGAGATCCTGCTGGCGCTGGGCCGCATCTACGTCGACCGATTCGCCGAGATGCAGCGTGACGTGCTCGACATGCTCTCCGGCAAGGACGACTCCGCGTGGAATGCAGAAGAGCTCGTCGCAGTCCAACAGGCGCTCACCGCGAACTCGCAGCGCGTGGTGCCGGCGATCAATCAGCTCCTCAACTACGTGCACCAACGCACGCTGCAACGCATGGCACTCGAAGCGGCAAGCCCGAGCGAACGCTCGACGACGGACTGAGGTCGGTTACAGCTCGACGCCCCAGGTGCGCGCGGCGTTCCCGCCCGCGATTCGGGCCTTCTCGTCTTCGGCGATGCTGCCCATCATGTCTTCGATCGTGCGCCGCGAGTACGGCCAGTCGTTCCCGTGGTGGGGATAGTCGCTCGACCACATGATGTTGTCGACGCCCGCGCGGTGACGGACCTCCACGCGCGCCGCCGCCGGCCGGCCGCCCGGGCGCGCTCCAAGCCCTGCTCTCGCGACGAAGCGCCCGTACACTGACGCCCCCGTCAGGTACTCCCATCAGGTTCTCGCGAGGGGCTCGGCATGACACAACGGCTGCTCGACGGGTTGCGCGTCTTGGACCTCGGCCACGATGCCGGTGCCCGCGCCGCTCGCGTCCTCGGCGACCTCGGCGCGGAGGTCGTGCGGGTCGTGCCGCCGGCCGGCGACCCACTCGCCGGGAACATCGCCCGGGCATGGAACGCGGGCAAGCAGGTGATCACCCTCGCGCCCGACGACGCCGCGCTCGACACGTTGCTCGCGGGCTCCGACGTGGTGATCGACGAGATCGGCCGGCCCGGAACCCACCGCCTCGATCCGGCGCGGGCACCGCACACGGTGTGGGTGCGCATCTCTCCGTTCGGCGGCGCCGGGCCGCGGGCAGAGTGGACCGTCTCCGACCTCGGCGTGATGGCCGCGTCGGGAAACATGTACGTGACCGGCGATCCCGACCGCGCGCCGATCCGCTGCACCGAACCCACCGCGTACGCGCACTCGGGGCCCGAAGCCGCGTTCGCGGCGATGACCGCGTTGGCGAGCGGCGTACCCCAGCAGGTCGACGTGTCCATGCAAGAGGTGGTGGCGGTCGCCAACATGGTCGCCGTCGCGGGTTTTGCCGACACCGGCACGCGCGGCAGCCGGCGCGGCGCCAACATCGGGCGGACGCGCGAGATCTGGCCAACCCTCGACGGCTTCGTCTCCTTCGGGCTCCGCGGCGGCAAGGCCCGGATCCCGAGCCTCGAGATCCTCACCAAGCTCGTCGCGGGCGACGGCGTTCCCGGAGCCGATGCGCTCGTGAACCGCAACTGGAGCACGTTCAACCAGAACACGGCGAGCGACGAGGAGCTGGCCGCGATCGAGAGCGCGGTCGCCGCGTACTTCGCCGGGCACACGATGCAGGACCTCTACGACCTCGCGGTCGAGACCAATCTCATGCTCGCTCCCGCGAACTCCCCGCGTGAGATCTACCAGTCGGCCCAGCTCGCGGCGCGCGACTTCTTCGGGCCGGTTGGTGACATCGCGCGCTTCCCGCGATCGTTTGCGGTCGCCCGCTCGCCTGGCGACGCGGTTGCCGCCGTCCTCCCCTACGACGGCGCCCCACGGGTCAGAACGGCCCGGCGCCGCTTGGCGGGATCGCACGCCACCGGCGCGCCGGGTCGCCGCGCATGGGAGGGGCTCAAGATCATCGAGTTCGGCTCGGGCGCGGCCGGTCCGATCGCGACGCGGTACTTCGTCGAGCACGGCGCGACCGTGCTGCGCGTCGAGTCGAAGACGCGGCCCGATTTCCTGCGTGCGTACGCGATGACCCCCGACAACCCGCACGGCCTCGAGGGCTCGGCGATGTACGACGGGCTCAACGTCGGGAAGCGCAACCTCGCGCTCAACCTGAAGCGGCCCGAGGCCGTCGCGCTAGTCAAGCGACTGGTGGTCGAATGGGCCGACGCGGTCGCCGAGAACTACGCACCGAAGGCGATGAAGGGCTTTGGTCTCGACTACGACGTGCTGAGCGAGATCAAGCCCGACCTCGTGATGATCAGCGCGTGCCTCAACGGCCAAACCGGTCCCCACAAGGACTACCCCGGGTTCGGCGGTCAGGGCTCCGCGCTCGGCGGCTACAACGCGCTCACCGGCTGGCCCGACCGCGAACCCATCGGTCCGTACGGCACGATCACCGACTCGCTGGCGCCGCGGTATGTCGCCGCCGCGCTCGCAGCCGGCATCCTCTACCGGCGGCGCACGGGGAAGGGCGTGTACCTCGACATCGCCCAGGTCGAGGTAGCGCACTGGAGCCTTTCTCCGTGGTTGCTCGACTACGAGCTGAACGGCCTCATTCGATTGCGAGACGGCAACCGTCACCCGCACGCGGCGCCCCATGGCGCGTTCCGCTGCGCGGACGAGGGCGACATCGGCGACCGGTGGGTCGCGATCGCGTGCTGGTCCGACGGTGACTGGTCCGCGCTCGCACGGTTGCTTGGCCTCGCCGACGACCCGGATCTGGCGTCGCTCGCCGGGCGCAGGAACCGAGAGGACGAGATCGAGAGGCTGCTGTCGGCGTGGACGGCAACGCGCACCCGGGCCGACGTGGCCGAACAGCTGCAGGCCGCCGGCATCGAGGCCGTGCCCGTCGCCGACTTTGGCGACCTGCACGCCGATCCGCAGCTCGCGCGGCGGGATCACTTCGAGCGCCACACGCACCCCTACCTGGGGTCGCGGCTCTACGAGCGCAACGGATTCCGCCTCTCGGAGAGCCCGAGCGGCTACGGACAGTCGGGTCCGACCTTAGGGCAGGACAGCGAGTGGGTGCTGCGCGAGGTTCTCTCTTGCGGCTATGCCGAGATCGCCGCACTCCGGGCCTCGGGAGCGGTGGAGTAGCACGCTGCTCGAACACCGAACCCGAACCGGCATGATGGGTGCCCGATGAACGTCCGCCCCGTCACCCCCGAGGACCACGACTGGGTCGCCGACCTGATCGGGACCGCATTCGGATCCGTGCGGCTCATGTCGAACGACCACCTCATCGAGGACGCATCGCTGCTCGACGGCTTCGCGGCCGAGATCGACGGCCGGCCGGTGGGATGCGCGCTGATCAACGACGTCGACGGTGACGTTGAACTCGTCGCGCTCGTCTCGACGTACCGCGGCGCCGGAGTCGGATCGGGACTGCTCGAGTCGGTCGTCGAGCGCGGGCGGCGCGACGGCTGGAGGCGACTGTGGCTGGTTACCAGCAACGACAACACCGACGCGATCCGCATGTACCAACGCGCCGGCTGGGACTGGACGGATTTCCGGCGTGACTCGATCACCAAAGCGCGAGCGATCAAGCCCGAGATTCCCGAGATCGGCAACCACGGCATCCCGGTTCGCCACGAGATCCACTTCGAGGCGCCGCTCTGATCCCGGGGCTCGGCGACTGGGAGCCCTTTGATGTGCCGGCGGTCGCGGCGCTCATGAATGGTGTGGACGCGACGTGGTGGCTGTCGGGTGGCTGCGCACTCGACGTGTTCCTCGGCCGTCGCGCGATCGGTTGTAGGCGCGGTGCGCGTGGCGTCTAGTACTGCCGGTAGTAGGGCTGATCGGGGCGGCGCACCTTCTCGACGAGGATGAACACGTTGTCCCACGGGTCGGCGATCCACGTGGTGCGCACGCCGGCGACGTCGGCGATGCCCTCCACGAGGAAGCGCACGTCCTTCGCCTCCAGATCCGCACGCATCGCCGCGACGTCGTCGCACAACAACGCGACGTGCGTGAAGCCGTAGTCGATGATGGATTCGTCGATCGGTCGCGGCCGGCCCGGCGCCTTCGGGTACTCGATGACCTCGAGCACGCGATCGCTCTCGTCGACGCCCATGATCGCGGCCTTCACGACCACCGGTGACGGGACGAGGTCGCCCATGTCGCGCTCGATCGCGTCGCCTTCCATCTGATACGGCGGTGAGAGAACGGTCAGTCCGAGCACGTCGCGGTACCAGGCGACCGCGGCTTCCACGTCGGCAACGCACACCGCGGTGTGCGCGAGCCCGGTGATCACGCCAGCCTCCCCATCACTGTCGACTCCCGCCGAACGATTCGAGCAGTGGGCGCATCCACTCCTCGTCCGAAGCGCTGTTGCGCCACGCGGTGAGCATGCCCTCGCTCATGTCGTCGCAACCGGCGCGCAGGGGTCCGTCATCGTCGAGGATCGCGTCGGCGATGCGACGGGCGGCTTCGGCCGCCGGGGTGTAGATCCCCCGAATCCGCTGCCGGCCCTCCCACATCTGCTCCGCCTGCGCGCGGTAGAGCTCGTGCTCGATCGCGGGCGACGGCTGGTCGGAGGCAATGAGCATGGCCGTCTCGATCGGTCCCGGCATGATCTCAAGCACCCGGATCCCGAACTGCGCGACCTCGGCCTGCAGCGACTCCCCGATCGCGCTCACCGCCGCCTTGCTGGAACGGTAGGCGCCGAGGAATGGCACCGGCGCGAGCATCGACGACGACGTCACATTGCAGATCACGCCACCGCCCGACTCGCGCAAGAGCGGGATCGCGTGCTTGGTCACCTCCACGAGCCCGAACACATTGGTCTCGAAGATCGTGCGCCACATCTCGGACGGCATCACCTCGAGCGGAAGGTTCTCGCTCTCGACGCCGGCATTGTTCACGAGCACGCGCAAGCCGGCCGGCAGGTTCATCGTCGACGCGTCGTTGACGTCGAGGCGCGCGACGCGGAGCTTGGTTCCCTCGCCGGCATCGGACGAGAGGTCCTTCCCGTCGGCAACGTCGCGCATCGTCGCGACCACCTCGAAGCCGCGCCGGGCGAGCTCGATCGCAACCGCGCGCCCGATCCCCCGCCCCGCGCCCGTGACAACCGCAGTTCCCTGAGCGTCCATTCGTGGGAGTGTACGAGTGGGCAATTCTCATGGTCGGCTCCCCGCTCCGCTGCCCTCCGGTCGCTGCGCTGTCGCCTCTCTTGGTACGGTCCCGCCACTTGGACCTGCGCTTCACTCCCGAGCAAGAGCGCTTCCGCGCCGACGCGCACACCTGGCTCGCCGATCGACTCGGAGGACGCTTCGCCGTCGTGCGCGGCCGCGGCGGACCGGGCGACGAGCACGACTGCTTCGACGAACGATGGGAGTGGGAGCAGGAGCTCGGGCGCGACGGCTGGATCGGCCTCGGTTGGCCCGCCGAACACGGCGGTCGCGGCGCATCGCTCGTGGAGCAGATGATCTTCTTCGAGGAGTACGCGCGCGCCGGGGGGCCGGGTCGGGTCGGGATCGTCGGCGAAGGCCTGCTCGGGCCCACCATCGTGCACTTCGGCTCCGACGTGCAGCGACGCGCAGTACTTCCGGGGATCCTGCGCGGCACGGAGATCTGGTGCCAGGGCTACTCCGAGCCCGACGCGGGCTCTGATCTCGCGAACGTGAAGACCCGCGCCGTGCTCGACGGCGACGAGTGGGTGATCACGGGTCAGAAGGTGTGGACGTCGCTCGCACATTGGGCGCATTGGATCTTCGTGCTCGCGCGCACGAATCCCGACGCGCCCAAGCATCGCGGCCTCTCGTATCTCCTCGTTCCGATGGACCAGCCCGGCATCGAGATCCGCCCGATCGTGCAGATCACCGGCCACTCCGAGTTCAACGAGACGTTCCTCGACGGCGCGCGCACGGCCGCCGCGAACGTGGTCGGCGAGGTCGACGACGGTTGGCGCGTCGCGATGGGCACGCTCGCATTCGAGCGCGGCGCGTCGACACTCGGCCAGCAGCTCGCGTTCGAACAGGAGCTGCGGGACATCACTGAGCTCGCGCAAGTCAACGGCATTGCATCGGATCCGGCGATGCGCCAGCGACTGGCCGACGCCTGGATCACACTTCGCGTGATGCGCTTTCATGCGCTCCGGACCCTGCCCGCGCTCGAGCACGGGACGGTCACGCCCGCCACCTCGATCCACAAGTTGTTCTGGGCAACGTTTCACCGCGCGTTGGGTGAGCTGGCGATCGACGTGTGCGGACCCGCGGGAGTGGCGGGTGCGCACGAAGCGCTGCAAGGGTTGTTCCTCTACAGCCGCGCCGACACGATCTACGGCGGCTCGAACCAGATCCAGCGCAATGTCATCGGGGAACGCGCGCTGGGGTTGCCGAAGGAGCCGAAATGACCAACGTGCCGATGCCACCCGACTATCCACCCGGGCGCGGGTTGCTCGCGGGCAAGACGGTACTCGTCACCGCGGCGGCCGGGAGCGGCATCGGTTTCGCGACGGCCAAGCGCTGCGTGGAGGAAGGGGCGCGGGTCGCGATCACCGACATTCACGAACGCCGGCTGCACGAGTCCGCCGAGCAGATCGGCGCGCACGCAGTGCTCGCCAATGTGACCGCGCAAGCCGATGTCGACCGCTGCATCGCCGAGGTGATCCGTGAGCTCGGTCAGCTCGACGTGCTCGTGAACAACGCCGGGCTCGGCGGCACCGCCCTGCTCGCCGAGATGACCGACGAGCAGTGGTTCGCGGTGCTCGACGTCACCCTCACCGGCACGATGCGGATGACGAGGGCCGCGCTCGCGCACATGCTCCCGCGGGGCGCGGGCGCGATCGTGAACAACGCCTCAGTGGTCGGATGGCGCGCGCAGGAAGGCCAGGCGCACTACGCGGCGGCGAAGGCGGGCGTGATGGCGCTCACCCGCTGCGCCGCGATCGAAGCGGCCGGCGCGGGCGTGCGGGTCAACGCGGTCGCGCCGTCCCTGGCGATGCACCCCCACCTGGCCAAGGTCACCACCGGCGAGCTCCTCGCCGAGCTGACGACGCGCGAGGCGTTCGGCCGCGCCGCCGAGCCGTGGGAGGTCGCGAACGTGATCGTGTTCCTCGCGTCCGACCTCTCGTCGTACATGACCGGCGAGATCGTCTCCGTCAGCAGCCAGCACCCCTGACCGCCGTTGCGAGGAACGCGACTTGCTATGTCTCGGGGCGAGGTCGTAGGTGACGGTCTCCGAACGCGGCATCCGGATTGCTTGCAGTGCTCGTCGACTAGCGGCGGAACCAGATGAACGCTTGCAAGACGTTGATGGCGGCGAGCCCGAACGCGACCCAGCGCGCCGCTTTCATCTCGCCGACCGCGGGCGACCCGGCGTGTTCGTGCGCGCGCAAGGGCACCTTGGTGACCTGCCAGCACGAGATCGCGAAGAGGACACCGAACGGGAGCACGAGCCGGATGCCGGGCGTGTTGATCCAGAACACGAAGATGGAAAGGGCCGCGAAGATCCACATCTTGGCCCGCGGTACGTCCGGTAGCTGCGGCCCCGCGAACGCCGCGACTCCGTTGTCGGACACGTGATCCGTCTATGCGCCGCCGTCGAAGTACCGGTACTGATGTGCTCGTCCCGGATCGGGATACCAACCCGGGGGCGCCGGAGTGCTCATCTCTGCGGCACTGTAAACGCGCCCCGGCGAGATCCATCGTCTCTCATCTCCCCGTCGGTTCATCGATTGCTGACCGTCCACCCCGGCGAACACATCCTCGAGGCCGGATGCGGGAATGGCGTCATCTCCCGGGAGATGGCCCCGCTCGGGGCACGGGTCATTGCCACCGATGCGGCCGCTTTGCTGAAACTCGGAGAGCACTTCGATGCGACCCGTCGCGTCGATGGTCCTATGGATCGGCCGAAGATCGGCCTACGAGGAGAATGGAACTCCCGCCGAGAGCACCTGGACGACTCATCACAGCAACGGAACAACGACTGAGCCCTTCCGACGGTCGAATCAGTGCGCTTCTGCGATCCGTTTCAGCGCGGCGAGCGTCGCCGGGATGCCGCTACGGGCCAGTTCGGCACGGTTGGCGGCTTGCGCCTGCGCGTCGGCTCCGAACCGCTCCTCGAACATCGCCGCTCCACCGGGAAGGAACTCCCAGGACTCCGTTACCCGCGTTCCACCATCGACCGGCGTGAACGTGTAGCCCCATCGCGTCAAGGAACCGCCGACGATGAACGCGAACTCCCGAGCCCGGTCGGCCGCGACGACCTCGGAGCGCGTCTCCCAAGTCCGTTCGGGCAGCTCGTTGCGTCCGGTGAACCAGGTGCCGACGCGTGCGGCATCGCCCTCATCCCACCAGCAGGCCTTGCATACGGGACTCCACTCGCCCATGCGAGTCACGTCCGAGACCATGTCGTACAACTCGTCGGCTGAACACGCAATGACGATCGAATCGGAATACTGAGGGTTACCCATCCGCACAGTGTGACGGCAGGTCACTGCCGGCTCAAGGGTGAGGCGGACCCGAGGCGCCGCAAACACACTGAGAACGGGCGCGTTCGGCGCGCTCTGATGTGAATTTGCACCGTTAAGCGTCACCGAATCGCGTCTGATGAGGATTCACGTCGTTGCGACCAACCAACCGACACCCCGCCCGAGTGTGCTCGTCAGAGCGTTCCGGGGAACCGGCGGCCGGCGAGGTAGCCGCCGTCGACTGCCAGCGCGTGGCCGGTGACGAACGACGCGTCGTCGGAAGCCAGGAACAGGGCAGCCGCCGCGACCTCTTCGGGCTGTCCGCAACGGCCGAGGAGGTGCTGCTGCTCGAACCATTCGAGCACGGGTCGTAGCCCGCCGTCTTGGAGCGGCGCGGTCATCGGCGTCTGGATCATCCCGGGGCACAGGCAGTTGACGCGCACATTGTGCGGCCCGTAGTCGACCGCCATGCTGCGCGTGAGCAGCACGACGCCGCCCTTGGACGCGTTGTACGCGGTCTGCGACTGACCGCCTTCGATGCCTTCGACGCTCGCGAGGTTCACGATGCTGCCCGAACCGCGCTCGACCATCCCGGGCAGGACTGCGCGCGCGACGAGCCACGTGCCTTTGAGGTTGATGTCGAGTACTCGGCTCCACTCGGCTTCGTCGATCGTGTCGGCAGTACCGAAGCTCGAGACGCCGGCCGCGTTCACCAGCACGTCGACGCGCTCGAGCCGCGCGACGATGCTGGCGACCGCCGCACTGACCGCGTCCGCTTCGCGTACGTCGACGGCGACGAACGCGTGGCACGGATGCGTATCGGGCACCGCGACGTCGATGCCCGCGACCTGCGCGCCTTCGTCGAGGAACCGCCGCACACACGCGGCACCGATCCCCGACGCCGCGCCGGTCACCAGCGCAACCTTGCCCTCGAGCCTGCCCGTCATATCTTCCGCTCTCGGCGTGCCGCCGGGCCGCTCGGGCCGCGCTCACTGCTCGGCGGGATACCCGCCTCGCGACGTTCGCTCATGCTGGGTCCGTTCCCTTCGCGGCTTCGATGTAGCTGGGACGCTCGCCGCCACCGTGCACGAGCACCTGCGCACCGGTCACGTAGCGGGCGAGCGGTGACGCGAGGAAGAGGCACACGTCGGCGATGTCGTCGGGTACCGCCATCCGGCCCAGCGGCACGGTCTCACCGACCGCTTGGATGCCCGCGTCGTCGCCGTAGAACAGGTGCGCCTGCTCGGTCACGACATATCCGACGACCACGGCGTTCACGCGCACCTTCGGTGCGAGCTCGACCGCGAGCGTCTGCGTCGCGTTCAACAGGCCGGCCTTCGCGGCGCCGTACGCAGCTGCGCTCGGCGACGGCCGCACGCCGCTCACGCTCGCGATGTTCACGATGCTCCCGCCGCCGGCCTGTCCCTGCATCACCGCGTTCGCCTTCTGCGCGCACACGAGCGCGGCGGTGAGATTCAGCGCGATGATTCCCGCGGTAAAGCGGGGCGACGCGGTTGCGGTGTCGGAGGGCGGCGAACCACCCGCGTTGTTCACGAGCACGTCGAGCCGGCCGAAGCGTTCGGTGATCGCCGCGAGCACCGCGTCGACCTGTTCGGCTTCGCGGATGTCGGCCGCGACGAACAGCCATCCGTCGGGAAGGTCATCGGGAACGTGGCGACAGCAGATCGCGATCTGCGCGCCCGCCTGCGCGAAACGTTCGGCGATGCCGCGCCCGATACCCCGACAACCCCCGGTGACGAGCACGACCTGCCCGTCGAAGCGCGGCAAGTCGACAGGATCGGTCACGGGGGCGGAGTGTACGATCTGACACCCCGTCAGATCGACCTGCTCGGAGTTGCACGAGTGCCCGTTCCCGACAAACGCGTGACGATCGACGACATTGTCAGCGAGGTGCGCGACGGTATGACTGTCGGGATCGGCGGGTGGGGATCGCGGCGCAAGCCCATGGCCATCGTGCGCGCGCTCATGCGTTCGCCGGTGCGGGATCTCACGGTCGTGGCCTACGGCGGCCCCGAGGTCGGCATGCTGTGCCGCGCGGGCAAGGTGCGCCGGGTCGTCTACTCCTTCGTATCGCTCGATTCGATCGCGCTCGAGCCGCATTTTCGCAATGCCCGCCAGGCCGGCGCCGTACAGACGACCGAGCTCGACGAGGGCATGTTCCTCCTCGGCCTGCAAGCCGCGGCGTGGCGCGTGCCGTTCTTGCCGACCCGGGTCGGGCTCGGCTCCGATGTGCTCCGCCTGAATCCCGCACTGCAACTCATTCGCTCGCCCTACGCCGACGCCGAAGAGCTCGTCGCCATGCCCGCGCTCGAGCTCGACGTCGCCCTCATCCACATGCACCGGGGTGACCAGGGAGGGACCGGTCAGTTCCTCGGCGTCGATCCGTATTTCGACGACCTCTACTGCATGGCCGCGCGCAAACGGTTCATGTCGGTCGAGCAGCTCGTCGACACCGAGGAGTTCCTGAAGCTCGGACCGCCGCAGTCGATCCGCATCAACCGGCTCATGACCGATGGCGTCGTCGAGACGCCGCACGGCGCGCACTTCACCGAATGTGTTCCCGACTATCCGCGTGACGAAGCGTTCCAGCGCGAATACGCGGCCGGCGCCAAGAGCGACGACGCGTGGCACGAGTTCCGGGCGAAGTACATCGACGTGACCGAGGCCGAGTACCAGGCCGCGATCGAGACCGCGCCAATCTCGTGAGTAACGTGCGGAGTGGTCCGCCCACGCGCGCCGAGGTATGTGCGGTCGCACTCGCCGAGTGCTTCCGCGGCGACGGCGAGATCCTCGCCAATCCGATCGGAACCCTGCCGACCATCGGCGGGCGGCTGGCGAAGGCGACCTTCGAGGCCGGTCTGGTGATGACCGACGGCGAAGCCCTCCTCGTCGAGAACATCCTGCCCGTCGGCGTGGATGCGCCGGAGAAGGTCGTCGCCGGTTGGAATCCGTACCGCACGATGTTCGACGTCGTGTGGTCGGGCCGGCGCCACATCATCATGGGCGGAAGCCAGTTCGATCCGTACGGCAATCAGAACTTCGCGTTCATCGGTGCGCCCGAAAAGCCGAAGACGCAGCTCCTCGGCATGCGCGGCGCGCCGGGCAACACGCTCTGCAACAAGACGACCTATTGGATCCCGAACCATTCGACGCGCGCGCTCGTGCCCGAAGTCGACGTGGTCAGCGGCGTCGGATACAAGCGCGCCGCAGCCTTGCACCACGAGAGTGCCCGATCGCACGAGATCACGGGCGTCGTGACGAACCTGTGCGTGTGCGACTACGGCGGGCCCGACCACCACATGCGCCTGCGCTCGGTGCACCCAGGGGTGAGCGTCGCCGACGTGGTCGCGGCCACCGGGTTCGACCTCGTCCTTCCCGCCGACGTACCCGAGACGCGCGTTCCCACCGACGAGGAGTTGCGCTGGATCCGAGAGGTCATCGACCCGCTCGGTCTCGGCGAGAAGGAAGTCCCGGATCAGTGAACATCCACACGCCGATCTGCGATCGCTTCGGCATCGACGTGCCGATCGTGCAAACCGGCATGGGTTGGGTCGCGGGCCCCCGGCTCGTCAGCGCGACCGCGAACGCCGGCGCGCTCGGGATCCTCGCATCGGCGACGATGACGTTCGACCAGCTCGCAGCCGCCATCCGCGAGGTACGCACGCGCACCGACCGGCCTTTCGGCGTGAACCTGCGCGCCGACGCCAACGATGCCGACTCGCGCGTCGACCTGCTCGTGCGCGAGCACGTACCCGTCGCGTCGTTCGCGCTCGCGCCGCGCGAACACCAGATCAAGACGCTGAAGGACGCGGGAATCGCGGTCGTGCCGTCCATCGGCGCCCGGCGCCACGCCGAGAAGGTCGCGGCGTGGGGTGCCGACGCAGTGATCGTGCAGGGCGGCGAAGGCGGCGGACACACCGGCTCGGTCGCCACCACGTTGCTGCTCCCCCAGGTTGTCGACGCGGTGGACATTCCCGTGATCGCGGCCGGAGGCTTCTTCGACGGTCGCGGTCTGGTCGCCGCGCTCGCGTACGGCGCGGCCGGGGTCGCGATGGGGACGCGATTCCTGCTCACGCAGGAGAGCACGGTGCCCGAGTCGGTGAAGCAGTTCTATCTCGGGCGCACGGTCGCCGACACCGTCGTCACCGCGCGCATCGACGGCGTGCCGCACCGCGTCCTGCGCACCGACTTCGTCGACGAGCTCGAGCGCACCAACGCGGTCACCGCACTCCCCCGCGCGCTCCGCAACGCGGCCGCGTTCAAGAAGATGTCGGGCACATCGTGGCGCGCGATCATCCGGGAAGGGCTCGCGATGCGCAAGGAGGCCGACTTGAAATGGTCGCAGCTCGCGCTCGCGGCCAACACGCCGATGTTATTGCGCGCCGGACTCGTCGAGGGCCGCCTCGACGCGGGCGTGCTGTCGAGCGGTCAGGTCGCGGGCGTCATCGAGGATCTGCCGAGCGTGGCCGAGCTCGTCGCGCGCATCATGAACGAAGCCGAAGCGGCACTGAAGCACCTGGGAGATCTGACGTGAACAAGGCCCGCGTCTCCGCAGCACCCGACTGGTTCACCATGGACGAAGCGGCGCCCGCGTTGCTCGGCGCCCGCGGAACCACATCGGGTTCCTACTTCTGGCCGACTGCGATCGCCGTGTCGGGCAATCCGAGCGCACCCGGTGAGGAACGCGAACCCGCGTCGTTGTCGCGTCGGGGGACGTTGTGGTCGTGGACGACCAACCACTACGCGCC
The DNA here is from genome assembly GCA_038320885.1 of Acidimicrobiia bacterium. Taxonomy (GTDB): domain Bacteria; phylum Actinomycetota; class Acidimicrobiia; order IMCC26256; family PALSA-610; genus JBBQER01. Next base: position 17,929 of record JBBQER010000080.1, read on the forward strand.
GCCCGAACCGTATGTGTCCCCGGATCCGTTCGTCCCTTACACCGTGTGCGCGGTCGAGCTCGACGAGGAGAAGATGGTGGTCCTCGGCGGGCTCGCGACGGGTGCGGACGCGACGCAGTTGGAAGTCGGCATGGCGATGGAGCTGGTGCTCGGCCCGCTCTACGAGGACGACGACCACGAGTACGTCGTGTGGCAGTGGGCGCCCGCGGCGCCTTTGTCGGGAGGCGCCCGATGAGCGCCGACCGGGACATCGCGATCCTCGGGGTGGGCATGCACCCCTGGGGGAAATGGGGACGGAACTTCGTCGAGTACGGCGTGGTCGCGGCGCAGGCCGCACTCGCCGACGCGGGCGTCGAGTGGAGGGACGTGCAGTTCGTCTCCGGCGGCGAGACCGTCCGCAACGGATATCCCGGCTATGTCGCGGGCGCGACGTTCGCGCAGGCCCTCGGCTGGAACGGCGCCCAGGTCGCGTCGTCGTACGCGGCCTGTGCATCCGGTGTCACCGCGCTCGCGGCGGCCCGGGCCCAGATCCTGGCCGGCTTCTGCGACGTCGCGATGGTGATCGGCGCCGACACGACACCGAAGGGATTCCTCGCGCCCAACAAGGGCGAGCGCGGCGACGATCCCGACTGGTTGCGGTTCCGCCTTCTCGGCGCGACGAACCCGACGTACTTCGGGCTCCACGCGCGCCGCCGGATGGAGCTGTTCGGAGCAACTCGCGAAGACTTCGCCCAGGTCAAGGTGAAGAACGCGCAGCACGGCCTCGAGAATCCGTACGCGCGCTATCGCAAGGCGGTGACCGTCGACGACGTGCTCAACGCTCCCCTCGTTTCCGATCCGCTCGGCCTGCTCGACATCTGCGCGACCAGCGACGGCGCCGCCGCGCTGATCGTCAGCAGCCTCGACTATGCACGCAGCCAAGGGTCGAGCGACCCGGTGCGCGTGCGCGCGATCTCCACGGTCACGCCCAGCTATCCGCAGACCACGATCGAGCTCCCGAACTTCGCGACCGACAGCGCCGCCGGGACCGGCGCGATGCCCGCCCACGGATTCAAGGAGTCGATCGCGGCGCGCGCCTACGGGGAGGCCGGCATCGGTCCCGACGATCTCGACTGCGTCGAGGTCTACGACCTGTCGACCGCGATGGAGCTCGACTGGTACGAGCAGATCGGGCTGTGCGCACCCGGCGAGGCCGAGAAGCTGCTGCGCGACGGCGCCACGACCATCGGCGGACGAGTACCCGTGAACGCGAGCGGCGGGCTGGCGTGCTTCGGCGAGGCCGTCCCCGCGCAGGCGATCGCGCAGGTGTGCGAGCTGACATGGCAGATCCAGGGCCGCGCCGACGGCCGTCAGATCGCCGGCGCCAACATCGGCCTCTCGATCAACCAAGGCCTCTTCGGCCACGGCTCCGCGGTCATCGTGTCCAAATAGCTCCGAACTATCTCGGGGTGGCTTCGCGAACGAGGTTGGCGAAGGTGAGATTGCGGACGGCCTCAGATGCCTTGGCGACGGAGCCGCTGTCGAACGGCGGCTGCGGGTCGTACTCGATGCCGAGCTGGATCGCCTGCGCGACCTCGTCACCGGCAACGTGCGCCGCGAGTCGCAGCGCCATGTCGATCCCCGACGACACGCCGGCCGCGGTAATGAC
>JBBQER010000081.1:0-19415 GCA_038320885.1 Acidimicrobiia bacterium
GCCGGCCACGCCCGCGATCTCGCCCGCGGTCTTCACGATCGCCCGGCCAGCTCGGTCCGGGCCGCGAGCCGGTCGTCGAACGGGGTCGTCTCGCCCCCGGCGGTCTGACCGGTTTCGTGACCCTTGCCCGCGACGAGCACGACGTCTCCCGATCGGGCCGCGGTGATCGCGGCGCCGATCGCCATCCGGCGGTCGAGCACGATGACCACGTCGCCGCCGCTCGGATCGCCCCCGGCCGGGATGCCCGTCACGATCTCGTCGACGATCGCGCCGGGATCCTCGGAGCGGGCGTTGTCAGTCGTCACGTAGGTGCGGTCCGCGAGCCGGGCTGCGATTGCACCCATCAACGGACGCTTGGCGCGATCGCGATCGCCGCCGCACCCGAACACGACGAGCACCCGGGCGTCGCCGGCGAGCTCGCGCGCGGCACGCAGCGCGTTGCGCAAGGCGTCGGGTGTGTGCGCGTAGTCGACGAGAACAGTGAAATCCTGGCCCGCGTCGACGCGTTCCATCCGGCCCGGTATGACGATCGCCCGCTCGAGCCCGGCGACGACGGCGTCGAGATCGAAGCCTGCCAGCGTTGCCGTGGCCGCGGCCGCCAGCGCGTTGACGACGTTGAACGAGCCGACGAGCGCCGTGCGCACGGGCAGCGGCTCGCGGCCGCACGCGACGAGCTGGAACGACGTCTCGGCGGGCAGCAACACGACGTCGCGAGCGGTCACGTCGGCGTCGGGATCACCCACGGCGAAGCGGGCCACGTCGAGACCGAGGTCGGACGCCCGGCGCGCCAGGCGAACCCCGTACTCGTCTCCGACGTGCACGGCCGCGCGACGCGTGAAGTCGGGCGTGAACAAGCGGGCCTTGGCGTCGAAGTACGCGTCGAGCGATCCGTGGTAGTCGAGATGGTCGTGCGAGAGGTTGGTGAAGCACGCCGCGGCAAACCTCGTCGCGTCAACGCGGTGCTGGTCGAGGGCGTGCGACGAGACTTCCATCGCAACCGTCGCGACATCGTCGTCACGCATCGCCGCGAGCGCGGCCTGCAACTCGGTCGCTTCCGGCGTGGTGTGAGCCGCCGGCAGCATGCGATCGCCGACGCGTGCCGAGACCGTTCCGATCACGCCGGTCCGGTCGCCGGCCGCCTCCGCGATCGCCTCGAGCAGGTAGGTCGTGGTGGTCTTGCCGTTCGTACCCGTGATGCCGAGCACACGCATCGCCTGCGACGGCGATCCGAAGAACCGCGCCGCGACCGGACCGAGGCGCGCGCGCACCGAAGGAACGCGCGCTTGAGGAACATCGAGCTCGATCCAATTCTCGACCAGCAGCGCGACCGCGCCCGCCGCGACGGCATCCGGCGCGAACCGGTGTCCGTCGTACCGTGATCCTCGGATGCAGCAGAACAACGTTCCGGCACTTGCCTCGCGGCTGTCGTGAACGACGGAAGTGATCTCGACACCGGCGTCGCCCCGTATCTCCAGCGGTGCCGCTCCGTCGGACGCCGCCAGGCCCGCGAGGAGGTCGTGCAGTCGCACGCGCCCCCCTATCCGCTCAGTGACGTGTCGTGGCCGAGGCTACCGGGCGTCGCCTTCGAAGCCGCACGCGCCGGGGTGACCGGCGTGGTGCTCGGGGTCGTCACCGGCGTGGTGCTCGGGGTCGTCACCGGCGTGGTGGTCGGCGTGGTCGCCGGGGTCCGGCGCGCCGCGAGCGCCGGCGGCGGCGGGTCGCAATTCGTGCCGAGCTGGTCGGCCATGACGCGCGCCGCGTTGAATTGCGTGTTGCCGACGTCGTCGGGGGCAACGTCGCTGCGGGTGAGGGCGAACTGCATCACGCCGGCGAACACGGGCGCCGCGGCCGTGCCGCCGTACTGCGAAGAGGGTTCGTCGAGCACCACGATTGCCGCGAGCCGCGGGTGTTGTGCCGGCGCGAAGCCGATGAACGATGCCATCGTGCCGTGCGAGTAGCCCCCGTCGACCGCCTTGCGTGACGTTCCGGTCTTGCCCGCGACGATGTATCCCGGGATGGCGGCGCAGGCGCCGGTCCCGTCGCTCACGACGCCCGTGAGCATCTTGGTCATCTCGAGCGCCGTCTGCGGAGAGACGACGCGGCGACCCCGTCGTTCGAGCGCGTCATGACGCTTCCCCCGTGCGTCGATCGTCGCGTCGAGCAGGCGGGGCGGACGGGTGACACCGGCGTTGGCGATGGTCGCGTACGCGTCGAGCATCTGCATGCCCGTCACCGCGACGCCGTAGCCGATCGCGGTCGACGCGAGCCCGGTGTCGTAGTACTTGGACGGGTCCAGCAGGAGGCCCGAGGCCTGCCCCGGAAAGGCGACCGCCGTCGGCGATCCGAGGCCGAACGACCGCAGCGCGCCGGCGAGCCGATCCTTCGACATGTGCTGCGCGATCTCGATCGTGCCGATGTTCGACGACTGGCGCAGGATGTCGGACACCGACATCTGCACGTTGCCGTGCGGGTCGACGTCGGTGAACACGGAGTCGCCGACGCGCAACTGCGACGGTACGTCGATCATCGTGTCGGGACCGACGATGCCGGCTTCGATCGCGGTCGACAGCGTGATGAGCTTATTCGTCGAGCCCGGCTCGAACAATTCCATCAACGGCTGGTTGATCTCCCCCGCGGCCGAGGGATGCGCCGATGCGTTCGCGTTCGCGCCCTCGACCGACGCGAGCGCGAGGACGTCGCCCGTGGTGACATCGACGACCGCGGCCATGCCGCCCTTCGCGCTCGTCGCGGTCACCTGGTCGATGAGCGCCTGCTCGGCCCGCCATTGGAGCGATTCGTCGAGCGTCAGCATCAGATCGGAACCGCGGCGGGCTTCGACCTGATGCGTGGCGGTATTCGGGATGTCGAGTCCCTGTTGATCGCGTTCGACGATCAGCTTCCCGTCCTTGCCCGCCAGCAGCGCGTCGTAGAGATACTCGAGGCCGTTCCCGCCTTCGCGACCCGACCCCTGCCCGCCGACGTGGCCGATCAACGAGCCGGCCAGCGGATCGGCGGGATACCGGCGCGCCGACTCCGGCACGTACCCGATGCCGGGCAGCTCGAGCTTCTTCACGGCGGCGACGACCCTGTCGCTCACCCGCCGGGCCAGGTACGCGAAGTCGAAATGCTTGTCGGAGAGCCGCGCCAGCAGTTCCTTGCGGTGGACGTGCAGGATCGGCGCGAGCTCGGCCGCGTAGGTGATGTCGTCGGTGACGTGCTTCGGATCCGCGTAGATCGACGTCAGCTCGATCGACATCGCGAGGTCGCTGCCGTTGCGGTCGAAAATCGTGCCGCGTTGCGCCGGGAGCGGCACGACCTTCTGGGTCTGGTGCAGCGACATCCGCCGGAACCGGTTGCCACTCAGCACTTGGAGCTGCGTGACCCGGAACGCGAGCGCGGCGAATACCACCAATACGAGCAGGCTGCACACCGCGAGACGCCGCGCCGGATTCGCCAGCGTGCGGCGAGCGCGGCGACGCGCGTTCGGAGTTCGAGGCGGGTGGCGGCGGCGCGCCGCGCCGCCCTTAGGGCGCGGCGGCGGCAATTGATCCGTAGTCGGTCTTGGGCATGCTGACGGGTGTCGGTGACGAGCCAGGGATCGTCGCGGGCGTATCCGGAAGATTGATTTGCACCGCGGTCGCGGGCACCATGCCCAGCTCCCTCGCGGCATTGAAGATGGTCGTCGCCGACGACCGGGTCGCGACCAGGTTGCGCAGCAGCTCGTTCTGCCGCTGCGCGTCGGTACGGCGGTGCTCGAGCTTGTCGAGCTGGAACGACGACTGCACCGCGAACACGTGGAAGGTCACGAGCAGGAACATCGAGATCGCGGAGATCGCGGCGACACCGGCTATCGCAAAACGCGCCCGGCGCCGTTGGCGCAACACCCGCTTCGAGACCATCGGCGCGACGCGCAGATGCTTCGGAGCCGGAACCTCCGCGGGATCGACCCGGACGGCGTGCGCGAGCGCGCTCTGCGCCGAGCCTCCTGCCGACGAGCGCGCGGCACCTTCCCGCCGGGCGGGTTGTGCGTGGGGTCGGTTTCGACGGGAAGGTGCCGCAGTCATAACCCGCTCGGCGTGATCACGCCGGCTCGCTCAGCCGCTCGACCGCGCGCAGACGGACGCTCTCGGCCCGCCGGTTGGCGGCCACCTCGTCTGCACGCGGCCGCAGCGGCCGGCGGGTCAACAACCGAACGAGCGGATTGCGACGGGCTTCGGGTATCGGAAGCCGCGGGAGGGCGGGGCCTCCGGTGCCCGCCCATCCCGCGAACGTCTCTTTCACCATGCGGTCCTCGAGTGAGTGGTACGCGAGCACGAGCACCCGACCCTCCGGCCCGACCACGTGCACGGAGTCGCCGAGGCCGTCGGCCAGGTTCGGAAGCTCGCGGTTGACCTCCATGCGGATGGCCTGGAACGTGCGGCGGGCGGGATGGCCGCCCTTGCGGCGCGTCGCGGCCGGAATCGACGCGCGGATCACGTCGACGAGCTCACGCGTCGTGTGCAGCGGACGGGCCGCGACGATGCCCCGGGCGATCCGCCGCGCGAAGCGCTCCTCGCCGTTGCGAGCGATGACCTCGGCGAGCTCGTCCACGTCGTACTCGTTCACGACGTCGGCTGCGGTGAGGGTCTGTTTCGCGTCCATGCGCATGTCGAGCGGCGCGTCGAACCGGTACGAGAACCCGCGCTCGGGTCGATCGAGCTGCGGGCTGCTGACGCCCAAATCCATCAAGATGCCCATCACCTGCTCCCCCTCACTATGGCGATCGACCAGCTCGGCGAGCTGCTCGAATCCTCCCCGGACGACCTGTGCTCGATCCCCGAAGGGTTCGAGTCGACGACGAGCGGCAGCAACGGCGTCGGCGTCACGGTCGATGCCGAGCAGACGGATATCGGATCGCGCGCCGAGCAACGCGGCCGAGTGGCCCGCGCCGCCCACCGTGCAATCGACGATCAGTCCGACCGGTACGGGCAGGAGGAGCTCCACCACCTCCCGAACCATCACCGGGAGATGCGAGAACTCCGCCTCCACATCCGTCTCCTCACCGTTACGCCGGAACCGCTTCTGCCGCCGGCCCCGACTCCAGCCCCCCGGTCGACAGGCGCCGCCCGGGATGTCTCCCCAGGTCGGCAACGGCTGAAAGCGGGCGGAGTAGGGGCCAACAACCGCGCCGGCCGAGGGGCTGGAGACGGGCCCGGGACTGCTCGGGCTCCGTATTTGTCAAAAAAGGGCACTGCTGCTTGCGCACTTTTCGCTTCGTTGTCGCGTTCGCTACATGAAGTCGTCGATGCCCTCGCCGCCGACGATCGACGCCGAGCCCTGCTGGTCGCGCTGGCTGAAGTCCTCGGAGTTCCAGATCTCGATGTGATCGAAGTTGCCGGCCACGATCACCTCGCGCTCGAGCTTGGCGAACGTGCGGAGGTGCGCCGGGATGGCGACCCGGCCCTGCTTGTCGGGCGTGATCTCGACCGCGCCCGAGAAGTACGACCGCGCGGCCTGGCGCTCCGTTGCGCCTCGGGACCGCGCGTCTTGCAGGTTGGCGGCGACCCGTTGGAACTCCTCGACCGGATATACGGCCAGGCAGCCATCGAGCGCTTTCGCCATCACGGCACCGTCCTCCAGCTGGTCGCGGAAGCGGGCCGGGAGGATCACCCTCCCTTTCGCGTCGAGGGAGTGCTGGTGCTCTCCCAGGAACATGCGCTGCCCACCACCTGCACCATCCGGTGTGGGGATATCCTCCCCTTTCCACCACCAGGCGCCACCTTATGACACAATCCACCACAGCGTCAACACTTTGCTCCCCCGGCGCCCCATTCCCAGCCCGACGAACTCGTCCCTCGCCCCGGCGAGGAGCCCGACCCCAGGAGGCGTGTGTCGATGAGGTTCGGCCGTAGTCGCGTTCAGGACCGGGTTCGAAATTCCGAGGTAGAGACCGTGATCGAAGAGCCGTCTGCCGCGGTCGAGCACTCGGACGATGTCGCGGGTGCGCAGACGGGCGCATTCGACGATGCCGGAGCGCTCCCGTACGAGTCGTCGCTCTTCGTCGACTCGCACACGCTCACCGAGGCGGAGGGTTCCGCAGTGACGAAGATCGACGCGAACGAGCCCGACGCGATCGACCAGTTGCGCGCCGCGACAACCGCGGCCGACGCCCGCACGCCCGGTCTCTCACCGGAACGCGCGGCCGAGGTGCGCCGTTTGCACGAGGTCACTGTCGACGCCGAGATGCGTGCGGGTCGGGTGCTGGCGACGCCGAGAGCCCGCCGGCGGCTGCACGACGCGGTGACCGAAGAAGGCGATGCGCTGCACATGCTCGGGTTCGGGTCGTACGACGAGTTCGAGACCGCGTACGCCACGATGCCAACCGTCGAAGAACGTCACGAAGACAGCGCGGAGACCATCGCGCGTATCGCCGAGATTCTTTCGGAGATCGGAATCGATCCGAGCGCCGATCCGCTCGAAGCCGCGCGCGAATTCCTGGCCGTGCACGAAGACGAGTTGGTCGGTGCCGACGCGCTCGCACCGACCGCGAAAGCGCCGACGATCACCTGGGCCGCTCCTCCCGTCGCCGCTCCCGAGCCGGCGCTGCCGCACGACGCGGCTCCGGCAATGGATCCCGGCGTCGACGTCCCCGTCGATGTCGACGTCGCGCCGCCCGGCCTGGTCGAAGCTGCGAGTGCGATCGAGATGGCCGCGGCACGCGCCGAAGAGGTGGCCACCGCCCGCGCCGAAGAGGAGGCCGCCGCCGTGGAAGACGCCGAGCCCGAGGCCGACAGTTGGGTCCCCGCCGCCCGGCTCCCGGTCGCGGAAACCCCGGTTCCGGAGATCGCGGCGCAGACGCCGGGCGACGCTCCGGATCGCGACGAGGAGATCGTCGATCGCTGGATCAGCGCCGAAGCCCGGGCCGAGCGTATGCACGCGGAGGTCGACCGGGCGCAGGCCGAGTTGGTCGCGTTGCTCGCCCGATCGGCCGAGCTGGAATCGACGGTCGTCGAGCGGGTCAACGAGCGCGATACGGCGCACGCCGACCTCGACGCGGCGCGCACGCGCGTGTGGGAGCTCGAACAGTCGATCGCGCGATCCGACGACGAACGCGCCGAGCTCGACGCCGCGCTGGCAGCCGGTCGTGATCGGATCGCCGAGCTGGAGGGCATCGCCGCCGCCCGCGAACAGGCCTACGCGCAATCGGAGCGCGATCGCGCCGAGGCGCTCGACACGGTCGCCGAGCTCGAGGGGAATCTGGCCGCGAGCAGCTCCGAGCTCGAACAGGCCCGTGTCGCGGTCGCACAGCTCGAAGCGCAAGTGACCGCCCACGCGGCGGATCTCGATCTCGCCCACGCAGAGCTGGACACGACGCGCAACGACGCGCTCGGGCTCCGCACCGAGCTCGAGACCACGCGCAACGACGTGCTCGGGCTCCGCACCGAGCTCGAGACGACACGCCGATCGCTCGGCGCGCTCGACGAGCACGCCGAGGAAATCGAGGCCGAGCTCGCGGAAGCGCGCCGGAAAGCCGAGAGTCCGGAAGCCCGTCGCGAGCTCGAAGTCACGCGCCAGGAGCTGGACGCCGCTCGCGCCGAAGTCGGCGCGCTCGAAGCCCGCCGGGCCGAGATGGACGAGGCGCTCGCCCGCGATCGCGCCGAGCTGGACCGACTCCGCGAGGAGCTGACGACCACACGCGAGCTGACGGCGACCGTACGCAGCGAGTTGAGCGCGGCGCGGAATGCGCTCGAAGCGACGAGCGCCAAGGTCGAGTCGGCGGAACGGGCGCGCGAGGCGATCACGATCGACGCCGCCGAGATCCTGGCCCGCGCCGAAGCCGACGCGGGCAACATGCTCGAGCGCGCGAGCCGTGATGCGGAGGCGATTCGCCAAGAAGCGCACCTCGAGCACCCGGGCCGTCAGCACGACAACGAGGCGATCACCAAGCTCGCCGATGACGTCGAGCGACTCGAACGGAAGCTCTCGAAGCAGCGGCGCAAGCTCGACGAGATCACGAACGGCGAGATCACGAACGGTGGGCGGGAACCCGGCTCGGCGAAGAAGCGCGGTGCCCGGCCCAAGGCCGTCGTATCCCTCGATGAGAACGCGGCGAACATCGTCGAGGCCGCCGAACGCGAGGCGACGGAGATCCGGCGCGCCGCCCGCCGGGATCGGGACCGGTTCCGAGAAGAGCTGGTCGGTCTGCTCAATCGCCTCGCCCCCGACGACGACGACGATAACTAGGGCGCTTCTACTGGTCGATTCCGGCTTCGCCTCCCCTGCGGTCGGCTACGCCTGCATCTCCTACGCGGAGACGGCCTCGAGGTTCGACAGGTAGGGGTGCCAGTCGGGGTCGACCGGTCCGGCCGACACGATCAGCGACTGCGTCGCGTGCGGCGCGACCGGCGGGCGCCGGGGCGACATGCCGCACTCGGCCGGCAATCGATCTCCCTTGCGGGCGTTGCACGAGCGGCACGACGCGACCACGTTGTCCCAGCTGTGGGTCCCGCGTCGCGATCGCGGCACGACATGGTCGAGGTTCTCGGCGGCGCGGCCGCAGTACTGGCACCGTTGGCTGTCACGGGCGAACACCGCCCGGCGCGAAAGTGGGGCGCTCGCGCGGAACGGGACGCGCACGAAGTGCACGAGACGGATCACCGTGGGCACCGGGATGCTGCGCCGCTCGGAACGCATCTCGGCGCCGTTGCGATGGACGATCTCGGCCTTCTCCTTCAACACCAGGACGACCGCTCGCCGCGACGACACGACGCACAACGGCTCGAAACTAGCGTTGAGCAAGAGGCTCCTGGCCACGCGGTGTTCACCTCCGGTCCCGAGAGTGTACCGGCGACGTGCTCGGGCTCCCGGGCGATCGTCCCAAGTGATCGTCCCAAGTGATCGTCCCCAATGATCATCTGGGGTGATCGTCGCGTTACCGGGAACGGCACCACTCCAAGTACGAGACGAGGTCGTCGGGCTTCGGCGCGACGGTGTCGCCGTACGCGGTAACGAGGCGGAACCGGAGATAGCCCGCATCCGGGAGCGGGAGGAACGGCGATTGCTTCCACCACTGTGGACGGGCGATTCGCGTCGCCTGTCGTACGGCGACGGGCCAGAGATGCGGGCGCACCACCACTGCGAGAAATGCGCGGATCCAGCCCGGCGCCTCCCGGAATATCGAATGGCGTCTCTTCCCGCTCTTCCCAGGGCCGCGGGACGCACGCATGCAGAGCAAGGTAGCTTGGACCCGCTGGGTCCGTCGCGGGGGCTGACGGTCTCGCGCTGCATCTTGGCCCCACACGGAGGACGACACCGGTGCAGACCGCGCCCCGCCCGGAACGCTCCTTCGGAGCCGACGTCCCACTCGAATCGTCGACGGCGATCGCTGATGGGAACGGTCTCGGCCAACAATTCAAAGACGTCTTCGACGCGCTCGCGACACAGATCGAGTCGGTGATTCGCGGCAAGCGGCGCGCGATCCACCTCGCGCTGGTATGCCTGTTTGCCGAAGGCCATCTCCTCATCGAAGACGTACCCGGAGTGGGGAAGACGTCGCTCGCCAAGGCCATCGCACGTTCGGTCGGCGGGACCTGGCGCCGCATCCAGTTCACACCCGACCTCCTGCCTTCCGACGTCACCGGCGTCTCGGTCTGGGATCGCGCCCGCGGCGACTTCGAGTTCCGGCCCGGAGGCGTGTTCGCCAACGTCGTGCTGGCCGACGAGATCAACCGCGCGTCGCCGAAGACGCAATCCGCGTTGCTCGAAGCCATGGAAGAGCAGCAGGTCACCGTCGACGCGCACACCTACGAGCTGCCGTCACCGTTCCTCGTGATCGCGACGCAGAACCCGGTCGAGCTCGAGGGCACCTATCCCCTCCCCGAAGCGCAGCTCGACCGCTTCTTGCTCCGGTTGCGCATCGGGTACCCCGACCGCGACGCCGAGCTCGCGATTCTCGAAGCGCAGGACACGAGTGCGGTCGCACCCGAAGACCTCGAACCCGTGACCGACGCGACGTCAATCGCCGCGTGGTCGAACGCGCTCGGACGGGTTCACGTGACGCCCGAGCTCCAGGGTTACATCGTCGACATCGTCGAGGCGAGCCGGCATCACCGCGATCTCCTCCTCGGTGTCAGCCCGCGTGGCGCGCTCGGCTTGCAACGCGCCGCCCGCGCGCTGGCCGCGAGCGTCGGCCGCTCCTACGTCGTTCCCGACGACATCAAGCTCCTGGCCAGCTCGGTGCTGGAGCACCGGCTCGTCCTGTCGTCCGAGGCGATGACGCGCGCGGTCAGTTCGGTCGATGTGCTCACGTCGATCCTCGAGTCGGTGCAGGTCCCCGCCGCCCGCGTGCTCTGACGTGATCACCCGCCGCGGCTGGGCACTCACCGGTTCCGCAGTGGGACTGTTCGCGTCCGGCCGGATCCTCGGGTTGGTACAGCTCGCAGTGCTGGCGGTAGCCGCACTGATCACCCTCGCCGTCGCGTTCGCGTGGGTCCGGGCGAATCCGCCGCGCCTGCTCGCCCGGCGCGAGGTGAAGGAACGGCTCCAGGTCGGTGTCCAGGGTCGCGTCGACGTCGTGGTCGAAGCGCCGCGCAACACTCCCACCCTCTCGGTCAACGATGCGTTCGACGGCGGACGGCGCGCGGCGCGCCTCCTGCTCGCACCACTGCACGCCGGCGAAGAAGCGCGCGCGGCGTACCGCTTCCCCACCGATCGGCGCGGGCGATTCGAGGTCGGTCCGCTACGCGCCACCGTGACCGACCCGTTCGGGCTCGTCCAGGGATCACGGGTCGTCCTCGGCGCGGAGCAGGTCATCGTGTATCCGCGCGTCCGCGACCTGCTCCCGCCACCGGAGACCGGCGGATTGGATCTCGACCGGGACCAACCGCAGGTGCGCTCGCGCATCGAACCGAGCGGCGAGTTCCACACGCTGCGCGACTATGCGCCCGGCGACGACCTGCGGCACGTGCACTGGCGTTCGACCGCGCGCCGCGGACAGTTGATGATGCGCCAGAACGAGGCGCGCCGGCGCACACCGGTGCTCGTGATGCTCGACGTCCGACCCGGCGCGTACGACCGGGCATCGTTCGAGCGCGCGGTCGAGGCATGCGCGTCGATCGTGACCGCGATCGACCGCGCCGACCGTCCCGTCGAAGTGGTGCTCGGCACCGGCACCACCATCGGGACGCAGGGTCGCCGGCACCTGGGCAGCGTCATGGACGAGTTGGCGGTGATCGAACCGCACGGACCCGAGCGGTTCGTCGCCGCGGAGACACGACGCCGGACGGGCGCGCTCGTGGCGATCGTCGGCCGGGTCCAGGCCGTCGACGCGGCCGCACTCGCAGTGTTGATCCGTGACGGCGGCCAGCTCACGGTTGTGGCCTGCGCGCCCGAGGCAACGGACGTTCTGATCCGCACCCGTCGCCTGCGGCGGCCGTTCGTGATCGCGAACGGCCCCGACCGACCCTTGACCGACTCCTGGAACGAGGCAGTGGTCCGATGGCAGCCCAACGCTCATCGATCGCAGTCGGCGTCGCGCGCGCGAGCCTGACGCTCGCGACCGCGTTCGCGCTGACCCGCGTCTTCGCGGGCCGGTCGTGGCTGCTCGTGATGGTGCCGGCCGCGGTCGCACCGCCGCTCTTCCTCGGTTGGTCGCAGCGACGCCACTGGCACGCGCTGATCCGGCTCGCGGTGATCGCCGTCGGCGGGATCTGGCTCTCGGCGCTCGTCGTCGACCCGAAGACGACGGTGCTCGGCGTGCCGACGCGGGCGACGATCTCGTCGCTCGGGCATGCGTTGAACACCGCGCCGCACACGCTACGCGCTGCGGTCGTCCCGGTCACGCCGGTGGGTTCCGCGCTCGTGCTGGCGTTCCTCGGCGTCTTCGTCGCGGCGGCGCTGACGGCGTGGATCGCGACGTCGCTCGACGCGCCGATCGGAGCATTCGCGCCCAGCATCGCTCTGTTCATCGTCGTCGGCGCGATGGGCGGCGGTTCGTGGGTGTTGCCGACCGCGCTCTACGGCCTCGCCGCGCTCGGTTACCTGCTCGCGCTGGCGCAACACGATCTGGTCGCCCGCCGCACGTGGTTCCACGCGGCCCGGCCGCGCGGTTCGCGCATCGCCGCCGGCGGCGGCCTCGTCGGAGTAGTGGCGATCGTCTTCTCCCTCGCAGTCGGACCGTCGGTGCCGGGCGCGGGCGGCAGTCCACTCCTCGACGTCAAGGGCATCGGCGGCGCCAATGACGGCAGTCTGTTGTCGGCGCCGCCCCCGATCCTCCACATCCAGGACAAGCTGAACCAGGGCCCGGAGCAGGAGTTGTTCACCGTGCGGGCGGACAGCGCGGCGTACTGGCGCGTGATCGCGCTCGACTGGTTCTCCGACGACAACGCCTGGGGCGTGAACAAGGCGACCGAGCACAGCGCGTCGACGCTCACCGAGCCCGACGATCTCCCGCCGTCGCTACCGCTCCACCAGCAGTTCAACATCGAGCAGATCGATCCGCACTGGCTTCCCGCCGCGTACCGTCCGGTGCAGATCAACCTGAACGCCGCGCGCGTCGTGCCCGACTCGCTCACGCTGCTCGTCGATTCGTCGCAACCGATCGGCAAGGTCGTATACGACGTGCAGTCGCAGATCCCGGCGCCGCCGTTGGCATCGCTGGGCCGGGCGCCGCTCGATGCCGAGACCATGCGCGACGACATGCAATTGCCGCGCAATTTCCCGACCCGGGTTCGCAACCTCGCCAAGGAGATCACCGCCGGCGAAAGCGGTCCGTACGGCCGCGCGATGAAGCTCCAGCAGTTCTTCCGGAAGAAGGGCAACTTCACCTACACGCTCGACACCAATCTCCAGGACTCGACCCACTCGATCGTGCAGTTCCTGTTCGAGCAGCGCCGGGGGTTCTGCGAGCAGTTCGCCGCGTCGTTCGCCGCGATGGCGCGCGCGGTCGGCGTACCGGCGCGCGTCGCGGTCGGCTACCGGTCCGGAACGTTGAAGGCCGATGGTCTCTTCCACGTCACGAACCGCAACGCGCACGCGTGGCCCGAGGTCTGGATCACCGGCGCCGGGTGGATCCCGTTCGAGCCGACACCGGGATTCACCGAGCCCACGCTCGGCCTCGGAACCGGCGGCCCGAAAACGCCCCCGCCGACGCCGACCAGCACGACGTCGACCACCAACGGTTCGACACCCACCCAGAAGACGCTGCCTCAGGTTCCGCGGACCCGTCCCGGTTCCGTGAAGGTGCAGCCGGTCATCCAGCCCGCGGGCCATCGCAGCGTGCTCGAGACCGTCGTGACCGTTGCGTTGATCGCGCTCGCCGCGGCCGCGTTCGTCGGGGTCGTGCTCCTCGGGGTCGTCGCGTACGCGCTCTGGCGCCGATCCCACCGGCGCCGCACCGCGGGCGACCTCCGCCAACGGGTGCTCGGAGCGTGGGCCGAAGCGCTCGATGTGCTCTCGGCGGCCGGGGTGCCGCCGCGGCCGTCCGCGACCGCACTGGAATTCGCGCTCCGGCACGCGCCCGCGCACGGCGCGGGTGACGCCGGTCCGGCACTGATGGAGCTTGCGCGCCTGCAGAGCGCGGCGATGTTCGCGTCCGAACCGCCGTCAGCCGACGAAGCGTCCGCGGCCTGGGAACAAGTAGATGTGATCCGCGCCTCGTCGAAACGCACCATCACCCGGACGGCGCGCTGGCGTGCCCGCCTCCGGAGTCGCTGACGGCGCCTTCAGCGGCGTCGCCCGTAGAACGCCTCAACCGCACGTTTTCTCATCAAACGCGAGTACGTGCCGTTAAGCGATGCAAATTCTCATCAAACAGACGTGAACGTGTCGTCAGCCCTGGGTGTCGGTGAGTTGTTCCAGGAACTCGGCGCGTTCGGCGTCGAAGGCGCGCACTTCGGCGTCGACTTCGGCCGCGAGGCGGTCGACGGCTACGAACAACGCGAGCTGACCGGCACGGAGCGCGTCGAGGATCTGGCCGTCGTCGCGGCACGCCCACACGGTGCGACCATCGGTGACGAGCCGCAGATCGGCCAAGTCGTCGCCCGACTCGCGCACCCAGCGAACCGCGGCGTGCACGCGGGTCGACGAGAGGCCGGCATCGAGGAGCGACCGCACCACTCGCAATGCGACGAGATCGCGAAACGCGTACCGGCTCCCGGTCTCGGAAGCCGACATGAGACCGCTGCGCGACCAGTAGCGGAGCTGCGAAACCGTGCAGCGCGAAAGCCTCGCCGCTTGCGCAGCGGTGTAGCCCACCGCGCGACTAGGAATCGTCGCGGCGGCGGAACCGGTCGCGCCAGGCGCGACCCTGCTCGCCGAAGACGCCGCGCAACCCGCCGCTCGCCCGCAAGCCTCCCGAGAGCGTCTGGAGCCCGGCCCGACCGAGCTTGCGCACGTTGCGCTCGATCACGAGCAGGCAACCGAGCATGATCACGAACCCGATCCCGCCGCCGACCAGGGTGTGGTTGAAGGTCACGATCAAGAGCACGAGCCCGACGACCACCCCGAATGCCGCCCAGCGGATCATCCGCGCCGCGTGCCGGTAGAGCGTGGTTCGAGACACCTGCTCGACGAGACCCGGATCGGTCTCGTTGAGCTGCGCCTCGATCTCCTTCAGGATCTGTTGCTCTTCGTCGGAGAGCGGCATGTTCGTCCTCGTCGAGGGGCGGAGAGAGAGCGGCTGGGCTCCGCCGAACCCGGGTCATTGTCGCGCACGCAGCGCTGCTGGCAAACGCGGTGGGGGCCTAGGCAGATGGTATTGGGACGCCTCCCGCGGCCGCCGAACGGTAGGCCTGGTCGACCAGGCGGTGCGCGGCCAGCGCCTCGCCCGACCCCGGGTACCCGCCGGTTCCGGGTGTCGCGGCCATGCCCGATCCATCGGCGCCGAGTCCGTCGAGAAAAGCCTTCACGGGCAGTCCGTAGTGCGCGATCGACTTGGCGTACACCTCGGGCACGGTCAACAAACCGGCCCATTCGGGCAGATCGCCGACGATCTCGTGGGTCCCGGCGCTGGTCTGGACGTGTAGCGGGCCGAGATAGTCGTCATCGGTCCAGAGCGCCACCCCCTCGCAGAACACTTCGAGGTGACGGCCCGACTCGCGGGTCAGGACCTGATGCCACACGCTGGTGAGCTGCGCGACCGAGCCGTCGTCGTAGGCGAAGGTGACGGCCGCGGTGTCTTCGATGCCCGGATGACCGAATCGTGACGCGGTGCGCGCGGTCACCGAGACCGGATCGCCCAAGAGCCAGTGCAACACGTCGATGTCGTGGATCGAGTGCTCGATCAGCGTGCCGCCGCCCGCGTGGGCGACGTCCTTGCGCCACGTCGATCCGTAGAACCCCTGGATCGGGAAATACTGGTCGTCGCGGAGCGTCGCCGCCAGCGGCCGGCCGTACTCGCCGCTCGCGATGATCTGCGCCGCGTTCTCGAACACCGGCGACCAGCGCAACACCAGGCCGACCTGGTGCGGCACCCGCCCGAGCGCCGCCGCGACCTGCTCGGAGCTCGCGAGGTCGGGGCCGAGCGGCTTCTCGCAGAACACCGGCCGGCCCGCGTCGGCCGCGGCCTCGACTGCTTCGAGATGCGCCGCCGTCCACGTGCAGACCCAGACGACGTCGACGGCTTCCACGAGCTCGGTCACCGACCGCACCGGCTCGCCACCGTGGCGGCGCGCGACCTTCTCGGCGCGCGTGGGATCGGCGTCGTAGGTCGCGGCGAGACGCGCGTCGATGAGGTGCGCGTCGGAGAGTTGTTGGATGACGTAGGCGTGCACGGTTCCGATGTGACCGCAACCCACGAGTCCGATCTTGATCACGTGGGCTCCGGTTCGGGGGACTCGGGATTGGGGCTGGCGCGGTCGACCAAGGATGCCGGGCCGACCGCGAGTGATCCGAAACGATCGCGCACGGCGTCGACCGCGTGCTCGACCGCGGCGCGGCGCTCGACGCGCGCGTGCGCCGAAGATCCCTCTTCGTCGAGCGCGAACACGCCCTGGGCCGGGCCCGGCGCCGCGAGCTGCGACAGCGAGACGCCCAGGAGCCGCACGCCGCGGGAGCACTCGAGCTCCTCGAGCAACTCGCGGGCGGTCGCGAGGAACACGGTGCTCACATCGGTTGCCGCCGGGATGGTGTGCGCGCGAGTCCGCGTCTCGAAGTCTTCGAAGCGGACCTTCAGGGTGACCGTCCGCGCTCCGAGCTGGGCCCGCCGCAACCGCGCGCTCACCCGATCGACGATGCGCACGAGCTCGAGCTCGCACGCGGGGCGGCCCCGCAGGTCGACCGAATAGGTCTCCTCCGCGCCGATCGACTTCGCCTCCCGCTCGGGGACGACCGCGCGCGGATCGACGTTCGTTGCCAGCGCGTGCAGACGCGTCCCGAGTGCGTTCCCGAGGGCCGCTGTCAGTGAAGATTCGGGGAGCGCCGCGAGCTCGCCGATCGTGTTGACGGCCATGCGCTCGAGCCGCGGCAACGTCGCCGGGCCGACACCCCAAAGGCGCGTGACCGGGAGCGGCGCGAGGAAGTCGCGCTCGTTTCCGGGCTCGACGACGAGCATGCCGTCCGGTTTGGCGAGGTCGCTCGCGAGCTTCGCCAGGAATTTCGTAGTCGCTACGCCGACCGACGCGACCAGGCCCGCCTGGCTCCGCACGCGCCCGCGGATGAAGGCGGCGATCTCGGGCCCGGTGCCGAGCAGGCGGCGCGCCCCGCTGACGTCGAGGAACGCTTCGTCGATCGAGATCTGCTCGACGAGCGGCGTGACCGACTCGAGGATGTCCATGACCTCGCGGCTCTTCATCGAGTAGCGCTCGAAGCGCGGCGAGCGGAACACGGCGGTCGGGCACGCGCTCCGGGCGCGGCCCATCGGCATCGCCGAGTGCACCCCGAAGCGGCGAGCTTCGTAGCTCGCGGCGGAGACGACGCCCCGGCCGCCGAGCCCGCCGACGATCACCGGCCGGCCGCGCAGTGTCGGATCGTCGAGCTGCTCCACCGACGCGTAGAACGCGTCGAGGTCGACGTGCAGGATCGTCGCGTCGGTCTCGACCGGCGCGTCAGCCGGAAAGGAATCAGCCCGAGGAGAATCAGCCCGAAAAGAATTAGGTTGCGACACCGCGGACCACCTGCATCGAGTCGCGGGTCGAGCCGGTCACTTCGTAGTGGAACCCGCGACCGGCACGCGGCTCCCACCGCTCGCGCAACCAGGCCGACAGCGGTTCGCGTACCCACGGAGCACAGGAGTCGAGGTGCGCGTCGCACTCGACGTGCGGCACGAAGCGAGCCTCGACCACGATCCCGTCGGGGTCGTCGACGTGTAACTCGCCCTCGAACCCGACCGCGAGGTGGACCTCACAGCGCATGCGCCAACCCATGTCGGGCGCGTAGGCCCGGACCTCGTAGAGCGGACCGAGCCATTCCGTCACGATCAGCCCGGTCTCTTCGGCGACCTCGCGCGTCAGGCCCGCGAGCAGGTCGGGATCTTCCGCGTCGATGACGCCGCCCGGGGTGCTCCAATCCTCGAAGCCACCCCGGCGCTGGTTGCGAACCAGTAGGACGCCGGATTCGGACTCGATCAGACCTCCGGCGACAGTCCATTCGTGCAACGACATCGCCACCAGTCTCGCGCTCCCACTGGGCGGCCGCGCCGCCGTGTCCCACCTAATCTCCCCGGAGTGCTGAGCCCGCCGGCGTCGCATCCGAACCTGCCCCGCCGCGGCGCGCTCGCGCTGATGTTCGCGGCGATCGTCGTGGGGGGCGTGCTCGGCGGCGGGATCGGCTACGGACTCGTGAACACGTCGTGCCCGAAGACGGCGACGCTCGCCGAGCAGTTGCTGGAGACCGTGCCCGAGTTCCACGCGCGGACGCCGTCGTGCGACGGGAAGCTCCTCGCCGGAGCGGTCGCCGGCACCGTGCTCGCGGCGATCGGCGCCGGCGTGGTCGCGATGCTCATGTTGCGCGCACAATCCGAATGGCGCGCGCATCCGGCGGGCCGGACGCTCGAGCCGGCCGTACCACCCGATGTCGAACGCGTCAGGCCACCGCCAGCCGGCGAAACGCCTCCGCATACGTGACACCCGCGGCCCGGCCTGCCGCTTCGGCCGAGTCGCGTAGGAACTGGCGGAACCACTCCCCCGTCTCGACCAGCTGACTCGCATGACAGAAGAGCGCTTCGATCTTGCGCTCCAGCGTCGCGGTGATGTCGATCCACGCGTTCGGCTCGAGCGTGCCGGAGAGGTACACGGTCGACACCGAGTGCACCGCGAGACCATCGGCGAGCAGCTCAGGGAAGTAGTGCGGATTGCCCGCCGCCGGCGCGATCGCGTCGAGGACGGCCCAACCCGTGACCCGGTGGTCGCGGTGGTTGAAATATCCGTCACCGAAGAAGACCGCCGTCGGATCGGGGCAGCACACGACGTCGGGGCGCACGGTGCGCACGTGCCGGACGAGCTCGAGCCCGAGCTCGCGGTCGTCAGCGAGCTCACCGTCGGGATGATCGAGATGGTGCGGGGTGACGCCGAGTAGCCGTGACGCGGCGGCCGTCTCGTCGACGCGTGTGCGCGCGAGCGCCTCCGTGTCGGCGTCGGGATCGTCGGAGCCCTTGTCGCCGCGGGTCGTGATCAGAACGTGTACGTCGGCGCCCGCGTCGGCCCAGCGCGCCAAGGTGCCGCCGGCCGAGATCTCCGGATCATCAGGATGCGCGTAGACCGCGAGCACGCGGCTCGGCACGTCACTCGGCGCACCGCGGGCCACTCATGCACTCCGTACTTCGTCGAACGCCGCGATCGTGCGCGCGATCCCCTCGTCGTCCACGTCTTTGTGCGTCACGAACCGAACCGTGCGGGGGTCGATCGTGCCGCACCGGACGCCCGCCGCGGCCAGCCGTTCGATGAACTTGTCCGGCAGCACCTCGAGGCGCGCGCACACGATGTTGGTATGGATCGTCGCCGGATCGACGCTTCCCGGCCACCGCTCGGCGAGCGCGCCGGCGATGCGCGTCGCCCGCACGTGGTCGTCGTCGAGCCGCTCGACCATCGTCTCCAGCGCGACGATGCCCGCCGCCGCGATCACGCCGGCTTGGCGCATCCCGCCACCGAGGCGGCGCCGCTGAACGCGAGCTTCGGCGATCACGTCGGCCGGGCCGCACAACATCGACCCGACCGGCGCGCCCAACCCCTTCGAGAGGCAGAACATCGCGGTGTCGGCCCCGCCGAGCAGCTCGGCGGGCGACGATCCCGTCGCGATCGCGGCGTTCCAGATGCGCGCGCCGTCGACGTGCACGGGCAACCCGCCGTCGTGGCCGAGCGCCACCAGCGTTCGCATCTCGTCGACGCCGGTCGGCGCGCCCGATAGCGCCATGTAGGTGTTCTCGAGCGTGAGCATCGAGATCGGCGGGAACTCGTGCGTCGATCCGTCGAGCGCGGCGACGATGCCATCGGGCACGTCCCAGA
>JBBQER010000082.1:0-19312 GCA_038320885.1 Acidimicrobiia bacterium
CGGGGCGTTGAAGTCGGGGCCGGCACCGTTGACGTGCACGTTGCCGCTGCGGATGCGGCGGGCCATCGCCGTGGCGCGATCGCTGCTCCCGGATATGTAGCCCGAGAGGCCGTAGAGCGTGTCGTTCGCGATGCGAACGGCGTCGTCGTCGCCGTCGTAGCCGATCATCACCAGCACCGGCCCGAAGATCTCCTCGCGGGCGATGGTCATGTCGTTCGACACGTGCGAGAACACCGTCGGCTGTACGTAATAACCGGTCTCGAGGCCTGCGGGCTTGCCGGGACCGCCGACCTCGAGCTTGGCGCCCTCGCCGATGCCCTTCTCGATGAGCTGCTGGATGCGGCTGTACTGCGTGGCCGAAACGACCGGCCCGATGTTGCTGGTCGCCTCGCGGGGATTTCCGACGACCACGTTCTTGGCCGCCGCCGCCGCGATCGCGGCAGCCTCGTCCATCCGGGCCGCGGGGACGAGCATGCGAGTGGGCGCGTTGCACGACTGACCGGAGTTCATGCACATCCCGGCCATGTCGCGCGCGATCACGGTTTCGAAATCGGCGTCGTCGAGGATGATGTTGGCCGACTTGCCGCCGAGCTCCTGGGCGACACGCTTCACCGTCGGCGCCGCGGCGCGGGCCACCTCGATGCCGGCGCGGGTGGAACCCGTGAACGACATCATGTCGATGTCGGGATGTGCGGAAAGCGCGGCGCCGACCTCGACACCGCTGCCGTTGACGAGGTTGAACACGCCGGGAGGCACGCCGGCGTCGTGGAGGATCTCCGCGAACAGGATCGCGTTCAACGGCGCCACCTCGGACGGCTTGAGCACCATCGTGCAGCCCGTCGCGATCGCCGGCGCGACCTTGCAGGCGATCTGGTTGAGCGGCCAGTTCCACGGTGTGATCATTCCGCACACGCCGACGGGCTCACGTACGAGAATCGTGCTTCCCATCTCGCGCTCGAATTCGAAGTCGGCGAGCACGCCCCGAGCCGTCGCCAGGTGACCCATACCGGCGCCGACCTGCGCAAGCTCGGCGAACCACAGGGGGACACCGACCTCCTGGCTGACGATGTCGGCCAGCTCCGCGGAACGCGCGGCGTACGCCGCGATGATGCTGTCGAGCAGGGCGAGACGATCCTCCCGACTGGTCAGGGAGAATGTCGCGAACGCAGCCTTGGCGGCAGCCACGGCGGCGTCGACGTCGTCGGAGCCGCCCATCGCGATCGACTCGATCGGCTCCTCGGTGGCCGGATTGATCACATCGAGTGTCTCACTCGTCAACGGGGCGACCCAACGACCATCGATGTAGAACTGCTTCGTGTGATCCACGGTCTCTCCCCTTGTCACGCAGGTGGTGCCCGACCATTTTCGGAGCGCCGGCGTCAGAACGATAGCCAGCACGGCGAAACGCGCGAGCGGGCGCGAGCGGGGGGAATCTTCTCGTAACGCAACTCAGCGCCGCGGCGAGCGCGGCGCTGAAGATGCCTGCCTTCAACCAGTCCAGCTCGCTAGGGAAGTTGCAGCTGGAGGCCGGCGATCGGCGGAAATGATGGTGGCTATGTCAGCCGCGGCCCCATGCCCCACCGGCCAGGATCACTGCGATCAGGCCACCACCAACGGTCATGACACGGAATGCAATCTTCTTCATGATGTCCCTCTCACAGTTTCACGCCGCCGTATTCGGCGACTGAGGCCATCTTGAAGGGGACGGGAGGGGCGAACCATTGTGCACCTGACCAGTTCGCAGAACGTGTCCGGACGACAACGTTGCGTGGCACCGGCCGGCCGAACTGAACGGTGGGGTCGGGCGCGGCGGCACCGGCGTGGCACGTTCGGATCAAATCGCCCACAATGAGGAATTGTGAGGCGCCGCGAGCGGACACCGAATCTCATCGGGCGTGAGCCTGCGCTCGCGGCCCTCGGCGAGGCGCTGGGCGGCGTGGCCGACGCCGGATCGCTGGTGCTCGTTCGCGGGGAAGTGGGCATCGGGAAGACCCGCTTGCTCGAGGAGTTCGCGGCCCGGGTCGCCGAGGAGGCGCATGTCGTCCGGGGCGGTTGCGTCGAGGGCGTTTCGTATGCGCCCTGGACCGAAGCGCTGCGACGGCTGCTGAGTGCCGCCGACGTCGTCGCGGCCGACGATCTCCCGCGCCGGGTCCGGTCCGAGATCGCGCGTCTCCTCCCGCACCTGTCGCTGGCCGAGACCGATGCCGCGAGCGGGGATGAATCCGGTGGTCAGCACCTGCTGTTCGAAGCGGTCGTCGAGCTCCTGGCCCATGTCGCATCACGCAGGCGGCTGGTCCTCGTGGTGGACGACCTGCACTGGGTCGATCCTGCGAGCAGCGCGCTGCTCCGTTACGTCGCCAACAACCTCGGCCGGGCGCCGATCCTGCTCGTTGTCACGTACCGCGCCGAGGACGCGGCGGCCGAGCGCGACCTGATTGCCCAACTCGCACGGCTCGCTACTCGCCAAATCGCACTCACACCGCTCGCCGAAGACTCGACCGCCGAGATGGCCGAGATCCTGCTCGGCCCCGACGCGAGCCCAGCCGACATTCAGCGCATCGCGCACGACGCCGACGGGAGTCCGTTGTTCGTCGAGGAGCTCGTGGCCGCGATCGGTACGACCGGCGTTCCGCAGACGGTTCGTGACCTCATGTTGGCGCGCTTCAGTGGGCTCGATGAACCCGGTCGCCAACTCGTGCGCACAGCCGCGGTCATCGGCGAGACCCCGCCGCAAGCATGGCTCGCTGCGGCCGCCGGGCTCGACAACAACGCGACGCGCGGTGCCGCGCGCGCGGCGGTCGACCGGGGCTTGCTGATCGCAGGGGCCGACGGCACGAGCTACTCCTTCCGGCACGCGTTGTTGCGCCAGGCCGTGCTCGACGAGGTGCTCCCCGACGAGCGCGTCGCGCTGCACCACGCGATCGCGGCCGCGCTCACGGCTCACCCGGCCGTCGCGGTCGGCGTCGACCGTATCTCGGAGCTCGCACGGCATTGGGATGCGGCTCGCGATGCGTCTTCGGCGCTGCAGTGGCTCGTCGCGGCGGCGGACCAGGCCGGGCAGCGTTTTGCGTTCGAGGCCGCGTTCGACGACTACGAACGCGCGTTGAGCTGGTGGGAGTCCGTCGACGACGCGCCCGCGGTCGCCGGCCTCGATCACGCGGCGTTACTGCTCGACGCGGCCGACGCCGCGGGCCTGGCCGGTCACATCGGACGCGCGGCGGATCTCGCGCGGGCGGGTCTCGACGAGGCATACGCGCTCGACGCCAGCCGTGGCGTCGAAGCCGCCGGCCGCGTGTACCCACTCATGTGGGCGGCGGACCGCGCGCAGGAGCTCTTCGACTTCGCCACGACAACATTGTTGCCCGTTCTCGACCGCGCCGATCCCGCGGCGCGGGCCCGCTTCCTCGTGAGCCGCGTCGAGCATCTTGTCCGGTCCGCCACGCCGGCGGAGGTCCGCGAGCCGGCCGCGCAGATGATGGCGGCGCTGCAAGGGCTCAGCGATCCGGTGCTCGAAGCTCGGGCGTACTTCGTGAGCGCGTGGTGCCACGAGGCGTACGGCGACTTCGAGCGGGTCGAGGCCGAATACGAACGGGCGGCGGAGATCGCCCGGAGTGCGAACGCGCCGTCGATGCTCGCGCTCGTGCTCTACAACCACGCCGCGTTCAAGATCGACTTTCCGGACCTGCAGGGTTCCGTGGCGCTCCTCGACGAGGTCGATGCGCTGATCGAGCGCTTCGGGTTGCGGCGCTACCTCGTGGTGAGTCGGTGTTCACGCTCGCAGGCACTCTCCATGCAAGGCGACCTCGCAGGAGCCGCGGCCGCGATGGCATCGATCGACGACGTGTTCACCGAGGGACTGGAAGCGTGGGTGCGCGCGGCGGGTCGCGCCCATGTCGACTTCACGGCGGGGAATTCCGACGCGGTGCTCGGGGGCCTGCGGCCCGACGCAGTGGGAGCCGCCGCGCCGAAGGACTCCGACATCGTCATCGAGACCGAGATGCTGCGCGCCGATGCCCTGGCCTGGAACGGCGATGTCGAGGGTGCCCGGCGCGCCGTTGACAGGGGTGAGGCCGCGGTGGCGGCCGAGCACTACCGGGAGACGTGCTGGCACGGGCGCCTCGCGATGGTCGGCACGCGGGTCGAGGCGGATAGCGCAGTCACGGCGATGGGGAGCCAGTCGATCGGCGCGATCGAGAACGCGCAAGCGCGTGCGGCCGAGATCGTTGCGGCGTGGGAGACCGCCGTCGCGCTGCTCGCGCGGCCATGTCCGCTCCTCGACGCGTACACGCTGGGGATCGATGCCGAGATGGGCCGCTTGCGGCGAGAGGAGGTCGTTACCCGGGCGCACCGCGCCGCCGAAGCCTTCGCGGTGATCGGGTTGCCGTACTACGCGACGTACTTCCGCTGGCGCGAAGCGGAGGCGATGTTGGACGCCGGTGAGCGCCCGCCGGCGGCGGAGGTCCTGAAGCGGGCCCGGGCCACCGCGACGACTCACGGCTTCGCAGGTCTCGACGCCGCGATCGTGGCGCTGGCCCGCGCCCACCAGCTGCGGCTCGGACCGGCGCGCACGACGGTCGACGGCGACGAAGCGCTCTCGGTTCGCGAGCTCGAAGTGTTGCGCCTGGTGGCGAGCGGCAAGAGCAACCCGGACATCGCCGAGGCACTGTTCATCAGCCGACGCACAGCTGCCGCCCACGTGTCGAACATCCTGCGGAAGCTGGACGCGACATCGCGCCTCGAAGCCGTCTCCGAGGCTCATCGACGCGCGATCGTCTAGCTGTCGGTCGGCGCGGCCGTCAGGGCCGCGTCGTCCTCAGTGGAACTTGCGACGGCTCCGGCCCATCAGCTCCACTTCCGGAACCCGCAGGTCAGATGCTTGGTGCGCTGCTTGCGTTGCGCGGCGACGGCGACACCGGCCAAGAGCACCGCGGCCGCGTCAAGTGCCCACGCGGACAAGGCGTGGATCACGAGCAGGGCGCCCGCGATGGCACCGGTCAGCATGGCCGCGACGGCGGGTTCATTCCGGATCCGGCTCGTCCCACGGCACGGCCGCGGAGACCCAGTGGGTGATCTGCTCGGCTTGGTCGTTGCGGTGAAGGTGGCGTGGCGGCTGCGCGAACGTCGCGTAGGGACGGCAGCGGATGACGACTCGGTCCTCCTCGGTCGCCATCGCTTCGACGAAGGGGCGGGCTTCTTCGGGGAGCTTCTCGCCCGACATCCGACCACCGACGGCCATCATCACGTCGACGACGAGGTCGCGGTCACGCTCGACGGTCGCGTCGGCGTATACCTGCACGTAGGTGAAGGGCCAGCGCTCGTCGAGGATGCAGAGGCTGACCTTGGCGTCGCGGGAGACGGCGCGCGCCTTGCCGCGCCCGGCCATCGTCGACACCAGGAGCTCGTCGCTGTCGGCTGGCACGTAGTACACGACCGACATGGCGGGGCCGTCGTGGAGCCGGCGGTTGCCGAAGACGCAGGTGCGGTGGGTGCGCACGAACGTTCGTCGCTCGGACGGGAGCATTTCGCGGTCGGTCGGAGCAGTGAAGGGCTCGGCAGCGAGCGGGAGCAGCATCGGGATTGCGCCTCCTCGGTCTGTTCTCCGATCCTGATCTTTTGATCAGACTCTTGTCAAGACCCTAATCATTTGATTAGATTCAGAGTCGTGGTGCAGACACCGACAGAGCGGGTGAAGCGGCCCTCCGCCGACGCGACCCGGGAACGGATCCTCGCCGCCGCGCTGGACGTATTCGCCGAGCGGTCGTTCGACGGCGCGACCACTCGCGACATCGCCGCCCGAGCCGGCGTGACCCAGCCGCTGCTCAACTACCACTTCAGCTCGAAGGACGAGCTGTGGCGAGCCGCGGTCGACGGCTTGTTCGACGAGCTCAATCGTTCGCTCGCGTCACGCGCCGACGGTCTGCGTGGCGTCGACGAGCTCACGATGTCGAGGCTGTTGGTCCGTGAGTTCATCTACTTCTCGGCGAGTCACCCGCAGCTGCACCGGATCATCACCGGGGAGTGCAAGGCCGACGGGCCCCGCATGGATTGGCTCGTCGACCGTCACGTCCGCCCGCTCTACGAGGTGACGACGGCGATGTTCGCCCGGCTCGTCGAGCAGGGGCACATCCCGGCCATCCCGCCCGCGCACCTCTACTACATCCTCACCGGCGCCGGCCCGACGATGTTCGTCCTCGCGCCGGAGTGCCGTCGCCTCGCCGGTATCGATCCGTTCTCCGACGAGGTCATCGAGGCGCACGCCGATTCCGTCACCGCGCTCCTCTTCGACCGCTGACGAACAAAGGACGCCCATGCAACCCGACCTCGAGCTCGCATATCTCGGCCTCGAAGTGCCCGACCCCAGCTCCCTCACGTCGTTCTTCGCTGACGTGATCGGACTGATCCCGGGCGACGAACTTCCCGGTGGCGCGTCGACGTGGCGCAACGACGACAAAGCGCACCGGATGGTCGTGCAACCGGGCCCGGCGAACGACGCGGCATTCGTCGGCTTCGAAGCGACGGACACTGCCGCGTTCAAACGAGTCACGGATCGCTTGCGCACTGCCGGCTTCGAGGTCACCGACGGCATCGACGACCTGCAGGCGCGGCGGGTCCGGCGTCTCGCCCGCAGTACCGCCCCGTGGGGCGTGCCGGTCGAGATCGTCCTCGGACTCGAGCAGGCGTCGACGCCGTACACGTCGCCCCTCGTGTCCTCCGGTTTCCTCACGAGCGGTGTCGGCTTCGGGCACGTCGTCTTCGCCACCACCGCGTTCGACGAGTCGCACCTCTTCCTCTCCGAGGGACTCGGTCTCGCGCAGTCCGACTGGCTGGAGATGGAGATCGCGGCGGGTATCGAGCTCGAAGTCCGCTTCTACCACTGCAACGAGCGCCACCACACGGTGGCGCTGGCGAAGGCGCCGTTCGACCTGCCGCAGAAACTGCACCACGTGATGTTCGAAGCCAACAGTCGCGACGACGTGGGCGCCGCGTTCGACCGCGCGTGGGCGACGGACCTGCCGATCCCGAACGGGCTCGGTCGTCACGACAACGACGGCATGTTCAGCTTCTACGTCGCCAGTCCGGCCGGGTTCCAGGTCGAGGTCGGCCATGGGGCGAAGGTGGTGACCGACGACTGGACCGGCAACCGGCGCTACGACCGGATCAGCGCCTGGGGTCACCAGCCGTTGCGCCAGGGCTGACACGTGCGCGGCGTCGACACCGAAGTCGCGATCGTCGGTTATGGCCCGGTCGGCAACACCCTCGCGATCCTGCTCGCGCAGCTCGGCCGTCGCGTCGTCGTGCTGGAACGGTGGTCGGAGCCGTACGCCTTGCCGAGGGCGGTCCACCTCGATCACGAGGTCGCTCGCATCTTCCAGTCGTGCGGGATCGGTTCGCAGCTACGCGACGTCAGCGAACCGGCGCACATATACGAGTGGCGCAACGCCGCGGGTACGACGCTGTTGCGATTCGGTCGGGTCGGTGACAGCGCGTCGGGTTGGCCCGAGTCGTTGATGTTCAACCAGCCCGTCCTCGAACGCCGGCTCGACGAGCGGGCGCGCGAGTTGACGGGCATCAGCATCCGGCGCGGGGTCGACGTGACCGGCCTCGACCACGACGGGGACACGGTCGTGCTGCGAACCGATGACGGCGGGGAAGTGCGCGCCCGGTACGTGGTCGGGTGCGACGGCGCGAACAGCACCGTGCGGGCGCTCGCCGGCCTGCCGGTGCACGACCTCGGGTTCTTCTTCGACTGGCTCATCGTCGACGTCGTCCTCGACGAACCGCGCGTGTTCGATCCGATCAACGTGCAGATCTGCGACCCGGCCCGCCCGACGACCGCGGTGTCCGGTGGACCGGGACGGCGGCGGTGGGAGTTCATGCGCCTGCCGAACGAATCACTCGAAGAGCTCAACGACGAGCAGCGCGCGTGGGAGCTGCTCGCGCCGTGGGGCGTGCACCCGGGGAACTCCCGAGTCGAACGCCACGCGGTCTACACGTTCAACGCGCAATACGCGACGCGATGGCGCGACGGAGCGGTCTTCGTCGCCGGCGACGCTGCGCACCTGATGCCGCCGTTCGCCGGCCAGGGCATGTGCGCCGGCATCCGCGATGCCGCCAACCTCGCGTGGAAGCTCGACCTCGTTCTCCGCGGCCTGGCGACCGACGCCCTGCTCGATACCTACCAGCAGGAACGATTGCCCAGCGCAAGGCAAGCGATCGAGTTCTCCATGGCGCTCGGCAAGGTCATCTGCGTCGCCGACCCCGACGAGGCCGCCGCTCGCGACGAGGCCATGGTCGCGAGCGTCGGGCCGGAGCCGGCCGCGGTGCCCACATTGCCCGGCATCGAAACCGGGCTCGTGCACGCGAGCGCACCGCACGCGGGAAGACTGTTCATCCAGCGCAAGATCGAGGGGCGGCTGTTCGACGACGTGCACGGCACCGGGTGGCGGCTCGTCACCGTCAACCTCGACGTCCACGCGCTCGATCCAGACGTCCGGGAGTGGTTCGAGTCGATCGGCGGTCGCATCGTCGTGCTGGACGACCTCCGAGCGACGGACGCGTGCTCGTTTGCCGAGCATTCGGCATACATGCACTGGTTCGCCGTTCACGACACCGCGTGCGCGCTGCAGCGCCCCGACTTCCATCTCTATGGCACCGCCACCACCGCGCCGGGTGCGTCGATGTTGCTCGACGACCTTCGCCGCCAGCTCTCGGCTGACCATGCTCTCGAAGGAGCCCGCACATGAAGCTCGCCAACAGCAACGACCGCGCCGTGCTCGTGCTCGGCGACGAGATCGCCGATGTCGCCCGCGTCTCCGACGGAAGGTTCGGGCCCGACCCGATGAGCGTCTACGACGACTGGGCTGCCTTCGTCGAGTTCGCCAAGGACGTCACGAAGGGCACGGCGCCCCTGGTCGACGCCAACCTCCGGTGCCCCGTGCCCGCGCCGCGACAGGTCTTCGCGATCGGCCTGAACTACCGGAGCCACGCCGAGGAGTCCGGCATGGCGGTGCCCGAGGTTCCCGCCACGTTCACCAAGTTCCCGGCGTCGCTTGCCGGGCCGTTCGACGAGATCGAGATCGTCGGTGAGACCATCGATTGGGAAGTCGAACTCGTCGCCGTGATCGGCACGCGGGCCGACCGCGTCGGCGAGGCCGACGCGTGGCGGCACGTCGCCGGCCTCACGATCGGTCAGGACATCAGCGACCGGCACCTGCAGTTCGCGGCCGGCGCGCAGTTCTCGCTCGGCAAGTCCCGCCGCGGTTACGGCCCGATGGGTCCCTGGGTCGTCACCGTCGACGAAGTACCGAACCCGGACGATCTCGCACTCGGCTGCTCGGTCGATGGCGAGAAGGTGCAGGACGCCCGCACCAGCGACCTGATCATCGGCGTTCCCCGGCTCATCGCCGAGCTGTCCGCGGTGCTGCCTTTGCTAACCGGCGACGTGATCTTCACCGGCACGCCCGCCGGCGTGGGCATCGCCCGCCAGCCACCGAAGTTCCTGGCCGCCGGCCAGATCCTGGAGTCCTGGATCGAGGGCATCGGCACCATCCGCAACCGGTGCGCGTGAAGGAAGCATCCGTGACGACGAGCGACGAGCGACGGGCGATGAACGGCGACCGCGTCGACGTCCCCGCACACTTTCGGCCGGACTTGTACCGAGCGGCAGCCGAAGGGATCAGTTCGACGGTTTCCAGGCCGACGCCTGCGTCCCGACCACCGCGATGAGGTCGTCCTGCGCGAGGTTGGCGTCGTAGAGGTGCAACCCCCAGCTCGATCCGAGGGTCTCGCGGAGCAGGATGTCGACGGGGCGCTTGTCGGATGCCGACGCGGGCGCGTACGCGAGGACTGTGAAGCCGTTGCCCCGTACGCAGCGCGCCGTGAGTGTTCCGGGGAGCACGACGTAGGGATCGTCGCCGGGCGAGAGGCCGGTGATGGCACCCAGCAAGATCGAGCGGCGGTAGATGACGGTGGTGGCGGTCTTGTGACCGGCGAGCGCGACCGGGTCGACGCACAGCACCTGCTGACCCGGAGCCGGATCGCGTCCGAACAGCGAGCCCCCGGGTTCGGGCAGCGCGTCGGTCGGGAACGAGGCGAAGGTGATCACGCAGTCGGTCTGAGTAGCGGCGCGGCACGCGGGGATGTGTTGGAAAACGCCCCCGACGTCCTTACCCTCCGGCACCTCGACCCCGCCGCCCATGAGAATCGCGGACACGAGGCGCGAGCGGACCGCCGGCTTCGGGTCGATCTCGTCATGCATCAGCTTGATCAGCAGCGCGGCCCCCTGCGAGTGCCCGATCAACACGACGCCGCGCCCGTGGCTCTGCTGCGCGAGATAGGTCCGCCAGGCGTCGAGCACGTCGCCGTACGCGAGGGCCTGGGCCGGGCTGCCGAGACCGCCGGAGAAGAGTCCCCTGAGCGTCACTTGGCGATACACCGGCGCGAAGACGCGACACACCGATGCGTAGCGCGCGACCTGGGCGCGCACGACCGCCAGCTCGGTGGGACCGATGTTCAGGTCCGCGCTGACGCCCGGATCCTGCGATTCGGTGGGGTAGATGTAGAAGCAGTCGATCGTGGGCGGCGCACCGGCCGTCAGGCCGGGGCGGTGCGTGACGGTGCCATCCGCGGTGAACACGGTCTCGGGCTGCGGTCGGCACACGTCGGTCGCAAGGTCGGGGTGGCAGATCCAGTGCCGCGTGCCGTCGTACAGCTTGCTGCGATACACGACCTCGCCCGGCGCGGTGGTCGACGTACCGGCCGCCGCCGTCGTCGTCGTGGTCGACGCTGCGCTGCCGCGGCCGGACTTCGAGCAGGCGGCGGCGCCCAGTGCGAGCACGACGACGAGCGCAGCAAGGATCGAGGAACGTGCAGGGCGCATCCACCAATCATGCCCGCTCATTGATGCCGTCGACCTGGGGGTGGCGCAAGGCGGCGACGACGCCGCCGTCGACGACGACGTCGATGCCGGTGATGTACGACGCGGCCGGGCTCGCGAGGAACTCGACGGCCATCGCGATGTCGTCGGGGGTGCCGACGCGGCGGCATCCCGAGCGCTCGATCATGTCTCGCATCACGTCGCCGAAGGGGCCGGCCAGCTCGGCTTCCCCCATCGGCGTCGCGATGATGCCGGGGCTGATCGACACGACGCGTCCGCCGCGCCGACCCCAGACGACCGAGGCCGCCTCGACCCGCGCCTGGTTCGCGCGTTTGGCGATGCCGTAGGCGAGACCGGGCTCCATCGACGGGTCGAGCACGTCGAGCGCGGGCAGCTCGTCGGTGGGTGTTGTCGCGAGGAGCTGCAGCGTTGCGTCGGGCAGCTGGGTCATCGTGCCCGCCATGCTTGCGATGCATACCGCGACGGTCCCGGGCTGAACGTATTGCGCGAACTCGTCGAGTATCCGCGCGGTACCGAGGACGTCGACGTCGATGATCTGCCGGGTCGTCGCTTGCACGGGTGACACCCCCGCAGTGTGCACAATGGTCCCGATCGCTCCGAGCTCCGCGGCTGCGAGCGCGAGCGCAGACACCTCGCGGGCGGACGAGATGTCGGTGCGAACCGAGCGCACGGAATACCCGTCACCTTCGAGCACGGTGGCAGCACGCGTGAGTTCCGTGTCGTTGACGTCGGCGAGCACGAGCGGGCGGCCGCGACCCAACCGGCGCGCGACGGCTTGCCCCATACCGCCGGCTCCGGTCACGACGAGGACCTCTTCCTGCGCCGTCATCGATGTCGTCTCGCGGGCGTCGGTACGGGCGCGGATCAGTCCGGGGCGACCGGGTCGGTAGGAGCTGAGCGTGCTGCTTTCCCCGGCCCGAATCCCCACCGGGTGACGGTAACTCGCAACGTCGGGCATCGTCGAGGACGACGACGCCGAGGTCAACGCCGTATCCCGCCGCGCTAGAACGGCGGGTATGCAACTTGATCTCCACATCTCGAGATTCGACTGGGCGGACGGAACGTCGCGCATCGGTCCCGGCGTCGCCGCTCTCGCCGCGCGCGCCGAGGCCATCGGTGTTCGCACCTTGTCCTTCATGGACCATTTCTTCCAGATGGACTGGATGGCACCGGCGGAGCACCCGATGCTCGAGGGCTACACCGCGCTCGGCTTCGTCGCCGGCTGCACGGAACGGTTGCGCCTGCGCCTTCTCGTGACCGGCGTGACGTATCGCCATCCCGGACTCTTGGCCAAGACGGTCACGACGCTCGACGTCGTGTCGAGCGGGCGCGCCGAGCTCGGCATCGGCGCGGCCTGGTACGAGCGTGAGCACCGTGGTCTCGGTGTGCCGTTCCCGCCGGTGTCGGAGCGTTTCGAGCGACTCGAGGAGGCGATCCAGATCTGCCTCCAGATGTGGAGCGACGACAACGGCGCGTACGAAGGCCGGCACTATCGCCTCGACGAGACGTTGTGCAGCCCGATGCCCGTGAGCGCACCTCGCCCCCGGATCATGATCGGCGGCGGCGGCGAGCGGAAGACGCTCCGGCTCGTCGCGCAGTACGCCGACGCGTGCAACATCTTCGGTACGCCGGATGACGTCGCGCACAAGGTCGACGTCCTGCGCCGGCACTGTGACGCGGTCGGACGCGATCCCAACGAGATCGAGGTCACGGCGATGTACCGCGACATCCCTCCCGGCGCGACGGTCGACGACGTCATCCGGGGCGCCGAAGCCTTCGCGAAGGTCGGCGTGTCGACGCTGGTCACGGGTGCCGTCGGCGACGACCCCGCGGGCTGGCTCGAGTCGACCTTCGGTCCCGCTATGGACCGCCTTGCCCAGATCGAGCCTGCGCCCCTGTAGCCGGAGCGCGATGATTCGCCATCGACGTTGTTTAGACGACACCCGGTGTGGGTAGAGCGGGCTCGTTCGGCGAGGCCCTGACGACCTGAGCCCGCCGCAGTCCGGACGTCCAGGAAGGTGGGGGAATTGTCAACGCGACCGACAATGCGACGGAGCGCGCGTGCGCTTGCGATGTTGACGAGCGTTGTGCTCGTCGTTGGTTTGACGGCAGCCACCCGCGCGGCATCCGCCGCGACGCCGACGTTTCGTGCGGTGGGCAGTGTCGAGCAGGTGTACGTCACCGGCCTCCCACCCTTCGCCGCGATGTCGCTCCTGGCGCCCGGCGGCCAGCCGCTCAAGTCGAAGACCGCCGACTCGCTCGGTGGCTTGCTGTTTCGGAACGTACCGCCGGCCGCGGGCTATCGCGTACGGCTGGTTACCAACGGTCAGCAATCGGGCCCGCTCACGGTGCACTCCGGCACTCCGGCGCCCTGGAATCCGGGGATCTACAACCAATCGATTCCCGACAACGGCTACACGTACCTCACCACCCGTGACGGGACGAAGCTCGCCATCGACGTGCACCCGCCGACCAGCCCGGCCGGCGCTCCGCCGTATCCAACCCTGATCGAGTACTCGGGTTACGGGTACGCCAACCCGGCTGGACCGACCAACGGCATCTCCGTCCTTGCGAACCTGATGGGCTTCGCGGTCGTCGACGTGAACATGCGCGGGACCGGCTGCTCGGCCGGCGCCTTCGATTTCTTCGAGCCGCTCCAGAATCTCGACGGGTACGACGTGATCGAGACGATTGCCCACCAGCCGTGGGTGCGGGATCACAAGGTCGGGATGATGGGCATCTCCTACGGGGGGATCAGCCAACTGTTCACCGCGCAGCTCCGCCCGCCGCACCTCGAGGCCATCTCACCGCTCTCGGTTCTCGACGCCACCGCGACGACGCTCTACCCGGGCGGCATCCTCAACACCGGCTTTGCCGTCGAGTGGGCGAAGCAGCGCCAGTTCGAGGCTCGGCCCGCCGGACCGAACGGTGGACAGCCGTGGGCATACACGCGGATCCAAGGTGGCGATACGACGTGCGCGGCCAACCAGGTGCTGCACGGCGAGGCGGCCGACCTGAGCGCGAAGATCGCTGCCAATTCCCACTATGACGCCGCGGTCGCCGACCCTCTCGACCCGGTCACCTTCGTCAACAAGATCAACGTGCCGGTCTTCATGGCCTGCCAATGGCAGGACGAGCAAACCGGCGGACACTGCCCGGAACTGGCCCGGAAGTTCACCGGCACGAGTCAGAAGTGGTTCAACTTCACCAACGGCGCTCATATCGACTCGCTCGACCCATACACCTACAACCGTTGGTACGACTTCTTGCAACTGTTCGTCGCGCACCAAGCGCCAATCGACAACGCGGCGGCCACGCGGGCGGCCGCGCCGGTCATCTACCAGAAGGCAATGGGCCTCCCACAGTCCGACACGGTCACGCTGCCGGTCGATCCCATCCAGTTGATCCCGACGTACGACCAGGCCCTCGCATCGTTCAAGCAGCTTCCGCACGTTCGGGTGCTGTTCGACAACGGCGCCGGCGCGTCGCCCAACGGAACCTCGAACGCGGGTGACCCGTATCCGGGGTTCGTAAAGGACTTCTCGACCTTCCCCATCCCGGGCACCGGCGCGCGCACCTTCTACTTCGGGCCGGGGGGAGTGCTCGCCAGCACACCGCCCGCAGCCGGGGGGATCAACTCGTTCAGCTCGAACGCGCACGCCCTTCCGCTCACCGACTACGGGACCAACACGGGTACGGGCGGGTTGTGGGGCAACGCGTCGCAGTGGGATTGGAAATGGCAGCAAAGTCCCTCGGGCACCGCGGTGTCCTACGTCTCGGCACCATTCGCGGTGACCAACACGGTGATCGGGAGCGGCGCGGTTTCCCTCTGGGTGCGATCGTCGACCCCCGACGTCGATCTGCAAGCCACGATCAGCGAGGTGCGTCCGGACGGGAACGAGACGTTCGTCCAGAACGGCTGGCTCCGCGCCAGCGGGCGCAAGCTCTCGACCGACGCGAACAACATGTTCAAGCGGCTGAGCACCGCGCTCGAGCCGATCCCGACCTTCACGGCGGCCGACGCGTCGCCGATGCCGGCCGGGCAGTTCGTCAAGGTCGTCGTTCCGCTCTACTACCAGGGCCACGCGTACCGTGCGGGCTCGCGCATCCGGGTGACGATCGCCGCGCCGAACGGCACGCAACCGATCTGGTCCTTTGGTCAGACGACGCCGAACCCCAGTGGGACTGTCTCGATCGCGTTCTCCAGGACCATGCCGTCGAGCCTCGTCGTTCCGGTCGTTTCGGGCGTGATTGTCCAGAAGCCGCTGCCGCCGTGCCCCAGCCTGCGCAACGAGCCGTGCCGGCTTTACCGGGCGATGGTGAACAACACGGTCGCGCACTGAGAACCGGTTCAGCCCGCGGAACGTTCCACCGCGGGCTGGACGACTAACCCGAGCAGAACGACAACGAGGTCATGACGGGACCCCCGGATAGTGGTCCGCGTGTCGTGAAGGTCCAACGTCCAGCATGCTGGGCAGGAGGACTTCACGATGAAACGGAAGCGGCACACACCTGAGCAGATCGTGCGCAAGCTGCGCGAGGGCGATCGGATGCTCAACGAGGGCACCGACCTAGTCGAGGTGCTGCGGCATCTCGAGGTGTCGGAGTCGAGCTGGGCGCGTTGGCGGCCCAGTACGGCGGCATGAAAGCCGACGAGGCCAAACGGCTCAAGGAACTCGAGCGTGAGAACGGCCGGTTGAAGAAGCTGCTGGCCGAGGCCGAGCTCGAAAAGGCGATGCTCAAGGAGCTGGCTGAGGGAAACTTCTAACCCCGGAGCGACGCCGACAAGCGGTGTGCCGCTTGCAGGAACACTTCGGGGTCTCCGAACGATTCGCGTGCCGCGTGGTCGGTCAGCATCGATCCACGCAACGTAAAGTGCGCAAGCCGCGGCCGATCGACGACGCCGACCTACGCGCGGAGTTGCGTGCGATCGCGAAGTCGCACCCACGGTGGGGGTACAAGATGGCCACCCGCGTGGTGCGTCGGGACGGCTGGAAGGTGAACCGCAAGCGGGTGCAGCGCCTGTGGCGCGCCGAAGGCCTGAAACGGCCGCCGCAACGGCCCCGAAAGCGACGCCGGGTACGTCTCGACACGACCGAACGGCAACGGGCGCTGCGCCCGAACCACGTGTGGGCGATCGACTTCTGCTTCGACGAGACCACCAACCTGCGCCGGCTGAAGATCGCGAACATCGTCGACGAGTACACGCGTGAGGCGCTCGTGATGCGCGTCGGTCGGCACTGCACCGCGGAGGACCTGATCACTGAGCTCGAACGGCTCGTCGCGATCTACGGCGCACCGGCGTCGCTGCGTTGCGACAACGGCCCCGAGCTCATCGCCAACGCGCTGCGCGAGTGGTGTCGGTTCGCGCGCATCGGGATCAGCTACATCGAACCGGGCAGTCCATGGGAAAACGCGTACGTCGAGAGCTTCAACGGCCGCGTCCGCGACGAACTGCTGAACATCGAAGAGTTCGGCTCGCTCCTCGAAGCGCAAGTCATTGTCGAAGCCTGGCGAATCGAGTACAACACCTACCGACCCCACGGCCGCCCTCGGCGGACTCACCCCCGCCGAAGTACGCGCCGCGTGGATCACCGAACACCAACCAACACCTTCATGACGCCTGGACCACCAGACGGGGTCCCGTCAGTCAGTGGCGGCCGGCGAGGAAGGAACCGAGGTTGTCGAGTATCCCTCGGGTTCCCTCTTCTCTCCCCGCGACCGTGTCGAGGCCGTCGAGGTGCACGCCCTGTTCCGTGTAGGTCAGGCGCGTTCCGTCGGTGTCGGGCTCCACCACGATCGTGGTCAAGGACGTGGAGATGTGTCGGTCATCGACCCACATGGCTTGCCCTTGAGGTTGACCATGCCGAACTCGGTCACGACGTACATCATGTCGCTGCGCGGATCGGTGGCGATGTTTCCCGGCGTCAGGCTCAACCCGATTCGGCTCTTCCGCACACCCGTGCGTTCGTAGGTCGACGACATGCAGATGAACGACTTCCCGCCGCTCGACGCGTAGGCACCGCGAACGAACTGCAATTGTCCACCGGTGCCGCTGATGTGTCGGTGACCGCTCGACTCGCTCGCGGCCTGGCCTTGGAGATCCATCTGGGTGGTGTTGTTGATCGCCGTGAGCCGGTCGTTCTGCATGATGATGTGCGGCAGGTTCGTCGACTCGACCGGTTGGCACGAAATATCGGAGTTGCGGTCGATCGCTTCGTACAGCGTGCGCGAACCCAGACCGAAGCTGCACACGATCTTGCCGGGATGCAACGTCTTCGCCGCGCCGGTCACGACACCGGCCTGGTAGAGATCAATGATCCCGTCGGTGAGCATCTCGGTGTGAACTCCAAGGTTGCGCACGCCGCTCTCGATCAACAACGAGCACACGGCATTCGGCATCGCCCCGATACCGATCTGCAGGCACGCGCCGTCTTCGATCTCACTTGCGATCAGTCTCGCGACGGCACGGTCGGCGTCCGTCGGTGCGAGGTTCGGCAATTCCGGGGTTGGCTGACCGTCGCCGTCGATGACGTAGTCGACCTCGCTCACATGTAGGCCGTTGTCGACGCCGTGCACATGCGGCAGCGTGCTGTTCACCTCGACGATGACGACCTTGGCGCGAGACGCGATCGCGCGATGCCAGAGATTGGCGGGACCGAAGTTGAAGTAGCCGTCGGCGTCGATCGGGCGGGTCTTGATCACCATCACGTCGGGCCGGTCGATGAACCGGCGGTAGTAATCACTGATCTCGCCGAGGTTGCACGGGATGTAGTTCTGCAATCCGGCGTCGCCCTTCTTGCGGTCGTACGCGCCGAAGTGCCAGTTGAGGACTGGCTGTACCTGTCGTACCTGGCGGGCAACCTCGACCCCGCGGTGTTCGACAACCCACTGCAGTTCGACGTCACGCGTCACAACGCGGACCGGCACATCGCGTTCGGCTACGGCATCCACTTCTGCCTCGGCGCGCAGCTCGCCCGCGTCGAGCTGCGATCACTGTTCGGCCACGTGGTACCGCGACTCGGATCACTCGAGCTGGCCGGTGAGCCCACGACCGCGAAGACCACCTTCGTGGGAGGCCACAAGACGGTCCCGATCCGCTACACCCTCACTGCGTGAGTCGCTAGACGAAGTCGGCTCGGCGGAGGTGGTTGAACGCGAACCAGCCGGGGAGGATCGGGAGCCAGTAGGTGGCGAGCCGGAACAGGAATACGGCCGGGACCGCCTCCGAGCTCGGCATGCCGGCGCCGACGAGACCGGCGATCACTGCGGCTTCGAGCGCGCCGAGCCCGCCGGGAGTGGGCGCGGCCGCGGCGATGGCCGAACCGGCCAGGTACGCGGCACCGACCTGGGCGACGTTCAGGTCACCTCCGAAGGCGACGGTCGAGAAGTAGATGGCCAGCACATAGCTCAATGTGATCACCGCGGATCCGCCGAACAACAGCGCGATCTTGCCGGGGCTGCGAATCACCGCGGCGAGGCCGCGCAACGCGCTACCGAGCGCGGGTACGACCTTCGTGGCGAGCACCTTTCGGGTCGCGCGGATCGCTATGGCAGCCGCGATGGACGCCGCGACGACTGCGGCGGCCACGCCGACAACGGACCAGCTCGGCAGCGAGATCGAGCCGAAGCCGGATCGTCCGGCCCAGAGGAAGAACACGAGCATCAGGCCGAGGTGCACCGCGAAGCCCGCCGCCGCGTTGAGCCCGACGCTCGACGCCGCCACCGGCGAGTCCACCCCGGACTTCCGCAAGTAGCGCACGTTGAGGGCCATGCCGCCGACGCCCGCGGGCGCGAGGTTGCTCGCGAACGAGGCTGCAACCTGAGCCAGCAAAGTGGGAACGGCGCGCAGGCGCGCGGGCACGGCACCACCCATGCCGAGTGCTGCACCGACGTAGGTCAAGGCCGAGAACAGCACCACGAGCGGAACCCAGCTCCACTGCGCCGCGCCGATCTGGCGGACGACGCCGGGGAGGTCGGTCAGCTGCGGGAGGAGGAAGTACGTGACCGCCACGAGCATCGCCGTGGTGAAGATGCGTTGCCGGCTGATGCGCTCGAGTGGTACGTAGCTGGGCTCGTCGACCGCGCACTGCCGTGCCACCGTGTCCTGCAGCTCTTCGAGGAGACCCGGGTGCGCGTTGAGTGAGGTCCGGGTCGAGTCGCTCAGCGCGTTGGGTTGGAGCCGCGGGAGCGCGGCGCCCACAATGTCCGGACCGAGGATCTCGACCGCGCCGGTCACGGAACGGTCGGCCCCGACCGTGAGGGAAAGGGCGGCGAGAAGCTGCGCGATGTCGCCGTCGAGCTGGTCGTCGGTCGCGGCGACCTCGCTGAACGCGAAGCCCGTGATCCACGGCTCGCCGGCGCTGTCGATGAGTACGTTGGCCCGCCGAAGATCGCGATGGGCGATGCGGTGCT
>JBBQER010000083.1:0-17875 GCA_038320885.1 Acidimicrobiia bacterium
CGCAGAACACGGGTCTCGACAGTGGGGATCGCGTCGAGTTCCGCGCCTACGACCGCAGCCAGACCGACAAGGTCATCGCGAATCCGTGAACGAAGCCAACCGGTGAGCAGATCTCCGTGCGCGTCGTCGGCATCGCGCGCGACCCGACCGACGCGCAGCTCTCCCAGACGATCAAGTTGTTGTTCGGGACCCCCGCCTTCGCGCGTGAGCACCTCCGCACCGCC
Organism: Acidimicrobiia bacterium; assembly: GCA_038320885.1. Classification (GTDB taxonomy): domain Bacteria; phylum Actinomycetota; class Acidimicrobiia; order IMCC26256; family PALSA-610; genus JBBQER01. The sequence goes on from JBBQER010000083.1 coordinate 225, forward strand.
GCGTCGACGGTGATCGCGGTCTGGCTGAAAGGCGGACCGGAGAACGCGCCTCGCTACCAGCGTGAGCTCGCGCAGTTCTCGCGCGGCTTCGGCAGCAACGTTCCCTTCTCGACGGTGTCGTCCCGCGCCGACGCCGAGTCAGCCGACCAGGCGGCGCGGGCCGTCGTGGTCGGGCTCGCGATCGTCGCGCTGGTCGGCGGTCTGGCGGGGATCGTCACGATCGCGCAGACGGTGAGGCGCTACCTCGCCCGCGCCGCCGACGAAGGACGCGTCCTCGCGGCGTTGGGCGCCCAGCGGATCGATCGGGCCGCGGTACAGCTCGTCGCCGCGCTCCCGTTCCTCCTGGCGACGCCATTCGTCGCGGTCGCGATCGCGTACGCGCTCTCGCCGCTGTTCCCCGTCGGCGCGACGCGGACGCTCGAGCCCTATCCCGGACTGCGCGCGGATTGGTTCGTGTTCGTCGTCGGCGGTCTCGCTTGGCTCCTCGTCGTCACCGGCGTCACGATGCTCGTCGCGTGGCTCGGCTCACGCCGCAGGTCCCGACGAGCGCGCGTCCGCATCCCCGGATTCGGTGCCGCCGCGGGCCCGGGATTCCTGCCCGCCGCAATCGGTGCCCGCTTCGCGCTCTGGCCCGGCGGTCGCCGACGCGCATCACAACGGGCGGCGTTCGCCGGTGTGGTGATCGCGGTGGCCGGCGTCGTGGGGAGTGCGATGTTCGTCGCGTCGTTGGACGCGTTTACGAGCACCGGCGCTCGCTTCGGCGTAAACTTCGATCTCTCGATGGAGCTGCCCAACGCCGGCGCGAAAGCGGTGTTCGATCGTCTGGCCGCCGATCCGGAGTTGGCCGCGGTGGGTGCGGTACGCAGCGGGATCGTCGAGGTCGGCGGCCGCACTATCGACGCCTTCAGCGTCGAGCCCGTCAAAGGCGCGCTGAGCCCGGTCGTGCGAGACGGGCGTCTCCCGACGGGCGCGACGGAAGTTGCCATCGGACCGAAGTTGCTCGCGTCGCTCGGGAAGCACATCGGCGACGAAATACCCATCGCGACGCGTGCCGGAAGCCGGCGCCTGACCATCGTCGGAACGGTGTTCTCTCCGAAGTCCGAGAGCTCGACGTTCAACGGGGAGGTCGTCCTCACGCCCGCGGCGCTGGCGAGGTATGCGACCAACCCGTTCGTGGAGGCGATCGTCCGGATTCACCCCGGCGCCGACCGCGACGCGGTGTTGCGCCACCTGGATGCGCGCTTTCCCTACGGCGTGAGCGACGAGAGCCTCCCGCATGCACCCGGCCCGGTCCGCAACCTCGAGCAGATCACGCGGCTACCGATCGTCCTCGCATTGTTCTTCGCCCTCCTCGGCGCGGCGGCGTTCGTGCACGCGCTCCTGACGATCGCCACCGATCGCCGGCGCGACATCGCGGTATTGCGCTCGCTCGGCGTCACCCGCCGGCAAACCGCAACGGTGCTCGCGGTATCCGGCAGCGCGATCGTCGCGGTCGCGTTGGTGTTCGGCATCCCGCTGGGCATCGTCGGCGGCAACCTCGGCTGGAGTGCGATCGCGCGCAGCCTCTACGTGGAGCCGCGAACCGTCCTCCCCATCTTGGCGATTGCGGCGGCCGGCGCGGCGCTCCTTCTTCTGTCAAACCTCATCGCGCTCGCACCGGCGCGATCGTCGGTGCGGCACTCGCCCGGCGCCGCTCTCCGCGCCGAGTAGCTATCGCCGGCGGCGGAGCACGACGATCGCGACGGCACCTCGCCGGGTGTCAAGCCTCCTTTACATGTTCGATGGATCTCGGTCGAGCCCTACTCGTCGAGCAGCGTCGCCGCGATCATCTCTTCGAGCGCGCGGTCGTCCCACCACGAGATCTGCAGCTGCTTGGCGCGGCGGAAGAACAGCTGGATGTCGTACTCGAGTGTGAAGCCGACGCCGCCGAACACCTGCTGCGCCATCGCGGTGACGTCGCGGAACGTCTTGCACGCGAACAGCTTTGCCATCGGCGCGAGCCGGTCGATCGAGCGTCCGTCGGCGCGTGCCCACGCCGCCTCGTACACGAGCGTCTCGGCCCCGTCGACCGCGGTCACCGCGTCGGCAAGGTAGTGCGCGATCGCCTGGAACGCGCCGAGCGGCTTGTCGAACTGCTCCCGGTCCTTCGCGTACTGCACCGTGATGTCGAGCGCGTACCGCGCACCGCCGATCGCCTGCGCCGCGAGCAGCACGATCCCGTCGAGCAGCGTGTCGGTCCACGTCTTCCAACCCGATCCGGCGGTGCCGATGCGCGCCGACGCCGGCACCCGGACCTCCGACAAGACGACCTCGTACTGCGCGTCGGAGCCGATCGTCATCTGCTGGTGCCGCGTGACGCCGGTCGACTCCGGATCGACCAGGAAGAGGTCGACATCGTTCTCGCCCTCGCCGGTGCGCGCGAGCACGACGATCGCGGTTGCCGACGAGGCGAACGGCACGTGCCACTTCACGCCGTCGATCACGAACGCCTCGCCGTCGGCCCGCGCGTGCGTGTGCACGCCCCGCGCGCCGAAGCCGTTGTGCGGTTCCAGCCAGGCCGTCGACAGAATCGCGTCGCCGGAAACGATGCGGGGCAACCACTCCTGCTTCTGCTCCTCGCTCCCTGCCCGCAACAGCACACCGGCGCCCATCACCGCGCTCACGAAGTGCGGCGACGGCGCGAGCGCGCGACCGAGCTCCATGTAGATGACCGCGCCCTCGAGCGCGCTCATCTCGGATCCGCCATACCGCGCCGGCACCATGAGGCCGATGAGGTCGAGCTCGGCCATCTGCTTCCAGAGCTCGGTCGGGAAGCCGACGGTATCGTCCTCCAGCGCGCGCACCGTCTCGAGCGACGCGTAGGAGCTGCACACGCCGCGCACCATCTCCCGCAGCATCTCCTGCTCGGGCGTGAGGTCGAGATCCATCAGTTCGTACTCCTGCTCATGCCGCCTCGGTTGGCCACGTGCTCGGTCAAGGTCGCCACTGGTCGCCGCGCCGGGTCCAGGGATTGTCGTCGTCGTCAGTCGGGAGCGCGATGCGCGCGGTGCAGTCGGTCTTGAGGTCGCCGTCGACCGTCAGGCGCACGAGCACCGTCGCCCAACCGCATCCGGTCTCGTCGATCTCGACCGATTCGACGGTGCCCGCGAGCACCATCGTGTCGCCCGGGAACACCGACCCCTTCATGCGGAACTTCATACGCCCGAGGCGACCCTTCGGCCCCGACCAGTCGGTCAGGAACCGTTCGAACCACGCCGCCTGGTTGGGCGTGTTCAAGAAGATGTCCTTGGTGCCGTTGCGGTTGACCGCGAAATCGTGATCGTGATGCATCGGGCGGGTGTCGCGGCTCGCGAGCGCGCCGAGCACGACCGTGGTCGCCGTCACGTCGTATGGCAGGTCCGGGAGCGCGTCGCCCTCGTGCACGTCGGCGATTGTGAGCTTCGTCACGGTATTCATGCGGCTACGACCTCCGGCCCTCCAACACAACGCAACGCTTTCTGGCCATCCGGGCCTACGGTCTGCGCCTGGCTATTCACGAGCCCTCCCGCTTGTAGCCGAAGCCGGTGTACGACTCGACGCCCACCAGCTCGTTCCGCTGGTTGAGGTACTCGACGTCGATCACCCAGAACCGTCCGGTCCCGAGCTTGGTGGTCTTCGGCTCGCTGACCGAGCGCAGGACCTGGCGCGTCCGCAGCACGTCGCCGGGGCGCACCGGCTCGTGGAACACGATGGTGTTGTCGCTCATGATCGCCTCGGGCAGATCGAGCTTCTCCTTCAGGTCGAAGTGCACCTGGAGCGGCAGCGCCGGCTGGGTGCGTCCGGGCGCCCAGTGATGCGGCCGGAACCACACCGACAGCATCGTCGGCGGTGCGATCGGCCCGCCGGTGATCTCCGCGGCCGCGTCGTCGTCCCAGAACAGTGGGTTGCCGTTCTCGACCGACGCGCACGTCGTCCAGATGTAGCCGCGCTCGACCGGGAACTCGCCCGTCTCCTCGTACTGCACCTCACCGATCGACGGTTCGATCTCGGCGAGCACCGTGCTCTCGCTCACGCGGCAACTCCCTCTTCTCGCATCGTCGCGATCTCGGCGGCGGAGTAGCCCGCTTCGCCCAACAGCGCTTCGGTATCGGTGACGGTTGCGTCACGCGCTTCCGGACTCGGCTGACCGCGGTCCATGCCCGCGAAGACCCAGCCGACCTGCTCGAACTCGCCGTGCCCGGAAGATGTGGCCCGCACGAAAACTTCGCGCTCGCGGAAGTGCGGCGCGCCGACCAGCTCCGGCACGGACGCAACTTCGGAGACGCACGTGTCGGCCGGTCCGAGCTCGTCGACCCACACGTCTCTCGCGCGGCGCGCGAACGCGGTGCGGAAGTCGGCGCGCATCTCGTCTTGCACCGCGTCGTCGGTCTGGTGCGCGAGCCATTGTTCGCAGTCGAGGGCGCGGCACAGGTTGGCGAAGAAGTGCGGCTCGATCGCGCCGACCGCGACCCAGCGGTCGTCGGAGCAGCGGTACACGTTGTAACAGGCGTAGCGGCCGGTGAGGATGTTGTGCCCCGGCGCCGGAACCTCGCCGGTAGCGAAGTACTCGTCGACGTAGAGCGACATGAGCGCAACCACTCCGTCGGCGACCGCGACGTCGAGCGTCGCACCCTCACCCGTCGTTTGCCGCCGCAAAAGCGCGGCCAGGATCGCGATCACGGCTTGCATGCCCCCGCCGGCCGCGTCGCCGATGGTCGCGCCCGGAAGCGCGGGGCCGCCGTCCGCGCCGCGCCCCGAACAGTCGAGGTAGCCGCCGACCGCGAGGTAGTTGATGTCGTGACCGGCCCACTGCGACCGCGGTCCGGTCTGGCCGTAGCCGCTCGTCGAGCAGTAGACGATGCCGGGGTTCACGGCGCGCACGTCGGCGTCGCCGATACCGAGGCGGTCGACCACACCCGGGCGGAAGCTTTCGATCATCACGTCGGCGCGTTCGGCGAGGCGCAGGAAGGCGTCGCGCCCGGACGGCGCCTTCAGGTCGAGCAGCACGCGTTCCATGCCGCGATGCCCGCTGTAGCCATAGAACGGCGGAACGATCTGCACGCCCGATTGCTTCGGCGGCGGCCCGACCTTCACGACGCGCGCGCCGTAGTCGGCTAGCCACCGTGACGTGCGCGCGGCCGGACCGACACTCGACAGGTCGAGCACCGTCACCCCGTCGAGCATTCCGGCCTGGGTCACGATCAGAAGTTCTTCGGGAGACCGAGCGCGCGGCGAGCGATGATGTTCTTCTGGACCTCCGACGAGCCCCCACCGATGGTGTCGATCACGGTGTAGCGGTACGTCGACTCGGCCCGGCCCTCCATCGGCGCGGTCTTCGTGCGCACCCGCAGCTGCGCGCCCGGCCCGCCGATGTCCATCGACGCGCTGGCGAGCCGGCGGGAGTACTCGGTCGCGAAGAGCTTGTACTCCGACGACTCCGTTGTCGGCGGCGGTGTGCCCGCGACCTTCTCGCCCTTCATCGAGGCGGCGACCACCCGGAGCCCGAGCACACGGGAAACTTCGGCATCGGTTGCGAGACGCGCGAGCTCGCGCCGGATCACCGGGTCGTCACGCAGTGGCTTCCCGTCACGCGATTCGGTGCGCGCGAAGTCGACGAGCAGATCGAGCCGCTGCTTGATCGGCGAGAACGTGAACAGCGTGAAGCGCTCGAGGTCGAGCGCCTGCGAGATGTACTGGAAGCCGCGGTTGACCTCGCCGACCACGTACTCGTCGGGCACGAACACGTCGTCGATGAACACTTCGTTCGTGCGCTCGTCGCCCATCGTCCAAATGCCCTTGATGGTGACGCCGGGCTGGTCGAGTGGCACGAGCATGAGCGTGATGCCGCGGTGCTTGTTGTCGGGATCGGTGCGCGTGCCGAGCCAGTACCACTCGGCGAAGTGGGCCGACGTGGTCCATGTCTTCTGGCCGTTGAGGATCCAACCCTGCCGGCCGTCGCGTTCGCAGCGCTCGGCCTTGAGCCGCATCGACGCCGCGTCGGAACCCGCGTTGGGCTCGCTGTAGCCGACCGCGAACTCCACGTCGTTGCGCAGGATCATGGGGAGGAACTCATGCTTGAGGAATTCGCTCGCTTCCTTGATGAGCGTCTTGCCGATGATGCCGACGCCCTTGCCGATCTGGGGCCCGCCGCGCGCCGCGAGCGCCTCGTTGAGGAGGTACTCGTAGACACCCTCGCCCTCGGACCCGCCGTACTCCTTGGGCCAGGTGAGGCCGAGCCAGCCCCGCTCGCCCAGCTGGCGCATGAACGCCCGCCGCTTGGGCGTGTCGACGATCTGCGCCATGTTCTCCCGGGTGAGATCGAACACCTCGGGATCGTCGTGCTCGTCGAGGAACCGCTCGACCTCCTCGGCGAACGCCCGCTGCTCGGGCGAGAACTCGAAATCCATGCCTGCTCCTGCGTTCCCCGAATCTGACGCACCGTCAGATCCGATCATACGAGCCAAACAGTTCCGGCCGCTCCGGCGTGTCTCGTCCAGTGGGAGCACACGGCTGGAGTGGTCGACGCGTCCGCGCAGTGACGCTCGTCGCCGCGGCCGGCGTCGCCGGGGTCGCCTTGATCTCGACCCGCGGCCACCAATCCTCACGCGTCGCCGTCGCTGCGCCGACCTCGACAACAGTTGAGCCCTCGACCACAGTGAAGACGTCGACAACGACGGCGACTCCACCACCGCTCGGCGACAGCGGAATCGCTCAGGCGTTCACGCCGACGTCCGCCTCGAGTTGGTGGGCGCTCGTGGACGACAATCTCGAATCCCGGAGCTTGGTGGTTCGGACCGTCGACCGCGGCCGGCATTGGCGCGACGTTTCGCCCCGCATTGGTTATGTGGGGTCCAGCTACTTCTTGAACGCCGATGTCGCGTGGATCGAAGCCAGTCCCGCCGGCTATCCGACGTCAGCAGCCCTGCGCCGAACGCGCGACGGTGGCCGGTCGTGGCAACGGGTGGGCTCGGTCCCGAACGGCTGCGAGCTGCAGTTCGTCGACGAGGTCCACGGTTGGTGCACGCTCATCGGCGCCGCGGCGGGATCCGAGTCGGTCGATCTCTCCCGCACCACCGACGGCGGCGCGACGTGGACGCGGGTGTCGCGCAGCGGCGTTCCCGGGAACTGGCCCGGCACACCCGCTGCGATTCCGTTCGGTTGCGACAAGTCGGTGACGTTCACGTCGCCGACCGTGGGTTGGTCACCGTTCTGGTGCAACGGCGGTCGCAGCGCCCTCTACCGGAGCACCGATGGAGGCTCGACCTGGCATGCGGTGCCCGCAGTGCCGTACCCGAATCTTCCGAGCGGCGTGGCCCGCGACAGTGGCGGGGGCTTCGGCACTCCCGTCGTGGAAGGCAACGATGTGGCGATGCCCGTCACCATCGGAGGTCGTCCCGGCGCGACCGCCATCGCGAACAGCGCCGATGGCGGAACAACGTGGCGCACGGAGCTCGTGCCGGATCCCACCAAGCAGTGGGTCGTCGACCTGATCGATCCGACGCATTGGCGACTCGCCGACGGCACGGTGTTGATGGCCACGGACGACGCGGGCAAGCACTGGCGCACGACGACACCGAACGTGAACATGACGGATCCGTACGGGGAGCCCGTCGGGTTGACGTTCCTGTCGACCGACCTCGGTTGGGCCATCCCGGACATCAACGGCGGCCCGCTCTCGTGGACCACCGACGGCGGCGCCACGTGGAAACCGATCACCGTCACCGCGGGCCCGTATCCGTTCCCCCGAGCCGCCCACCACCGTACGATGAGCCGCAGTGTCCAACGCCGATCCGGTTACGCATGAGGATCTGATCGCGAGGAACCGGCGGACGAGCATCATCATGCTCGTCTCGGAGTTCCTGCTCATCGGGACGCTCGGCGGGCTCATCGGGCTGCTGATCACGCGATCGGTAGGCGCGGGAATCATCGTCGGCGCGGCCGCGGCGATCGCGGTCGATGTGATCGGGTGGCTCCTCGCGGTGCGCGCCACTATCCGGCTCACCCGGGCGGTCGAGGTCGGGCCTGAGCAGGCGCACGTGCTGCACAACGTGATCGACGGACTCTGCATCGCGACCGGGTTGCCGAAGCCGAAGGTCTACATCGTCGACGATCCCGCACCCAACGCGTTCGCGTTCGGCCGTTCACGCGAGCGTGCGGGGGTCGCGGTCACGAGCGGCCTGCTGAACCTCATGTCGCGGCGCGAGCTCGAAGGCGTGCTCGCCCACGAGCTCTCCCACATTCGCAACCGTGACGTGCAGGTCACGACGCTCGCGGTCACCACCGTCGGGATCCTCGTCGTCGTGGCCGACATCTCCGCGCGCGCGTCGTTCTTCTCCGAATGGGGCGACGACGACGGTGGTGGCATGGCGCTCCTCGCCGTCGCGGCCGTCGCCGGCGCGCTCGCATTCGGCGCCAAGCTCTTGTCGTTCGCGATCTCACGTCACCGCGAGGAGCTCGCCGATACCAGCGCGGTCGCCATCATCTCGCCCGGCGGTTGCGGCGCGCGTTGGAGAAGCTCGAGGCGGATCACACCGTGGTGCACCACGTCTCCCGGGCGACCGCGCACATGTGGATCGAAGCGCCACTGCAAAAAGAGGGCGACGAGAAGCACGCCAAGATCAACCGGATGTTCGACACTCACCCGCCGATCGCCGAACGCATCGCGGTGTTGCGGAGGCTCGAGGGTCTCGACCCCGACGCACGCGGACCCGTCGACGAGACCAGCACCGGCGTTCCCGTCGACCTCGAGAAGCTGGGCGAGTCGGCCGCGCGCCGTCAACAGCCGTTGCCGTCGATGCAGGCGATCCAACCTAGCGACACCGCCGGCGCGCAGACCGCCGCGCTCGCCGCGGCCGCGGCAACACCCGGCTGGATCTCGAACGACACCGTGGCCCCGCCGGTCGGGAAGCCGCCGGGTTGGTACCACGTCGACGAGCAAACGCTGCGCTACTGGCAGGGCGTGTCGTGGACGATGTGGTTCGCGACCTGGAACGGCAAGCGCTGGGTGCAGACCTCCCCGAAAAGCCTGACGTGCCCGTCCGGATCGACAACGCGCTGGAGGGCATCGACTGGGTGCAGGCCAAGGCCGATCTCGCGGCCGACGTGTTCGACAACGGACGGACACCCGAAGCGTTGCGGCGGTCGTTCGAGCAGTCACAACATGTGGCGATTGCGCGCGACGGTGCGCGCGTCGTCGGGATGGCGCGCCTCCTCTCCGACGGCGTGTGCAACGCGTACCTGATCGACGTGTGGACGTTGTCGTCGCACCGCCGGCAGGGCATCGCGTCGGCGATGGTCCGCGCGCTCGAGGAGAAGGTGCCCGGTCAACACATCGGGCTCCAGACCGACGATGCGCAGGCGTTCTACGCGTCCCTCGGATTCGCACGCCAGCCCGAGTTCCTGTCACTCGTCGTCGGGCAGTGGCTCGATAACGACGCCAACCGCTGACCCATCGCAACGCCGACTTTGATGTGAATTTGTGGCGTTTAGCGTTACCGATTCGCGTTTGATGAGAAAACGTGACGCGCGGGCTACGTGATGATGCCGCGGGCGCGCAGACGCGCGAGCTCCTGGTCGTCGAGCCCGAGCTCGTCGGACAGCAGCTCGGCGGTGTGCTCCCCTACCCACGGCACGCGCGTCTCGGGGCCTTCGGTCATCTTCGACAGCTTCACCGGGTTGCCGGGCACGAGGACCGGCTCGTCGACGCCGTCGGTGCGGGGCATCTCCACGAGCATGTGACGCGCGGCAACGTGCGGGTCGGCGATCACGTCGGCGGCGTGGTTGCTCGGGCCGGCAACGATGCCCGCCGCGGTCAGCTCCCGCGCTGCACCGAGCTTCGTGCGCGTCGACGCCCACGCGTCGACCGCGGGCCGGATCACCGACTCGAGCTGCGGACCCCATCCCGCGCGTGTCGCGAAGCGCGGGTCGTCCTTCCATTCCAGATGGCCGATGAGCTCCGCCAGCTTGAAGAACTGGTGCTCTCGTACGATCTGCACGACGACGTAGCCGTCGGACGCGCGGAAGCCCTCGCAGATCACCTGGAGCGCTTTGTCGGGCTCGGGCCGCACACCGAGTGACCAGAAGTTCGTGACGATGTCGGTCATCGAGACCATCGCGTCGAACATGGCGATATCGACGTACTGCCCTTCTCCCGTGTGTTCGCGGTGCCGCAGCGCCGCGAGAATGCCGATCACGCCGAACAGTGCCGAGCTGATGTCGCCGAGTGCGCCGACGGGGATCGTGACCGGCGGCTCCTCGGGATGCCGGTAGTCGTAGATGCCCGACATCGCCTCGACGATCGACGCGTACGCGGGCCAGTCCCGATACGGCGTGTCGACGGTGTTGCCGAAACCCGAGATCGACACGTAGATCGCGCCGGGATGGCGCGCCGCGATCGCGTCGTACCCGAGACCCATGCGGTCCATCGTTCCCGGCTTGAAGTTCTCCGCAATCACATCGAAGCGCGGCACCAACGCGAGGAACACCTCGCGGCCCTCGGGCGCCTTCAGGTCGATACCGATGCTGCGCTTGTTGAAGTTGTTGCGGAGGTAGGTCGCCCCGACGTTGCGGCCCTGCGGATCCACCATCGCCGGGGTCGACGCCCGGCCCGACTCGCCATGCTCCGGGTGCTCGACCTTCACGACATCGGCACCGAGCCGGGACAGCATCTGGGTCGCGTACGGGAGCGCCTGCATCTGCTCGGCCGCGAGCACACGCACGCCGTCGAGCGGCTTGCCGAACGACTGCGCACCTTCGTTGGCCACGTCGCCGAGTCGCACGGGGTCTCACTGTACGGGCGGCCCGATGTGTACTCATTGGGGACCGCTCTCGCTGGGCGTTTGGGCAAGGTCCCCACGTACACTTCCCGCCATGCGAGGAATCATCAGTGCTGCCGGCTACGTCCCGTTCCGTCGCCTCGAGCGTGCCGACATCGCCAAGACGTTTGGCTCGGGTGGGGGCAAGGGAACCCGATCGGTCGCCTCCTACGACGAGGACACGACGACGCTGGGCGTCGAGGCGGCCCGGCTCGCGCGGCGGTCGACGCCGGACGGTACCGAGATCGGTGCGCTGTGGTTCTCGACGGCGAATCCCGCCTACCTCGACAAGAACAATGCGTCGGCCATCCACGCCGCGCTCCGACTCGACGCCGCGGTCGGCGCGGCCGATTTCGGCGGCGCGCTGCGCTCCGGTGTGAGCGCGCTGCGCACGGCCCTCGACGGCAACGGCTGCATCATGACGGTCTCGTCCGACATGCGCGGCGGCCTGCCGACGAGCGCCGACGAGTCGCAAGGCGGCGACGGCGCGGCCGCAATCGTGGTCGGATCCGATGCCAACGGTCCGGTCATCGCCGAGTACCTCGGCGCCGCGAGCGCGACCGAAGAGTTCATCGAGCGCTGGCGCGCACCGGGCTCCGATCGGTCTCGCGCCTGGGAAGAGCGCTTCGGCGAGGTGAAGTACGCGCCGCTCGCGGAGCAGGCGTGGAATGGCGCACTGAAGGCAGCCGAGCTCTCTCCCGATCAGGTCGACCGCCTGATCGTCACCGGTATGCACGCGCGAGCCGTGCGCGGCATCGCGGGCCGCCTCGGTGCATCCAAGGCTGCGACGGCCGAGGATCTTGCGGCGACGGTCGGAAACACGGGCACCGCGCACGCGGCGCTGTTGCTCACGAACGCGCTCGAGACGAGCGAAGCCGGTCAAGTGATCGCGCTCGTGGTGTTGGCCGACGGGGTCACCGTGTTGTTGTTCCGTACGACCGACGCGATCGCCGCGTACCGGCCGACGCGTTCGGTAGCCACGCAGGTCGCCAACGGCGGCGCGCTCGCCTACGGCAAGTTCCTCTCGTGGCGCGGCCAGGTCACGCTCGAGCCGCCCCGCCGCCCCGAACCCGATCGCATCTCGGCGTCGGTGTCGGGCCGCAGCGAGGAGTGGAAGTACGCATTCGTCGGATCGCGGGACCACGAGAGCGGCGAGCTCCACCTGCCGCCGGCACGCGTGTCACGCGTCGGCGACGCGGTCGACTCGATGGATCCGGCACCGATGTCGGAGATCGAGGGGACGATCGCGCTGTTCACCGTCGACCGGATCGCGTTCTCGTTGAGCCCGCCGATCACGTTCGCGGTCGTCGACTTCGACGGCGGCGGCCGCCACCCGGTGGAGCTCACCGACGTCGACGTCGACGCCTTGCAGATCGGCGATCGGGTGGAGATGACGTTCCGCAAGCTGTTCACCGCCGACGACATCCACAACTACTTCTGGAAAGCGCGACCCGTTCGCAGCTGAGCTAGGGAGAACGCAATGGCTTCGCACGGAATCAAAGATCAGGTCGCAATCGTCGGCATGGGGTGCACGCCCTTCGGCGAGCACTGGAACAAGGGCACCGACGATCTGCTGATCGACGCGGCCGAGGAGACGTTCGCATCGGCCGGCATCGACAAGGATGCCGTCGACGCGTACTGGCTCGGTACCGCGATGTCGGGCATGAGCGGCATGGCGCTGGCCCGCCCGCTCCAACTGCACCACAAGCCCGTCACCCACGTCGAGAACTTCTGCGCGACCGCGTCGGAAGCGATCCGCAACGCGGCCTACGCCGTTGCGAGCGGTGCCTACGACACCGCGATGGCGATCGGTGTGGAGAAGGTCAAGGACAGCGGCTACCAAGGTCTCGTCGGCGCCGCCAAGACGCCAACGGACGGCACCGGCCGCACGCTCACCGCGGCCGCGATGTTCGCGATGTGCGCGCCCGGGTACGGCAAGAAGTACGGGGTCGACGAGGAGCAGATGCGGGAGGTGCTCGCCCGTATCGCGTGGAAGAACCACTACAACGGCGCCCGCAACTCCCGAGCGCAGTTCAAGAAGGAAGTCTCGATGGAGACGATCACCAACGCGCCGCTGATGGCCGGCGGGTTGGGCGTCTACGACTGCTCCGGCGTGGCCGACGGGTCGGCGGCGGCGATCATCGTGCGTGCCGAAGACGCGCACGAGTACACCGACAAGCCGATCTACATCAAGGCGCTCGCACTCGTCGCCGGCAACTGCTCGGGCAACGCCGATCCTGCGTACGACTACACGACGTTCCCCGAGATCGCGGCGACCGGGCGCGACGCCTACGCGCAGGCCGGCGTGACCAACCCGCGCGAGCAGCTTGCGATGGCGGAGGTGCACGACTGCTTCACGCCCGCCGAGCTCCTCATCTACGAAGACCTGCAGTTCGCCGAGCGCGGCACCGCGTGGAAAGAGGTGCTGAACGGCACGTTCGACCTCAAGGGCGACATGCCGGTGAACCCCGACGGTGGCCTCAAGAGCTTCGGACACCCGGTCGGCGCGTCGGGACTGCGCATGATGTTCGAGGCGTGGCTCCAGCTGCGCCACGAAGCGCCCGAGGAGCGCACGATCGGCAACGACCGTCCCCTCGCGCTCACCCACAACCTCGGTGGCTACCCCGGCGAGATGGTGTCGTTCGTCTCGATCCTCGGCCGCGAGCTCGGCTGAGAATCGGACGCGTCCGCGGACGCGTGGGTCCCGCTCTCCGCCGACCACCGGCAGGGTGTTCCAGAATTCGTGTTTCCGCGATCGTTTCGTTTGCAACGACCAGGCCGAAATGAGCAGTTCCCGGGCTAATTGGAGTTGCGGCGCGCTCGGCGTTCGCGTCGTGCTCGGTGCTCCCGCCAGTACACGAGCCACCCGACGCCGAAGCCAACGCCGGGTGCCAGCAGCGCGAACGGGACCAGCACCTGCGAACCGCCGTCGACGCGGAGCACGATGTACCAGGCGAAGAAGAACAGGGCGAGGATCGACCCGATCTGCCAAGTGTCCATCGCGTTGCGGAACCAGCGCCAAGTACCGATCATGTATCCGGGAATCGCGAGCGGCACGAGCAGCGCCGCCGCGAGAACTGTTCCGCCCACCTCGAGATCGTAACCGTGCGCAGCGTCAGGTCGGCACGTGCGCACGCGAGCGCGGCGGACGTAGCCTGCGCGGATGGCGAAGATCACGTTCATCGGTGCGGGCAGCACGGTGTTCGCGCGCAACCTGCTCGGCGACATCCTGGGCTTCGAGGAGCTCGCGGAGTCGGAGATCACGCTGTTCGACATCGATGCCAAGCGGCTCGAGACGTCGGAGCTGGTCGCCCGTCGAGTAGCCGACACGCTCGGTGCGCCGGCCAAGATCGTGGCGACCACCGATCGCCGCGCCGCCCTCGACGGCGCCGACTACGCGATCAACATGATCCAGGTCGGCGGGTACGAGCCGTGCACCGTGACCGATTTCGAGATCCCGAAGCGGTTCGGGCTGCGCCAGACCATCGCCGACACGCTCGGCGTCGGCGGGATCATGCGCGGTCTGCGCACCATCCCGGTGATCCTGTCGATGTGCGCCGACATGGAAGAGCTCTGCCCCGACACGTGGTTCCTCAACTACACGAACCCGATGGCGATCAACTGCCGGGCCGTCTCGCGCGCCAGCAGCATCCGGACCGTCGGGCTCTGCCACAGCGTGCAGGGCACCGCATTCGAGCTGTCGCAAGACCTCGGGATCCCCTACCGCGAGATCGACTATCTCGCGGCGGGCATCAACCACATGGCCTTCTACCTCCGCTTCGAGCACGACGGTGAAGATCTCTACCCGCGCCTGCGCGCCCTCGCCGACTCCGGCAAAGTTCCCGACCACAACCGGGTGCGCTACGAGCTCCTGAAGCACTTCGGCTACTTCGTCACCGAGTCGAGCGAGCACTTCGCCGAGTACGTGCCGTGGTTCGTCAAGCGCGACCGGCCCGATCTCATCGAGCATTTCAACATTCCGCTCGACGAGTACCCGCGTCGGTGCATCGAACAGATCGCGGGTTGGGAAGCCGAACGCGAGTCACTCGAGCGCGGCGACACCATCGAAGTGCAGCGCAGCTTCGAATACGCGTCCACCATCATTCGCAGCATCGAGACGGGCAAGCCACGCGTCGTCTACGGCAACGTGCCCAACGAGGGACTGATCGACGACCTGCCGGCCGGCTGCACGGTGGAGGTGCCGTGCCTCGTCGACGGCAACGGCGTGCAGCCCACGCACATCGGCGCGCTGCCGCCCCAACTCACGGCGCTGATCCGCACGAACATCAATGTGCACGAGCTCACCGTGGAGGCCGCGCTCACCGGCAACCGCGAGCACGTGTACCACGCAGCCATGCTCGATCCGCATACCGCGGCCGAGCTCGACCTCGACCAGATCCACGCCCTCGTCGACGAGTTGATCGACGCGCACGGCGAGTGGATTCCGGAGCTCTCATGACAGAAGCAAACGCCGCCGAGCGCCGTCGCTGGAACAACGATCAGTGGGTCGCGGTGTGGCCCAAGCGGGAGCCGATGACCGACACCGTCACGCCGTTCCTCCTCGAGTCGCTCGCGCTGACGGCCGGTGAACGGGTGCTCGACGTCGGTTCCGGCGGCGGGCGAACGACGATCGCGGCGGGGCAGGCGGTCGGTCCCGCCGGCCAGGTGATCGGCGCCGACATCTCCGTCGCGCTCTGCGATCTCGCCGCCACGCGTGCCGCCGAGGCCGGCGTCGACAACGTGTCGTTCGCGGTTGCCGACATGCAATACGACACCGTGGCGGGCGCGTCGTTCGACGTCGTCATGAGCCAATTCGGCGTCATGTTCTTCGACGAGCCCGAGACCGCCTTCGCCAACATTCATTCGCACCTCGCACCGGGCGGCCGCATCGCGTTCTCGTGCTGGCAGCCGATGGATCAGAACCCGTGGTTCGCCGGCCCCGCGCTCGCGGGGTTGGCGCCGCCACCGCCGGAGCCCGAGCCGGGCAAGAGCCCGACCGGACCGTTCGCGCTCGGCGACCACGAACGGACGCAGGCAATTCTGGAAAGCGCCGGTTTCGCGAACGTGCAGCGGACCCCGCACCACGCCGAGCCCGAGGTGCCGCAGGATGCCCTGGTCGACGAAGCCCAGCTCCGCATGATGGGCGTCCCCGAAGAGAAGATGGACGCCGCGCGCGCCGTGGTCGCGAAGCACCTCGCGCGATTCCAGACCACACCCGGGATGGCGAAGTTCCCGCTCGAATTCCAGATCTTCCACGCCACCGCCAACTAGGAGGACACATCGTGCAACACGTCCGTCTCGGCCGCACCGGCCTGAAGGTCTCGCGCATTTGTCTCGGCACCATGACGTTCGGCCTCCAGGTCGACGAGCCCTCCAGCTTCGCGATCCTCGACCACGCGGCCAACAAGGGCATCACCTTCCTCGACACCGCCGACGCGTACCCGCTCGGCGGTGACCTCACCACGGCCGGGCGCACCGAGGAGATCGTCGGCAAGTGGATGAAGGGCAAGCGCGACCAGTGCGTCGTCGCGACCAAGTGCTTCGCGCCGATGGGCAAGAACCCATGGGACATGGGTAACAGCCGGCGGCACATCATGGACGCGGTCGACGCATCGCTGCGTCGTCTCCAGACCGACTTCATCGACCTGTACCAACTGCACTTCGACGATCCCGGCGTGCCGCTCGAGGAGTCGCTGGGCGCGCTGAACGACCTGGTGCGCGTGGGCAAGGTCCGCTACATCGGCTGCTCGAACTTCCTCGCGTACCGGCTCGCACGCGCGGTCGGCAAGAGCGAGCTGCTCGGCATCGCCCGATTCGACTCCATCCAGCCGCGGTACAACCTTCTCTTCCGCGAGTTCGAACGCGAGCTGTTCCCGCTGTGCATCGACGAGGGCATCGGTGTGATCCCCTACAACCCGATCGCGGGCGGGATGTTGTCGGGGAAGCACGACCGGTCGAAGCCACCCGAAGAGGGAACGCGCTTCACGCTCGGCAACGCGGCGCGCACGTACCAGGATCGGTACTGGCACGACAACGTGTTCGACACCGTCGACGCGCTCGTGAAGGTCGCCGACAGCGCGGGCATCCCGCTGCCGACACTCGCCGTGGCGTGGACGTTGCAACATCCGGCGATCACCTCGCCGATCGTGGGTGCGAGCCGGCCCGAGCAGCTCGACGCCACGTGCGCCGCACTCGACACCAAGCTCGAACCCGACCTCCTCGACACCCTCAACGAGCTGACTGCGCCCTACCGAAGGGGCGACGCGCCTCGATGATAGTCGCGTTGATCTTGTAGTGGTAATCTGCCCACTATGGCGTTTCTGGTGGCTCGCAAGGATGGGCGGTTCGAGATCCGGGAGTCGCGCGCGACCCAGGCCGGGCCTCGGTCGCGGACGTTGGCGTCGTTCCGGGAGCTCGACGACGACGTGCTCGATCGTGCTGCCGCCAACGCCCAACGGCGGTTCGATCGCGCCGCCATCCAGGCACGCGCCGCGGAGCTCGCGGTCCCGCGGAACACCGACCGGGCGTCGCGGGCGGCCCGCACGCTGATCGCCGAGCTGCGTCAAGGCCATCGTCCCGCGCCCTCGCTCGTTCGACTGCTGCGGGACGAGCTGCCGGCGGAGCCCCGGCCGACGCCCGACACGATCGAGCAGGCTTTCGAATGGCTGGGCAAGACCGACCGCCAGCGCGGTGAGACGATCGCCGATCTGCTCGACTTCGGAGACGCATTCCCGCGGCGTGAACGCCCGCCGCGGAGCATCTTCCCTCGCATCCGGTCGGGCGCGTGAGCAACGAAGAGATCGGCCTCGCCGAGAAGGT
>JBBQER010000084.1:0-17621 GCA_038320885.1 Acidimicrobiia bacterium
GCGGCGGTCCCGCGGCCGGCATCAGGGCCGGCACGCGGGTACCGCTCGCGGGCTTCGCCCGCGCGTGGAAGGACGCCGGCCGGCAGCTCTACGTCGTGTCGGCCGCACGCCGTCCCGTGCGCGACGCGGCACCCAACGCGATCCAGATCGCGCACTTCGTCATCAAGGATGCTCGGGAGCCGGACCGAACCTTGGGCCGGCGGCCGCACGGGTACGCACCGAGGCCGGTCGACCTGTGGCTATACAGGGTCGATGCCCAGTGACGGGGATACGATCGCAAGGATGGTTCCCGTCATTCCGGCCGCCGAGGATCCCTATTCCGTCGACCACGGTGATGGCCCGCCCACGCTCGACGTCTCGATCATCCTGCCGGTCTACAACGAGGCCGCGCACCTGGTGCAGGAAGTCGACCGCGTGCGCGCCGCGATGGACGCGTCGGCGTATAGCTACGAGATCATCGTCGTCGACGACGGATCCACCGACAACTCCGCAGAGGTCGCGGCCGGCATCCCGAACATCCGGTTCCTCCATTTCCTCCAGAACCGGGGCTCGGGCTCGGCGCGCAAGGCCGGAACCAAAGCGGCCCACGGACGGGTGACCGTGTGGACCGACGTCGACATGACCTACCCGAACGACACGATCCCGCAACTCGTGAAGGAGCTCGACGGCTATGACCAGGTCGTCGGCGCCCGCAACACCGAGGAGGGAACGGTCAAGGCACTGCGCGTTCCCGCCAAGTGGCTCATCCGCAAGCTCGCAAGCTTCCTCACCAGCACCAAGATCCCCGATCTCAACTCCGGATTCCGCGCCTTCCGCACCGATGTGGCGCGCCAGTACCTGAATCAGCTGCCGGTCGGTTTCTCGTGCGTCACCACGATCACGATGACCTTCCTCGCCGGCGGCTACTCGGTGAAGTACGTGCCGATCGACTATGCGAAGCGCGCGGGAGAGTCGAAGTTCCACTGGTACAAGGACACGCGTCGCTACGCGACGCAGGTGGTGCGGATGATCCTCTCGTACAACCCGCTTCGGATCTTCATGCCGGTGGGCCTGACGCTCTTCGCGATCGGCTTCGTCAAGCTGCTCGTCGACCTGATCGGCCGCCACTTCCACGTCGCCGCCGACACACTGCTGATCCTGTTCGCGTCGTTCCAGGTGGTGGCGATCGGTCTCCTCGCCGACCTCGTCACCCGTTCGACCCGCGCCCGCGATGAGAAGCCTCCGTCAGTCGTCTGATCAGCCGGCGACCCTGGTCAGGAGCCGTTCGTAGCGGTCCATGACGACCTCCCAGTCGTATTCACGCTCGACGTAACTGCGCCCGGCCCAGCCGAGGGCATCGGCCAGCTCGGGCCTGCGCACCAACGCGTCGACTGCGGCTTCGAACTCGACGAACCCCGAGTACGGCAGCGCCGCACCGCTGCGGGAGGCGTGACCGCGCAGCACCTCGCACCGGCCCTGGACGAGCGCGGGCCGGCGCTGGGCGAAAGCCTCGGTCAGCACCATGGCGAAGCTCTCGAAATACGACGGGTGCACGAGCGCGAGGGCGCCGGCGAGCGCGCCGTCGCGCGTCGCCTCGTCGACGAATCCGGTCACGGTGATGTCCGCGCGATCGGGAACGTCGATGAGCTTCTCGCCCAACAGCACGAGGCGGAGGTCACCCGCGTCGCGGTTCTTCGGATTTCGCTGCTTGTACGCGACGAAGTAGTCGATGAGCTCGGCCGCGCCCTTGGCCGGATCGACGCGCCCGACGTAGAGCAGGTACGGGTCCTCACCGAGTCCGAACTTCCCGCGGAACGCGTCGGCGTCGCCCGGTTGCGTCGTCTTCATCCCGATCCCGATCACCTCGCCGGGAGGCGAACCCGGGAAGCGCTCGTGAACGAGCGCACCTTCCTCCGGTGTGAGGAACACCAGCTCGTCGGGCGCGCGCAGTACCTCTTCGAAGATCGACAACCGCAGCGGCGGCTCGTCGTGCGCGGTCGAGTGCAAGACCGTCGGCACCACTCCCGCGCACTCGCGCAGTCCCGCCCACGTCGACCAATAGAGATACGTGATGAAGACAACCACGCCGAAGCCACGAGCATGCCGCCGGATCCACGGCCCGATTTCGGGCGCGTGCGGACCCTGCATCTCCATCCAGTCCCGCTGCAGCGACAGCGGGCGCAACCCGGGCGAGCCGCTCATGCGGGCGTTGAAACGGGCGAACAGATGCGGATTGCGCGCGCGGGCCACGGGCGTGCGGTAGACGGAAACACCGTTGCACTTCGTCCAGCCCTTGGGAAACGTGTTGCCCCAGTCGACATAGGACGACGCGCACGTCGTCAGCACGGTCACCCCGTGCCCGCGATCGGCCAGGTGCTCGGCGAAGGCGCGGGCGTGTTGCTCGGCGCCGCCCGCAATGTCCTCGCCGTATCTCTGGACGACGTAGAGAACCCGCATCAGACGACCTCGCCGATCGTCTGGAGCATGGCGACGCTGGCGTCGACGGCGGTGAGCTCGCCGAGCCGCGCGCGACCGCGGGCCGCGAGATCCGCGCGTAGCGTTTCGTCCTCGGTCACGTGGAGGATCGCCTCCGCGATCAGCTCCGCACCCGCCCACGGCGGCAGCAGGAGCCCGCCGTTGCCGACGGTCTCCGGGATCGCCGCACACGATCGCGCGATCACGGGAACATCGAACGCCATCGCTTCGAGGAGCGGTACGCAGAAACCCTCGTGCTCGCTCACGGTGACGAACGCGGTCGCCTTGCGGAACATCGCTGCCAGCTGCGCATCGCCGACGGATCCGACGACGTGAACCTGACGAATGTTCAACTCACGTATCTGCGCGCTGATCGCGTCGGCATAGCGAGCGAACCGGTTCTGCCCGACGAGCAGGAGCGTCGCCTCGAGGCCCAGATACGTCGTGGCGACGTGCATCGCCTCGACCAGGAGGTCGGGACGCTTGTGCGGCAACAGCTGGCCGACGAACAGCAACATCGGATCGGGGATCGCGCGATCGAGATACTCGACCGTGTTTGGATCCGGCGTCGTGCGCACCAGACGATCGGGATCCACCACGGGCGGGATCACGCGGACGTCCTCGTATCCGATCGCTTCGAGCTCCGCCGCGTTGAAGTGCGAAGCGGCAACCGCGCGACTCACGCGGGGCCGGATCGACTCGAGCTCGGATCGCCCGAGCACGAGCAGCTCGGCGAACGTCTCGTCGAGGTCTTCGAAGTATGTTGCCGGCGTGATGTTGTGGTACACGAGCACGATCGGCTCGTGACGAGAACGCAGGAAGGCCTCGACCGCCGGTTCGCCGATCGACGCGTGGTACACGAGCACGCCTTGCGATCCGCACGAGCGATACGCGCTGAGTGGCTGGACCTCGCCCGCCGAGCTCGGCGCGATGTGCCGGGCGAAGATCTCGGAGGGGCCGATCCGGCGCAACACGTTGCGGTATTCCAACGCGGCGTTCGTGATCGCATCGCCGGGCGAGGCTGCGGCGAGGATCTGGTGCACGCCGAACTCGGTCGGGCCGAAATGCGGGAAGCGGCGGCCTCCGGTGCGTTCCAGTTGCCCGACTCCGAGCGCGTCGGCGCGGCGCAGGGCGCCGCTCATCGGCGGCCGCTCATCTCGTCGCAATGACGGCGTAGTCCTGCGCGCCGAACAGCAGCGCGTTGATGCGCTGGAAGTTCTCATTGACCGCGCGCGTCTGCGGGTCGTCGCCGGTGAGCGCGACGAGCGCTTCGTCCTCCGGCACCGGCGAGCGGAACTCGATCGAGAACCGTGCGAACTCGGCCTCCCGGAACAGGAATTCCAGGTAGCTGGGGTGCACCGGCCGCACGTGATCAGGATCGATCCAGAAGGAGCGCGCGTAGGTATACAGCGACGCGGGGTTGACGGTCTCGAGCACGACCTTGCCGCCCGGCTGGAGCTTCTCGGCCGCCAGCGCGACGAAGTCGATCACCTGTTGCGGCGAGAGGTGCTCGATCACCTGGATCATCACGATCCCACCGAGCGAACCCGGCTCGATCGTGCGCAGGTACTCGACCGCAAGGCCCTGTTCGACATCGAGCCCCCGGCTCCGTGCGCTCGCGACGAGTTGCGGATCGGGCTCGACACCGTGCACCGCCACACCGAGCTCGGTGAGCAACTCCATGAAGTCGCCTCGCCCGAATCCGAGGTCGACGACCGGGTCGCACCCGATCAACTCCTTGGCGAGCTCGGCATAGCGCGAGCGCAGATCGTCGCTGCTGCCCCTGAAGAACGCGGTGAAGTGGTCTTCGCCGTACCACGCATCGACCGCGCAGCCCGGTATCCGTTCGCGCGTCTCCGCGACCTTCGCTTCGAGTCGGTTCACGTCGCGCGACTGCTCGGCGATACGAACTTGGAGGTCGTCGAGTTGCTGGAGGATGCGCGTGTCGAACTCGTCGCCCATGGTCGACGCGATCTCGCCGAGCACGGCGATCGCGCGCGTCACCAGCACGGTCTGCTGCTCGACCTGCGCGAGCACGCCGTCGATCTGGCGGCTGAGCGCGCGCGACATGAAGCGGTGCACGAGGCGGCCGCCCGGAAGGCGACTCGACGGATCGATCCTCGCCCGCGAGAACCCGTGTTGACCCAGCGCGCCCAGGACCGCCTGGAGCTCGTCGTGCAGAGCGGGCGACGAACGCGGACGCACGCCGACGAGGCGATCGAAATGGTCGTCGAGCGTCGCTTCGAGATCGTCGGGGTACTCCCCCGCCTCCCGGCGTTGCTCGATCCGAGACCGCAGCTCGGCGACGACCGTCTCGAGGTCTACGTCACCGCGTGCCGTGGGGCGTTCGCCGTTGAAATCGTGGCTCGGGGAATCGTGGCTCGGATCCGACGGCACGGTGCGAATCTAGTGCGCCGCGCGTCGCACCGGCGGCGTGCGTGCCCGCGCTAGCGTCCTACGCGGTGGTGAACGATCGCGTTCCCGACCCCCTTCCGCACGACGACGTTCGCGCCGAGATCGAGGCGGCGGCGCGCGAGACGGCCGCACGCGCCGACTTCCCTTCGGCGTACATGGCGCAGGTTCGGAACGAGGGCGAGCGCTTCACCCTCCGGACCGCCGACACCGACGACATCCGCGCCGCGGTCGCGTTGCTCGAGGAGCAAACGAACGTGCACGCGCTGGCCCCGGTCGACTCCCGCAACCGGGGCGTGAGCACCGCGAAGCTGGTCGTGCGCAAGGCCGTGTTCTTCGCGGCCAATCATCTCGCGGAACAGATGCGCGCGTTGGGGTGGGCCGCCGCCTCGGTCGGAGAGGCCGCCGCCGAGCGCATCGAGCAACTCGAAGCGCGCGTGCGCGAGCTCGAAGCACGCGTCGCATCTCTTGATGATCGCGGCGGTCCGTCGGCCACGACGTCCGAGGGCTCGTCGGAGTCGTGACCGAAGTCCATCAATTCCTCTCGACGTTCGCCGGTCGTGACGCGATCGGGATGCACACGATCCAGCTGCGCGCGCTCCTGCGCGAAGCCGGCTTCGTGTCCGACATCTACGCACTCGACACGCACGACGACGTTCGTCACGATGCGTACGCCGCCGCCACGTTTCGCAATCGCGTTCCAGCCGATCGGGATGCGTGGATCCTCTATCACTTCTCGATCGGCAGCTCGCTGCTCGACACCGTGCGTGCGCTCGACGTCCCCCTCGCGCTCGACTATCACAACATCACCGACGCGAGGTTCTTCTGGCGTTGGGAACCGCGCGCGGCCGCACGCATGCTCGAAGGCCGCCGGCAGCTCGCCGAGATCGCGCCGAGCGTTCGCTTCGCGCTCGCCGACTCCCCGTTCAACGAGCAGGAGCTGGTCGAGCTCGGCTGCAAACGCACCGCAGTCGCGCCCATCCTCGTCGACTTCGCCCACTACGACTCCACGCCCGACGCGACCCTGCTCGCTCGCCGGCGCCGCGCTCGCGAGGGAGGCGGCACCGACTGGCTGGCGGTCGGCCGCATCGCTCCCAACAAGTGCCAGCACGACATCGTGCTCGCGTTCGCGGCCTATCGCCGGATCCACGATCCCCGCGCGCGCCTCACGCTCATCGGTGGTCAGAGCGCGGGCGAGTACTGGCGGTCGCTGCACCGGCTCGCCGACGATCTCGGGATCGCCGACGCCGTGACGTTCACCGATGTCGTGAGCCACGCCGAGCTCGTCGCGTGCTTCCGCACCGCCGACGTCTACCTCTGCCTGTCGGAGCACGAGGGTTTCAACGTGCCGGTTCTGGAGGCCATGCACTTCGATGTCCCGGTCGTCGCCTACGCGGCGGCGGCGGTGCCCGACACCGTCGGCGACGGCGGGCTGCTCCTCACCGACAAGGACCCACTCGTCGTCGCGAGCGCGGTCGAGCGCCTACGCTCGGACCCATCGCTGCGCACGCGCCTGGTCGACGCCGGCCGGCGGCGAGTCGAGCACTTCTCGATCGCGCGCACCGGTCCGCAGATGATCGAGTCCCTGACCACCCTGATGAAGGAATCGTCGTGAACGGCAGGCTCGCATTCGTGCCGCCCCGGTACGGCACCGAGATCGTCGGCGGCTCCGAAGCGGTGATGCGCGAGGCCGCGCACGGTCTCGCGCAGCGCGGCTGGGACGTGGAGATCCTCACCACCTGCGCGCGAAATCATTACACGTGGCACAACGAGTATCCGGCCGGACAGAGCACCGACGGCGACGTGGTCGTTCACCGCTTCCCGGTGGAAGGGGCCAAGCCGAAGCGTTCGCGCACGCGTATCGAAGCGCGGATCCAGTCGGGCGCCGCGGTGCCTCTCGCCGATCAGCTCGCGTGGCTCGACGGGCTGTTCCGCGTTCCGGCCCTGTTCCACCACCTGGTCGTGAACGCGGATCGCTACGACGCGGTGATCCTCTCGCCGTACCTGTTCTGGACGACGGTCACCGGAGCGACCGTCGTTCCGGAGCGGACGATCGTGATGCCGTGCCTGCACGACGAGCCGTACGCATATCTCGACGTGTTGAAGCCGGTGCTCTCCGATGTCGCGCGCCTCTGGTTCCTCTCGGAGCCCGAGCACCACCTCGCTCATCGCTGCGGGACGCTTCCCGCCCACGATCTCACGGGCGCCGGCGTCGACATCCCCGACAGCTACGACCCCGACGGATTTCGCGCGCGGCACGGGCTCGAGCGTCCGTTCATCTTGTTCGCGGGTCGCCGCGAGGGGGGCAAGGGGTGGGACTGGCTCCTGGCCGCGTTCCATTTCGCGATCCGCCAATACGGACTGCCGTTCGACCTCGTCTCGATCGGCGTGAGCCCCGCCGACACGCCGGCCGATGCGTCGGGCCGTGTCCACGACCTCGGCTTCCTCGAGACGTCCGAGGTTCCCGACGCGTTCGCGGCCGCCGCGGCCTACGTGCAGCCGAGCACCAACGAGAGCTTCTCGCGCACGATCATGGAGTCGTGGCTCGCGGGCACGCCCGTGCTCGTGAGCGCCGGGAGCGAAGTGCTGCAATGGCACTGCGACCGGTCCCGCGGCGGCCTCGCCTTCGCCGACGAGTTCGAGCTTGCGCAATGCCTGTCGTTCCTCGCGGCCGCACCCGACGAGGCGGCGCGCCTCGCGAAATCCGGGCGCGAGTACGTGCTCGCGAACTACCGGTGGGAAATCGTGCTCGACGCGATGGAAACCGGGTTGCGGGAGCTCATGTGCGCGTCCTCGTAGTCGGCTCGTATCCGCCGCCCGCCCACGGCGAGTCGCACCGAACGGTCGCGACCGTGCACCGTCTCGGCGCGCAGGGCGATCACGTGGACGTGTTGTCTCGACGCGGCTCCGCCGCGCAAATGCGGGGGGAGATCGCGGGCCCGGTCGGCGCGTTCCGAACGTGGTGGCGCGGTCGCGGGTACGACGCCGTCGTCGTGCAGGTGGAGAGTGGCGGACCACTGCGCGTCTCGCACGGACGCCGGGCCCGGGTCGATCGCGCCGTCGACTGCCTCGCCTGGGGGCTCGCGCTGCGGTTGTTGCGCGACGTCACCCTGGTGGTTCCCGACACCGACGTCGTCCCCCGCTCGATCGGCGGTCGTACCGGTCGCTTTCTCTGGACCGCGGCCGACCGGCTCCTGGTTGCGAGTGAGCACGGCCGGCGGCGCCTGGTCGACGAGGGCGGCGCCGAGGAAGCACGCGTCGAAATGCCCGCCGCGGCGCCCGGCGTCGATCGCACCGGCGCCGACGGATGGGACGGGCTCACCGACGTGGCCGACATCACGGAACGGATCAAGACCCGCGCCGCCGAAGACCGCCGCGCCGCCCGCCGCGGCACCCTCGACGCCGGCGTGTAGCGCAGGCGTCAGCGGGTCAGGGTGTTGTCGTGCGCGTGAGCTCCACGACGAGCATCAGCAGCACGAGCCCGGCACCCGAGCACGCGATCAGGACCGTCGTGGTCGTCGTCCGGAGCCGGGCCGCGGGCGCGAGGAAGATGGGGAACGCATCGAGACAGAACCGGGGAATGCTGCCGCCGAACCCCGAACCGACCGCCAGCAGGATCACGGCGCCGGCATAGATCGTGAGCGTCGCCGGAAGTCGGATCCTGATCATCCATACGACGAGCGCGGCGCCGATGATCCCGGCGACGAGAGAGATCACGAGGTCGATGCGAGCCGTCGGCTGGTGCAACGCGGTGAACGTGTGCGACCAGAACGTCTGGCCGAAGTCGAAGCCGTTGTGCCACCCTCGCCGTTGAGCGGTGTACCACGCGACGGGATTGCCGAGCTCGACCCACGTGTACACCTGAAAGGCAACCAAGCCGACCACTGGTCCGAGCGCGCCGAGCCACGGCAGCCAGCTGCGCCGTTGCCGCCACGCCTCGTGCGCGGCCCACGCGCCGCTGAACGCGAGGAGCACCCCGCTGGGACGCGCCAGCCCGGCGCCGACGCCGAACGCGGACGCGGCCCACCAGCGCCGGCGGTTCAGCATCAGCAGAAACCCACCTGCCAACAGCACGAGCAGACCGTCGCCGTAGACCATGCTCAAGACGAAGCTGGCCGGCCAGAAAGCCATGAGGGCCACACCGATCGTCGCTCGATCCTGTCCGACGAACTCCCTGAACAGGACCCAGATCACGCAGAACGCCGCGAGCGCGGCCAGATTGGCCACTGCGATACCGCTGGTACGCAACGACAAGCGCGTGACCTCGTGCACTCCGCGCGTCAGGAGTGGCATCAGGGGAAAGAATGCGGCGGTCCCGTTGAAGCCCTGGCCCGCGGTTTCCAGCTGCGGATAACCCGACCGGGCGATCGTCAGGTAGTGCGTGGCGTCCCAATCGCTGAAGAACGACATGCGCCGGTAGGTGGGCCTGAGAACCGGCGCGACGTACAGAACCAGGAGCACCACCACTCGCGACGCAACGAAGCACGCGGCCGGGGGCCAGAAAGCCGAGATCCGGCGCAGCGACTTCAACGGAGACGAACCGCGGAGAGACCGGCGTGCGTCGCCGGTTCGATCACGTCTTCGAAGAGCCGCGCAGCGACGACCGCATGACTGTGACCGGCGGCGTACGCGCGGCCCGCGTCGGCCAATCTCTGACGCCGGAGCGGGTCGCCGAGCAGGTCGACGATGACGGTTGCGAGCGCGGCCGGAGTCGCCGCCGGCCCGACCGACACCACGCCGTCGCCGGGCAGGTCGCGGCCGGCGCCGATCCCCGAGACGACGGGCACCGCGCCCGACGCGAGGCAGTCGGCCACGGTTCCCGAGCATTCGCCGTTCGCCGATCGCCGCAACTGGACCGCCACTGCCGCGCGGTCGAGCCATTGGTCATACTCGGCGTCGGTGACCGCTCCGGCCACGACCACGCGCTCCGACACGCCGAGCGCATCGGCGAGCTCGCTCAGAAGCCTGCGCTCGGCATCGGCGCACGGACCGACGAACACGAGCGAGGCGTCGGGACACAGGGCCAGCACCGCCGGCAGCGCGGCGATCGGCAACGAGTTCTGCTTGATGTCGTTCACGATTCCGAAGCTCGCGATGATCGGTCCGCGTTCCGCGGCCGGCGTCGGATGATCGACCACGTCTCTTCCACCGAAGGGCAAGACCACAACGCGGTCGGCATACTCCGGGTCGATGTCGAGACCGACGCGATCGGCGGCGAAGCGCGACATCACGACGAACCGATCGGCAAGCGCCACGACCTCCGCGGCCATGAGCACGCCGAACCGCTCGGATTCGTCGGCCGTCAGCCGGCCGGACGAGCCCGTGTGGTCCGGTAACCCGTCGTACATGGCGTGGAGGCACGCGGCGAAACCGCCCGGAACCGCGCCGGGCTCGTCCGCGCTCAACGCGTAGAGGTCGGTGAGCCGAACCTCGTGCGCGAGCGCGACGCCCGAGCGGCGTCGCAGCTGCGCGAGCGCGCCGGCGTGGAATTCGCTGTTGCCGAGGCAATAGACGACGCAGTCGTACCCGCCGCGCGCTCGCTCCTGGTCGACCAGGAACCGCACCGGAAGCACGTCGACGCCATCAGGGGCGCGCGGTGGACCCGGGTCGGACGGGACGTGACGGCAACCGTCGACGAACGCGTGCACGTCGCAGTGCTCGCGCAGCGCCGTGAGCATGCGATAGCTGAAGTCGGCGACGCCGCTCGGGGCAGGCGGAAGCGGCGTCACGACCGCGACCAGCGGGCGACGCCGCGCCGGCGGGCACGGCCGGGCGAGCGCGCGCTCGTACGCGTCGGCGACACGAGCGGCCACGGCGTTCCAGTCCGGCAACGGAACACTCGCCTGGTCGTCGAGCAAGGCGCGCGTCGCTTCGTCGGTGAGCGCCTTCTCGATCGCGTTCGCGATCGCGTCGTCGCGCACGGGATCGAACCGGGCACCGGGAACGAGGAGCTCAGCGACCGACGACGTACCCGAACCGATCGTGCGCGCACCGCACGCGCGCGCCTCAGCGACGGGCAACCCGTACCCCTCGTACAGCGACGGGTACACGAACAGGTCGGTCGACTGGTAGAGCAGTCGCAATACCGCGTCGGGCACGAAGCCCGGCAGCAGGAGCCGGGTCTCGATGCCCGCATCGCGTGCGAGGTGCACGAGATGGTTGCGCGTCGGCTCGTCCATGCTGCACACCATCACCAGCTGCCATCCATCGCGCACCGCGCCCGGCAACCGACCCCACGCGCGGAAGAGGCCGTGGAAGTTCTTCCGGTCGTCCATGCCGCCGGTGTAGAGGACGAACCGCTCCTCGAGACCGGGAACCGCCGCGCGCGCGGCGAGCAGCGCCTCGGGCCGTGACACCGGCGGCGCGTACGAATCACTGGCCGCGGCGCCGACGACTACCACGCGCTCCTCCGGCAGATGCAGGAGGTCGACTGCGTCGCGCGCGGTTGTCTCCGAGATCGCGAGCACGAGGTCGGCGGCGCGCACGAGCTCGAGTCGCGACCGGTAACGGCGACGCAAGCCGGGATCAGCGAGGTAGCGATCGGCGAAGATCTCGGGGATCAGATCGTAGAGCGTCACCACCAACCGCATACCGCGAGACACCGCGCGCGCCGGCCACAACCGGCTTATCGGGACTTCGAGCTCGAAGGGCGAGCAAATGTGCAGGAGACGGGCCCCGTCGACGTCGACGCGATCGCTGTGGACGAGGCGACCACTGGCGACGAGCGCCTCGACCGAACCGGGCGGCGCGAGATCGGGGTTGAGCAGGAAGCTGTGGATGAGCGACGGATCGCGCCGCCAGAGCGCGTCGGCCAGCTCGGCGGTGTAGCGCGCGACGCCCCGATCGCGGTGGCTCGAACTCTGGGTCGCCTGGACGTCGACGAGGACGGGCCTCGGAGCGACCGGAGGAGTCGTCACTGACGCGAGCGCAGCTCGACCAGCTCGTCCTGCATGCGTTCCACGAGCGCCGTGAGCGCGGCCAAGCGCTGCCCGAGAACGGCGACCGCCTCGGCTTCGGCGTCGAAGCGATCCGTCAGCTGGCGCGTGAGCTCGTCGAGTGCGCGCACGACGTGCTCCTGACGCACGTAGTGCGAGCTCAACGCGTCGTCGAGCGTGCGGACCGCCTTGGAACGGAGTGGCCTCGCCATGCTCAGGACCCGCTGCCCTCGACGCGGTGCGCATACGGCATGTCGAAACGAACCTGAACCGGAAGCGCAACCAACCCGGCGGTGCGGGCCGGGTTCATCACCTCGAACTGGTACTGCTGATCGCTCCAGTCGTACACCGTGCCTTCGTCGGTCGACTGGATGGCAAGGGTCACGAGATAGGTCCCGTCGAGCAGCGGGATGTGCTCGAAGTCGAACGTGACCTGCCCGTCGCCGTCGGCCACCGGCACCGCGACGTCGGCGATCTTGGTATTGGTTCCGAAGATGCTGTTGCCCTCTTGGTCGTGGATCGCGATCCCGAAGAGCAGATCGTCGGTCGGCTCGCTCGCGCGGTAGCCGACGCGGATCGTCATGGCTTCGTTCGGGAGCAACCATGTGTGCCCGTCGAGTGTGCCCGGGTGCTCGATCGTCACATTCGTGATCTTCACCTTGTGCGTCGCCGACGCGGCCATCTTCCGGCCGTGCGTGGTGTGCGGGGCGCCGCTGCCGGCTGCTTCCGCCGCGGCCTCGACCGCCTCGATCGTCGGATCGGCCAGACCCGACCGTTGCAACGTCTCGCGGAACGTGCGCACGGCTTCACCGGGCAACGTGTCGGCGATCATCTCGCCGTGGTCGAGCACGATGCCGCGGTCGCAGATCCGCCGGATGAGATCGGGCGCGTGCGTGACGAACAAGATCGTGCGCCCTTCGCGCTGGAATCGCTTCACCCGTTCGAGACACTTGCGCTGGAACGCCTCGTCACCGACCGAGAGCACCTCGTCGACGAGGAGGATGTCGGGATCGACGTTGACTGCGACCGCGAACCCGAGCCGGATGTACATACCCGACGAGTAGTGGCGCACCTGCATGTCGATGAACTTCTCGAGCTCGGCGAACGCGACGATCTCGTCGAACACCGAGTTGATGTCTCGCTTCGAGAGACCAAGGATCGAGGCGTTCATGAAGATGTTCTCGCGACCTGTGAGCTCGGGATGGAAGCCCGCGCCGAGCTCGAGCAAGGCCGCGAGCCGGCCCCGCGTGACGATCTCACCCTGATTGGGCTGGAGGATCCCGGCGACGCATTTGAGCAGCGTCGACTTGCCCGACCCGTTGTGACCGAGGATCCCGACCGTCGAACCCTCTTCGACCTCGACGTCGATGTCGTCGAGCGCGATGAAGTCCTCGAACGGGATGCGCCCGAAGTGGATCATCCGCTCCTTCAACGACGAATAGTGCTCGTGGTACAGGCGGAAGTGCTTCGAGACATGCCGTATCTCGATGGCCGCGGGAGACACGTCCTACAGCTCCTCGGCGAAGTTCGCCTCGCTGCGACCGAACACCGCGATGGCGACGGCGAGCATGACCGCACCGAACACGAACGAGTATCCGAGGTACGCGAGGTAGCCGGTCATGGGCCAGTGCGGCAGGATCTCGCGCCCGACGGCTCCGACCGGCACCCGCGTGTTGTCGAGCTTGGCGTAGATCGTGCGCTGGAAGATCAGCACGATCGGAGTCACGGGGTTGAGCATGTACGCCTTCGCGAACCAACCCGACCGGCGGCCGATCGTCATGTACCCGTAGACGATCGGCGTCACCCAGAACCACGCGAGCAATGCGAGCTCGACGAAATGTTGCGTGTCGCGCAGGTAGACGTTGGTCGCGCTCAAGAGGATGCCGAGCGCGCCGGTGAGCAACAGCAATGCCACGAGCGCGAGCGGGAGGAGGGCCAGGTACTCCCACGCGACCGGTCGCAACAAGATCGCGATCACCGCGAACAGCACCATGCTCTGCAGGAAGAAGTGCACCAGCATGCTGCCGACGGCCGCGAGCGGGAGGATCTCGCGCGGAAAGGAGACCTTCTTCACGAGGCCGGCGTTGGCGACGACCGATGAGGTCGCGGCGCCGAGTGCGGTCGAGAACAGGTTCCACACGAGAAGGCCCGACAGCAGGAAGATCGGGAACTCGGGAACGCCCGAGCCCAGGATCTTCACGAACGCGACGTAGAAGACCACGAGGTAGAGCAACGGGTTCAGCAACGACCAGGCGAAACCCAGGATGCTGTTCTTGTACTTGATCTTGAGCTCTTTGCGCGTCATCCCGACGAGCAGCTCGCGGTAGGCGACGATCCGCCGGAAGCGCTCGATCACGGAGGTGCGGGACCGCACGACGCGTGCGTCGCGCACGGCCCGCTCGGCGCGTGCAGCGGCATCTGGCATAAGGGGCAAGTTAGCCGACAGGATCGCCATTCTCGGGTAGGGAGACCGGCGTCACGCGCAGTCGAGCGCGGACCGGTCGGTGGTCCGACGGCGTCTCTCCGAGCACCTCACCCGACACGACGGACACGTTGTCGCGCACGAGCACGTGGTCGATCTGGCTGTGGGGGTGCACCGCCGGAAACGTGCGTCCGCGCACCGCGCGCCGCCAACCCGGAAACACCGAGACCACACCCGGACCCCAGAGGTTGCAATCGCCCGCGACCACCGCGAGCCGATCGGCAGCAGGAAGTTGCGGGCGCAGCGCGTTGAGATGGCGCACCGGCGCGAACGTCCACAGCCGCGACGAAACGTGCAAGCCGACGATGTCGACGGCCGCTCCGTTCACCTCGATCGTGCACGCCAGCGCGGAACGAGGGCTCGCGGGGTCGTTTCCGATGCTGCCGATCGGAATCGTCCACCGCGCGGTGATCGGGAGCCGGGAGCACAACGCGAGCTCCCACACGCCCTCACCGGGGTGGCCGTAATGAGGTTCGCGGACGCCGTGCTCGAAGGTCACGAACGGGAGGATCTCGATCCGGTAACCGTCGTCCACCAGCTCGTCGAGGATGCCCTCACCGGTGAGCTCGCGCCACGCTTCGGCCACGACGACCACGTCGGCGTCGAACCCGCGCACGATCTCCGCGACGTCGAAGCGCGGACCACTGCGCAGGCGACGACGCGCAACGCCCCAGTGGGCGTTGAACATCGCGAGCGTGAATTCCGATGCGCTCAGGTGATCGTTCAGATGGTCGGGTCGGTCAGATGCCGATGCGCTGCGCGAGCAGCTCGCGGTGATACGTCGGGTCGCCGAGATAGATCTCGGAGCTCTTCGCGCGCTTGAAGTAGAGGTGCGCGGGGTGCTCCCATGTGAACCCGATGCCGCCGTGGATCTGGATGTTCTCCGCGGCCGCATGGAAGTACGCCTCCGAGCAGTACGCCTTCGCCAGCGCGGCAACGACCGGCAGCTCTTCGTTGTCTTCCGCGGCTGCCCACGACGCGTAGTACGCGGCCGACTTCCCCGACTCGACCTCGAGCAGCATGTCGGCACACTTGTGCTTGATCGCCTGGAACGAGCCGATCGGACGGCCGAACTGCACGCGAACCTTCGCGTACTCGACCGACATCTCGAGCACCTTCTGCGCGCCGCCCATCATCTCGTTCGACAGCGCGACGGCCGCCTGGTCGAGGACCTTGGAGAAGGCGGGCCAGCCCGAACCGGGCGCGCCCAGGGGGGTTGCGGCGACGTTCGCGAACTCCAGCTTCGCCTGCTTGCGCGTCGTGTCCATCGTCTGGAGCGGCGTGCGCGTGAGCCCGTCGGCGTCGCCGGCAACCGTGAAGAACGAGATCCCGTCGGTTCCGGTCGTACCGGCCGTACGCGCCACGACGACGATCTGATCGGCGACGTGCCCGTCGATCACGAACATCTTCTCGCCGGTGAGGGTGTAACCGTCACCCGCCTTCGTCGCTTCCATCGTGATGCCGGCTGCGTCCCATTTGCCCGAAGGCTCGGTGAACGCGAGCGCGGCGATCGTGTCGCCGGACGCGATACCCGGCAGCAGCGCCTTCTTCTCCGCGTCGGTGCCGGCCGCGAGGATCGCGCCGGCTGCGAGAACCACCGAAGAGAAGTACGGCGCACACAGGAGCACGCGACCCATCTCTTCGAGCACGATCCCGAGCTCGATGAACGTGAATCCCTGGCCGCCGTACTCCTCGGGAATCGCGAGCCCTTGCAGCATGAGTTCCTGGCCCATCTGCTTCCACACCGCGGGGTCGTAGCCCTCGGTCGTCTCCATAAGGCGACGCACCTCGGTCTCCGGCGACTTGGACTCCAAGAACTGCCGCACGGCGCGCCGCAGCTCTTCTTGCTCCTCGGAGAAGGCAAAGTTCACGTTGTTGTGCTCCTGTTAGCGGGGCTCGCGTGGAAGGCCCAGCACGCGCTCACCGATGATGTTGTGTTGGATCTCGCTCGAGCCGGCATAGATCGTCTCCGCCCGGCTCGCCATGAAGATACGGGTGAGCTCGTCGAGCTCGTAGGTACCGGGTCCGTCCTGCTCCACGAGAAGCGCGTCGGCACCGACCACGTCCATTGCGATCTCACCGAACTTGCGGTGCCAGCTCGTCCAGAACAGCTTGCCGAGGCTCGCCTCCGGACCGACCGAGCCGCCGTTCTTCACCATGTTCGTGAGCATGCGCATCCCGTTGAAGCGCATGACCTGCAAACCGACGTAGCGGTCGGCCAGCGCGTCGCGCAAGACCGGGTCATTTGCCACCCCACGCTTGTGCGCGGCCGCGAGCAGCTCGCTGAACTCGTGTTCGAACGCGAGTTGCTGTGACAGGAAGGCGGTGGCGCGCTCGAAGCCGAGCGTCGCCATCGCGACCTTCCAACCTTCGCCGACCGGTCCGAGCACGTTCTCCTTCGCGGTGCGCGCACCGTCGAAGAACACCTCGTTGAACTCCGCGCTGCCGGTCATCTGCCGGAGCGGACGCACCTCTACGCCGGGCTGCTGCACCGGGCACAGGAGGTACGAGAGGCCGTGGTGTGACTTCGACTCGGGATCCGTGCGGCACACGACGAAGCACCAATCGGCGCGGTGCGCGAGCGTGGTCCACACCTTCTGTCCGTCGATCACCCATTCGTCGCCGTCGAGCACCGCACGCGTCTGGATGTTCGCGAGGTCGGAACCGGCGTTCGGCTCCGAGAAACCCTGGCACCACAGCTCCTCGACCGACTGGATCTTCGGCAGGAAGCGGCGCTTCTGCTCGTCGGTACCGAACTGGATGAGCGTGGGCGCGAACAGCCCTTCGCCGAAGAACGAGACCCGCGCCGGCGCGTTCGCCTTCGCGTACTCCTCCTCGAAGACCACCTGCTGGGCGAACGTGAGCGCCCGGCCGCCGTACTCCTCCGGCCACGACATCCCGACCCAGCGGTCGGCGCCGAGCACCCGCTCCCACTCGATCCGCACGTCCCAGCCAGTCTCGTCGGCGGGCCCGCCCGACGAGCCGAGCGCGGCGAACTCGCCGGTCAGATGCTCGGCCAGCCAGGCCTGCACCTCGGCGCGGAAGGCCGCCTCATCAGGGGTGTCACGGAAGTCCATTGCGGGTCGGACGCTACTTGACCGACCGGTCAGGTTTCCAGGTCGCGCGTCTCTCTTACGGGCGACGGCCGCAGAGGTCGAGCAGGCGGTCCTGGCGAGGCGCGGCCGCATCGACGGTGCCGCTGGCTCCCGTGCCGAATGCTCCGCTCGCGGGAAGCGCCTCGGCCAGCGGCAGCAACGATTCCAACACGAAGTCGACCAGCTCGGGATCGAGCGTCACATCGGCGCCGATCGCGCGGGCGAGGTCCCAGGCGTGCACGA
>JBBQER010000085.1:0-17185 GCA_038320885.1 Acidimicrobiia bacterium
CGGCTGTTCGCGGCGCCGCTCCGCCGCGCGCTGTTCGACACCGGCGACATTGATGGGTTCGGCTGGTCGTGCTTCTCGGCGGTCGACGGTGACGCGCCCGGCGGTGCAGTAACCGCGTCCGAGACGCAGCTCGCAAACGAGCACCTCCTGGTGGAGATCGACGCGAACGCCGGCACCTACGCGATCACCGCCGGCGACGTCCACGTGGCGGGACTGGGCCGGCTGGTCGACGACGGCGATGGCGGCGATACCTACAACTATTCGCCGCCCGACGTCGACCGCGTCGTCGATACGCCCGACGCGGTGCGCGTCAACACGCTCGAGCGCGGCCCGGTTCGTGCCCGGGTGCAGATCGAAACTGCTTTCACGTGGCCTGCGTACGCGATCGGGGACGCGCGCTCGTGCAGTGCGCGCAGCGACGAGACGGTCGCCGTCACCGTCAGCACGACGCTCGAGCTGCGCGCGGGCGAGCGGTTCCTGCGCGTCACGCACGACCTCGACAATCGCGCCCGCGACCATCGCCTGCGCGCCCACTTCCCGTTGCCGGGCCGGGTCGACGGGTCCGATGCGGAGTGCGCGTTCACCGTGGTGCACCGTGGGCTCACCGCCGAAGGTGGCGTCCAGGAGCACGGGCTGCCGACGTTCCCGTCGCGACGGTTCGTCGACGCGTCCGACGGTGCTGCCGGCCTCGCGCTCGTGCACGACGGCCTCCTCGAGTACGAGGTCGTGCACGACGGCCGCGAGCTCGCGCTCACGCTCCTGCGGTCGGTCGGCTACCTCTCCCGGTCGGAGCCGTCGCTGCGCCCCAACCCCGCGGGCCCGACCATTCCGGTTGCCGGTGCGCAGATGCCCGGCGCCCAACGCGCCGAGTACGCGGTGCTGCTGCATCCGGGCGACTGGCGCGCGGCCGGCTGTTACGCGACCGCCGACGCGTTCCTCGTCCCGTTCGAGCGGGCGCGGGCCGGCGGCGGTGGTTCGACGGCGGCGAGCGGCGCCGCGCTGCGCGTCGACGGCGCCGAAGTCTCGGCCGTCCTCCGCTCGCCGGGCGGGCTGGTCGTGCGCGTCTTCCGCACCGAGCCCGACGCGGGACCGGTCGCGATCGAGCACGACGGAGCGCCGGCGCGGGGCTGGATCATCGACCTCCAGGGTCGCCCCGTCGCGCCCTTCGAAGGAGACGTGCACCTCCGGCCCTGGGAGATCTGCACCTTGCAGCTCGTGGAGATGGCGTCCCCCGAGCTAAATACGACTTGACAGGTCGGGAATTGGCCCTATCCTCGGCTTCGTGCAGACCGTTGCCGACGCCCGCAGACGCCAAGCCGATCGATGAACGATCAGTGGGGCGAGCTCTCGCGGCTCGGTTTCGACGAGCTCTGTACGCGCGCCTGACCGTACGCGGCTGATCGCTGCGACGTCTCCCGCATCCCCCCTGACGGGCCTCCCGTCGCAGTGATCACTCGCGGGCGCAACTTTTCGACCTCTAGGAGCCATCGTGCAGATCCTCGCGGCCGCGCCGGCCCCGGCGGCGCGGACCCTTCTCTCCCGTTGCCCGGCGACCGCAACTCCTCCCGCGTCTTCTGCAGCGAGACCCACGACATCTGGCTGATCCGATGGGGCGCCGGGAGCAGCACCGAGCTCCACGATCACGGAGACTCGGCGGGCGCGCTGTATGTCGTCGGCGGTGAGCTCGTCGAGCACCGGCCAAACCCGGCCGGCCGCGGCCGAACCCTGCGGCGCGTCCTCCGTCAGCTCGACGATCGCCCGATGGCGCCGTCACACATACACGAGATCGCCAACGAGTCGGATACCGTCGCAACGAGCGTCCACGTGTATTCACCGCCCTGGGCGACGATCCATCACTTCGACTTCACGCCCGACTCGGAGCACCGCATGATCCGACGAGAAAGTCGTCCACAGGCCCGGATTCGCGTTCGAATGAAGCCGCGCACCGTCGACGAGCTCATCGACGCGGCGCGCGCTTCGTTGCATCGGGTCACTGCAATCGAGGCGCGCGACGCGACCGCGAACGGTGCCTTGCTCGTCGATACGCGTGGGTCGGAGCTTCGTGAGCGTGACGGGAAGATCCCGGGCGCGTTGGTGATCGATCGCAACGTGCTCGAGTGGCGGCTCGATCCCGCGAGCGCCCATCACACTCCCGAGATCACGTCGCACGAGCAGCAGATCATCGTGTTCTGCAACGAGGGCTACGCATCGAGCCTGGCGGCCCAGTCGCTCCAAGACCTGGGCCTGCACAACGCAACCGACCTCATCGGCGGCATCCAGGCCTGGATTGCCGCCGGCCTCCCGATCGACCCGGCCGGGTAGCGCCCGTCGGGAGTGGGAACCAGGACAGCGAGGCCGTTGAAGGTGCGTGCCGCCTTCTCGCTTGCGCGTGGTCGCTTCTGCTCTGATCGTCTTCGGGTTGGCGAGCTGCGGTTCCGATCGCGACGCCGGCCTGACTGCGTCGACTGGTCCGAAGACCGGCTCGACACCGGGCGGCGCGCCCGAACCGGCGCAGGGGTGGGCAGAACTGCCGGCTTCACCGCTGACCCCGCGTGCCCGTGCGGTCGAGGTATGGACGGGCGACGTGGTGCTGGTCGTGGGCGGCGACACGTTCACGTGCCCACCGAACGCCGATTGTGCCGCTCCGACGGATCCGCCGTTGGCGGATGGCGCGGCGTTCGACCCGTCGACCGGCGCGTGGAGGACGATCGCATCGTCGCCCGTCGCGTTCTCGTGGGCGTCGACGGCCGTCCTCGGCGACGAGGTCTACTTCTTGGTGCCGGGTCCCACTGGTTCTCGCGAGCCCGAGGCGACGTTCCTGCGGTACTCGGTTGCCGGGAACTCCTGGGCGCAACTCCCGCGACCACCGAGTGGCGAGTCGCTGGTGGCCGCGGGTCAGTCGATCGTCGCGTTCGCCGGTTCGGACGAGCGCGGCGAAAAACCCGACCTCGTCTTCGATCCCCGCGAGAACGCGTGGCGCGAGCTTCCCGCCGATCCGCTGTCGCCCGAGTACGACCGAGTGATGACGTGGTCCGGCGCACATCTGTATCTCTTCGATCACGAGCTCGTCCCCAATCCGGGCTCCGACCGGCCGTCGCTCACACGCGCCGCCCGCCTCGACCTCGTATCCGGAACGTGGGAGCGTCTTCCTGATTCGGAGATCCTCGGCACCGGACCGTGGTTCGGCAACGGGACCACCCTCGTGACACCGATGCCGGGCAGCGCCGACGGCGGAGAGGTCAACAACTGGGGCCGCGGCTATCCCGACGGCGGCATCTTCGACACCGCCACCGCAACCTGGTCGAGCCTGCCCGCGCCGCCACCCGACGCCGCCGGCGCGGGAGTCATCGGTTCGCGCGACGCGCTCTTCACGGCGAGCGAGGGATCGCTGCTCGATCTCGAGACAAACTCATGGATCGAGCTTTCACCCATTCCGGGTCACCGCACGGACGACGAGCGCAGGGTGGTATCGGCCGGGGCCGACGCGTTCGTGTTCGGTGGTGTGCGGTGGGCCGGCAAGGGGAGTGGCGAGTTGCTCGCCGACGCCTGGATCTGGCGATCGGGTCGCGGCGATGACGGCCGCCAGGCCGCTGAGTCGCTCACGCGATCCGGCGGTTGTGGGGATGCGTTCCTCTGGGCGGCGAACTCGAACGGCACTCTCGCGATCACCTTCACGGTCGACGCTCGGGAACGGCGTGCAACCGGTCCCACGATCATCGACTTCACCGTGCCGGACGCGAGCGTGAAGGTCGAAGTCCAGCGCGGCCGCGGCCTGGTCCAGCCGTTCTGCAACGACGTCATCGACGGAAACGTGTGGCGCGTCGATTCGCGCCGGCCCGCGGCCGCGGGCACGGGCCGGATCACACTGGCCGCGGCCGGCGCGGTTCCTCCGGCATGCGGAGCGAGGGGCGAACTTCACGCGCAGGATCTCGTCGCCGAGGACGGCACCAAGTTCGATGCAATCGACATCAAGACCGATTCCATCGGCTGTTACGCGGGTTGACGCGCCCAGAACCGAGGCCGCCGACTAACGCAGGAGCTGGAACAATTCGGTCGGGCCGTCGAAGCCGGGAAGGTTGCAGCGGCCGGCGGGCGCGAAGCCGTACCCCGCGCGAACTCGTGCGAGCCGGCTGTGCAGCTCGGCATCGGCGAGGGCAGTGCCGGGTTCGGCTTCCGCGACAAGGCGGGCCGCGAGATTGACCGTGCGGCCGTAGAAATCTCCTTGGCGTACGATCACATCACCGACGGCCAGGCCCACCCGCAGCTTTGGCAACTTCTCGCGCGCGCACGCCTCGATCAGCTCGAGGGCAAGCGCGCACGCGACGCCCGGCGCGTTGGTCACGAACATCACCGCGTCGCCGATGCGCTTGGCGACATTCGCGCCCGCGGCCGCGATCACGTCTCCCGTCGTCGCCTCGAACCGGGCGAGCATCGAGGCCAGCTCCGACGGATCGAGTTGGTGTGACAGTCCGGTGTAGCCCGCGATGTCGGCGAAGCCGACGGTGAGCTCCACGACGTTCGCGCTCGACGTGGGCGCGCTCACGTCGCTGTAGCGCCGGCCGATCGCCTCGAGCTGGTGCCGGTGGAACACTTCGATCGCGCCGGTGACCTGGGGAAACAGCGTGTCGGCGACCGCGGCGTACGAGCGCGCGACCTCCATGAGATTGCCCGTCCCCGCGATCCGCGCCCCGATATTCGAACGCAGCAACGCGATCTCCGCTTCGCTCACGCGCGCGATGGCCTCGCCGGTCGTGCGCATCAGCTGGAGGATGTGATCGCGCCCGACCAACTCGGTCGCGTTGCGCACGAGCGTGAACACCACGACGTCGCCGGGACCGAAGCGACGCTCGAACGGGCGCGGATCGGCAAATCCCGCACTGCGCCAAACCGCGAGCGCGAGGTCGACGCCGATTCCGGCCCGATCGGCAACCTCGGCCAGCGTCCAGCGTTCGCCGTCGGGTCGCAAGCTGCGGATCGCGGCGAAGCTGACGAGCCCGCCCTCCTCCTGCGCCTGCACCAGCTCCGGGATCGACGCGCCCACGTCGTCGGTGAGATAGGTCAACAGGTCGAGACGCACCGCCGCGTCGGGCGCGTCGGGGTCGTACAAACCCGCGGCAACGAGATCGTCGTATTCGGCCGCGAGTTGATCGTCGCTCACGAGAACTGTCCGGGCGCGCTCACGGGCGCTCCCGCCGACCGGTCCGCCCCGCCCATCGGCAACAGCTGCTTCGGCGGCTCGGCCAACAACACCTCACCGGCCGCAACCGACGATGACCACGCCGGATCCAGCGCCGGCGCTCGCAGCTCGATTCCGGCCGGCGCGTCCCACAACAGGGCCGGCCGCGAGCCGTGCCACCGAACCGCGAACGAGAGCGCCCCCTCGGGCAGCGGCACCGCGTCGACCATGAGCGGTTGGCCCAACCAATCCGGCGGGAATCCCGGAAGCAGATCAACCGCGCCGCGCGCCTCGCGCACGAGCACCGCCCGCAGACCGGTGAGGAACCGTGCCGGCTCGGCCCGGGCCTCGACCGCAAGCGTCGTCGCCCAGGGCTCGGCGATCGCGCGGCGTTTCCGGGCCCGGCGGCGATCGAACCAGCCCAGTCGGCCCCAGCCGGCGACGGCATCGGCATCGAAGCCCCAGTCTTCGAGCGCGGCGACGACCTCGGGTGTTGGCGACGCGAGCAGCAGGTCGGCGCGCGCCGCGTCCACGTCGTCCCCGATCGGCGCCGGGAGGGCGGCTTGCAGGCCGCGCTCCAACTGCACGTCCCAACCACGCGCGACCGAGTCGGCATCCGGCAACGCGCGCACGACGACCGGTGCGTTCGTGAGGGCGCACCGCCAGGTCGTGCGGTGCGCGACGGGGAACAACAGCGCGATCTCGGTCGGCGCATGCGCGGTCGTGAACGCGTCGGTACGCGCGGCGCCGCTCATGACGATCCCGCGCGTCGACTGCGCCGCCATCCAGGCACCGGGCGCGCGCGGCAGCACGAGCACCACCTGACCGTCGAGACGAAGCGTCGTGCCGTTCAGCTCGACCAACCCGCTGCCGGCCACGGTGACCACCAGCGCGGCGGTGAAGGGCGCCGGCGAACGATTCTCGATCTCGACCACGGTTACCGCGCGGCCGGTGGCGTTCGCGCCGTACGCGCGGTGAACGGCATCGCCGCTCGGTATCCGGACCAGCGTCTCGAGCACAGGTGCGGCAAAGGGTCGCTGCTGTCGGGTCGTGATCTCCTCGGCGGGGACGTGCCAGCGGTCGTCGGCGCCGATCCACCAGTCGAGTGCGACGCGGTCTGCCTGCACGGCGCCGTAGGCGTTGACCCGGGCCCGGGCGCCGAGACCCAACGCGCCGATCTGCAGGTCCGCGGGCATCAGCGCAGGCCGTGCAACTCGGGCTTGGCCTTGCGCAACATCAGCTCGGGAACGAGATCGGCCGGGCGTGCCCCCTCGTAGAGGACCCGCCCGACGAAAGACGCGAGCGGCATCTCGACGTTGTTCGCGGCCGCCAGCTCGATCACCGCCGCGGTCGTCTTCACGCCCTCGGCAACCATGTTCATCTCGCTCACCACGTCGTCCAGGGCACGGCCGCGACCGAGCTCGACGCCGACGTGACGGTTGCGGCTCTGCGGGCTCGCGCAGGTCGCGATGAGATCGCCCATCCCCGCCAACCCGGCAAAGGTGAGCGGCTCCCCTCCGAGCACGCCCCCCAACCGCGCCAGCTCGGCGAGGCCGCGAGTGATCAGCGCCGCTTTGGCGTTGTCGCCGTAGCCGAGGCCGTCGGCGATGCCGGCGCCGATCGCGAGCACGTTCTTCAGCGCACCCGCCATCTCGCAGCCGACCACGTCGGGGTTCGTGTACACGCGTAGCGTGGGCGCGAAGAAGACGCGCTGCAGCTCCTCCGCGACGGCGGCATCGGGCACCGCCACCACCGACGCGGTGGGCTGCCCGGCCGCGACTTCGCGTGCAAGGTTGGGCCCGGTGAGAACGCCGATGCGATCGGGATCGTGGTCGGGCAGCTCCTCGGCGATCACCTCGGTCATGCGCCGCAGCGTTCCCTGCTCGATGCCCTTGGCGAGACTCACGATCGCCGCGTTGGCCGCGACGTGGGGTCGCGCTTCGGCCAGGACCGCGCGGAGACCGTGCGACGGCACCGCGAACACCACGACGTCGGCCGACGCGCACGCTTCGGCAAGATCAGACGTGGCGCGCAGCTCGGCAGGCAGCGGGATGTCACGCAGGTAGTCGGCGTTCTCGTGCTCGCTGTCGATCGCCGCGGCCAGCTCCGGACGCCGCGCCCACAGCACCGTCGGTTCGTTCCCGGCGACGATGGCGGCCACGGCGGTTCCCCACGAGCCCGCGCCGATCACGGCAACGCGCGTCATGCGGTCCGCCGGTGCCCGTCGGCAGTGTCGGGATCGCGCCACCACCAGGGCCTCTCACCCTCGATGCCGCCGGGATAGATCTCCCGCGCACGCGCCACGCACTCGACGACGGCCGTCATCATCCGCTCGGTAATGTGCTTCACGTGCTCGGCGGGGTCGATCATGATCGGCTCGCCGACCACCGCCGTCTGGGGAATTCGCCACTGCCAGTGCGGCTTGCGCCCCTTCGTCAAGATCCGGTGCGTTCCCCATAGCCCCACAGGCGTGATCGCGACTTCGGCTCGCCGCGCGAGACGCGCCGTGCCCGACTTGGCGACCATCGGCTCCAGATCCTGCGAGATCGTGCCCTCGGGGAAGACCCCGATGCACTCACCCCGGCCGAGCGCGTCGACCGCGGCGGTGAGCGCGTCGGCTGCGTCGGACCGACCGCGCCGCACGGGGATTTGGTGCGCGGCGCGCAACAGCGAGCCGAGCACGGGCTTGTCGAAGAGCTCGGCTTTGGCCAGATAGCGGACGTGGCGCTCGCGTCCGTCGGCAACCCACGCGAGCGTCAGCGGGTCGAGATACGACACGTGATTGCTGGCGAGGATGACCGGTCCCGACGTCGGGATGTGCTGCGTGCCCTCGATCGTCCACCGAAGGCCCCATCGCAGCCAGGGCGTGAAGACGCCCTTTGCCACGGAATACACGGGGTCCACGCTCGGTAGCATACGCACGCCATGTCGGCCGGGCGCCTTACCCAATCCGCGGGCGTCGTTGTACCGTTGCGCTCGTTTGCACTGGGCAAAGTACGTCTCGCGCAGGCACTCGACGACGACGCACGCCACGAGCTCTCGCGGTCGATGGCGGAACGCGTCGTTGCCGCGGCAGGAGCGCGACCGGTCGTGATCGTGTCGTGCGCGCCCGAGGTCACCACGTGGGCGCACGCACTCGGTGTCGCGTGGATACCTGATCCCGGAACGCTCGACGGCGCCGCCGTCGCGGGACGCGAGTGGGTGCGCGAACGCGGCCTCGTGCGCGTCGTCGTGATGCACGCCGACCTTCCCCTGGCGACGTCGCTCGACGGCATCGCCGACGACGCGGATGCCCCGATCGCCGTTCTCGTCCCCGACCACCATCAAGACGGCAATCCCGTGCTCGCGATCCCGGCCGCGGTCGACTTCTCGTTCCGGTACGGACCCGGCTCGTGCGCGCGCCATGCCGCGG
Organism: Acidimicrobiia bacterium; assembly: GCA_038320885.1. Lineage (GTDB taxonomy): Bacteria > Actinomycetota > Acidimicrobiia > IMCC26256 > PALSA-610 > JBBQER01. Next base: position 8,589 of record JBBQER010000085.1, read on the forward strand.
AGGCCCGGCGGCTCGGTCTGGAGGTCCGGATCGTGGAAGACCACGCGCTGGGCTTCGACGTCGACGACGAGTCGGATCTCGACGCCCTCGCCCACGAGCCCCAAGCCGGCGCCGCGACCAAGCCGACGACATGATCGAGCTGGATCTTCCGCTCCCCCGCCGGGTGCTTGCGATCGGCGCCCACTCCGACGACATCGAGTTCGGATGCGCCGCCACGCTGGCCAAGTGGGCCGACCTGGGCGCCGAGGTGCACATGTGCATCTGCACCGACGGCTCGAAGGGAACCTGGGACGCGAGGGCCGACCTCGCGGCCCTGGTCGCACAGCGCGAGGACGAGCAACGTGACGCGGCCAAGATCCTGGGGGCGATCGACGTGCGCTTCCTTCGACGCGTCGACGGCGAGCTGGTCAACGATCTCACGACGCGGGCCGAGGTGTGCGCCGCGATCCGCGAAGTGAAGCCCGACGTCGTGCTCGGGCACGATCCCTGGCAGCCGTACCGCTTGCATCCCGATCATCTCGAAGCGGGAAGGTTGGCGGTCGACGGCATCGTCGCGGCGCGTGACCCGCACTTCTTCGCCGACCAGGATCTCGAGCCGCACCGCCCGCAGACGCTCCTACTCTTCGAGCCCGGACGCGTCGACCACCTGGAGCGCGTCGACCAGCACCTCGATCGCAAGGTCGCGGCGCTGCTCGCGCACCGGAGCCAGTGGCGATCGACGATGGGGATCGACACGGCCTCCGAGACCGAGCAAGCCGCGTTCATCGCCCTGGTCCGCGCCGCGGCGCAGACGGCCGGCCTCCGAGGCGGTGTCCGCGCCGCCGAGGCATTCGCGCGCCTCGACCGCCTCTAGCCAAGTAGAGACAACGCAAAGGACCCGGGTCCGAAGACCCGGGTCCTTCGACACCTCTGCGCTTGGCTCAGCGCTTCTTGGCGGCGCGCTTGCGCGTGGTGCGCTTGGTCGCCCGCTTGGCGGACGACTTCTTCGCAGCCTTGCGCTTCGTCGCCTTGCGGCGCTTCTTGGCCGGCGCCTTCTTGGCCGCCTTCTTCGTGGCCTTGCGCTTGGTCGCCTTGCGCTTGGCGGGCTTCTTCGCCGCCTTGCGCTTCTTGGCCGGAGCCTTGCGCTTGGCTGCCTTGCGCTTGGTTGCCTTGCGCTTGGTCGCCTTCTTGGCCGGAGCCTTCTTGGCTGCCTTGCGCTTCTTGGCGGGTGCCTTTTTGGCAGCCCTCTTCTTCGTTGCCTTCTTAGCCGGAGGCACGGGCACCACCTTTCTGGAGAGCACTCTCACTCGAGGGAAGTTGCAACTTCGGATCATTCGGACGCGTGGGAGTGGACCACGCGACCTACACGGTCAGGAGTTGACGCGCTTCTTGAAGTCTGAGCCCACCGTGAACTTCACCGAGTTGCTTGCAGCAATCTGGATCGGTTCCCGAGTCTGTGGGTTCATTCCGGTACGCGCCTTCCGGGCCGACGGCGCAAATGTGCCGAAGCCAGGAAGTGTGACCTTGTCGCCTTCCGCAACCGCGTTCTGTACGGACGAGATGAACGCGTTGAGCGCGCCCTCCGCATCCGTCTTGCTCAGTTGCGCAACGCTCGCGATTGATTCGACGAGCTCGCCCTTGTTCACGGGTAGAACCTCCGCGCATCGGCGTGTGTCGGGAACATGAGAACAAAATCGAGCGCGGAGGTCAAGCATTGCCAACGTCGCGAGCGTGCCATCCACCACTGTTCGCGCGCGACGTGCAAAACTTTCTCGATGCCCGACGAGCGCGATGACGCGCTCGAACCAGCACTCGCGGATGGACGCTACGACGCATTCATCCTCTCGGCGGAGGAGCGAGACAAGGGAATCGCGTTGTCATGCGCGATCACGACCGGACCTCATCGCGGTGACGTCGTCGATCTCGTGTCGACGACGTTGACGGCGCGCGATCCTTTCGCGCTCCTCGGTCTGCCGTGCACGCTCGTGGTCGCCGGCGACACGATCCGCGTCGAGCGGTGACGCAGCGGAAGCGAACGGGAGATTGAAGCGAGCGAGACCGGATCCCAGAACCCGGATCTCGCTCCTGGATTTGCAGCCCCGAGCGGATTCGAACCGCCGTTACCGCCTTGAGAGGGCGGCGTCCTGGGCCGCTAGACGACGGGGCCAGAACATCGACTCGACCACGGTACCGGTCACCGTCGAGCCAGCTCGGGGGGGAGGAATTGAACCCCCAATTACAGGACCAGAACCTGTCGTGTTGCCGATTACACCACCCCCGAATGGGTGTCGCCACGATTCGGTGCGGGCGCAGGCGACCACACGCTCATCGAGGCGGCGTCAAAGTGTAGCGAGTCCGGGAACGAGCTTCACGACCGAACGGTGGCGGTCGAGTCGTGCGTAGCCGAACACCCTTCCGGCCGCGACGCGCAAGGTTTCGCCGAGCAGTCTCTTGAACGCCGACATTCCCTTGATCGGACTCGTGCGCGTCGGTGAAGTCACTGCATCAAGGCCTACTTCGTGCGCGATCGCCTTGATTCGTGCCGAGTGATACGGGTCGGACACCAACACGACGCGCGACATGTGACGCGCCTCGAGGAAGTGCGCGGAGGCTTCGAGCGACTCCCACGATGTACGACCGGTCGTCTCGCGCAGGATCGCAGTATCGGGAATGGCGTGTTGGTGCAGGTAGTCGGCGCTGACGCCGGCCTCGGTGAAACGATCTCCGGGTTGCCGGCCGCCGGTCACGACGATCACCGGAGCGATCCCCTCTTGGTAGAGCCCGATCGCGTGGTCGAGCCGGGCGGCGAGCACCGGCGACGGCCGCCCGTCGTACTCCGCGGCGCCGAGCACGATGATCGCGTCGGAAGCCCGGGCCTCGTCGCGTCGAGATGCCATCCAGACCTGCACGAACGTCACCGAGAGGTAGACGAAGAGGAGCAGGAACGTGACGACTCCGACGCGGATGGCAATCCGGACGGCGCGCCGCAGGAATGCGACCGGGGTCACACGCCCGGGAGCCGCGCTCGGGCGGCTCGCAATCGCTGCAACGTGCGCTCGGGCCCGAGGAGGCCGATCGACTCGAACAGCGGAATCCCCGAGCTCGCGCCCTGGATCGCGGTGTACACGAGGCTCATCACCTTGCCCGGCTTCAATCCGAGCGCCGCGATCGGTGCCTGCAGCTCGATGCGGTCGCTGCACTCGTGATTCTCGGCACAATTCTCGACTAAAGCGTTCACTGCTTCGAGGACGTCTTTCGCGCGCTCCGTGGTGAGAAGTTTTTCCAAAGATTTTTCGTCGTACACGAGATCGTCGTCCGAAACGAACAGAAACGCGGCCTGTTCGGCGATCTGCGCGAGTGTCGTCGCGCGCTCTTGCGCGAGCGCGACCGCGCGTTCGAAGACGCGTATGTCGAGTCGAGCGCCGTAGCGCGCGTGTGCGAACGGCAATACCGCGGCCACCAGGTCGGCGAGCGGCATCCGGCGAATGTGCTCGCCGTTCATCCACTCGAGCTTCTTCGGATCGAAGGTGGCGGGAGACGGAATTACTCGCGCGACGTCGAATTCCGCGACCAATTCGTCGATCGTCAGCACTTCCCGACCGTCTTCGGGGCCCCACCCGAGCAACGCGAGGTAGTTCACCAGCGCATGCGGGAGATAACCGGCATCGCGGTACTCCTCCACCGAGACCGCGCCGTGGCGCTTCGACAACTTGGCACCACCGGGACCGACGATCATCGGCGTATGCGCGTAAACCGGCTGGTCATCGTGTCCGAGTGCCCGGCGCAGCGCGAGGACGCGATGCGTCGAGTCGAGGAGGTCTTCGCCGCGCAGCACGTGCGTGATCTGCATGTCGAGGTCGTCGACGGCGTTCGCCAAGAAGAACACCGGCGTACCGTTCGAGCGCACGATCACGAAATCGGACACGGTCGACCACTCGACCGACACTTCACCGCGCACGACGTCGACGAACGTGCTGCGACCCTCGTCGGGCGTCCGGAAGCGAACCGACCGGGGCTTGCCCTCGGCCGCGAATTCCCTGCGCTGCTCGGCGGTGAGATCCCGGCACCGGCCGTCGTAACCCGGAGCGCGACCCTCCTTCATCGCCTGCTCGTTGCGTTCCCGCACCTCGGCCTCGGTGCAGAAGCACTCGTAGGCGAGACCGGCATCGACCAGGCGCTGGGCGGCTGCGAGATAGTTATCGAAGCGAGCGCTCTGGAGGTACGGCCCTTCGTCCCACTCGAGACCGGCCCAACGCAGGACCTGCTGAATCTGGTCGATCGACTCCTGCGTAGAACGGGCGACATCGGTGTCCTCGATCCGCAGGATGAACGTGCCGCGAGTGTGTCGAGCTTGCAACCAGTTGTAGAGCGCAGCCCGCATGTTCCCGATGTGCATGAAGCCCGTCGGCGCGGGCGAGAACCGCAGACGAATGCCGGCGGGTTCGGTGAGATCAGTCACGAGAGCAGGTGCTTTGCGATCACGGTGCGTTGGATCTGGTTGGTACCTTCGTAGATCTGCGTGATCTTGGCGTCACGCATGAATCGCTCGGCGGGCATGTCCTTGGTGTAGCCGATGCCGCCGAGCAGTTGGACGCAGTCGACGGTGACGCGCATCGCCGTATCGGAGGCGAACAGCTTGGCCATCGACGACGCGCTCCCGGTGCCGGCCAACCCCGCGTCGAGCAGGGAGCACGCGCGGTAGACGAGCAACGCGGCCGCGTCGACCTGCGTCGCCATGTCGGCGAGTATGAACTGGAGACCCTGGAAGTCGGCGAGGCGCGAGCCGAACTGGCGGCGGTCCTGCACGTAGCTCGCGGCGAGCGCGAGCGCGGCCCGGGCAATGCCCAGCGCCTGGGCACCGACGAGCGGACGGGACCGGTCGAGCGCCCCCATCGCGTACTGGAAGCCGCGACCCTCGTCGCCGATGAGATTCTCCGCGGGAACCGGACACTCGTCGAGCGCGAGCTCGCCGGTCGGTGAACCGCGCACCCCGAGCTTGCGCTCGAGCTTCGAGATGCTGAAGCCGGGGAAGGTCTTCTCGACGACGAAGCAACTGACGCCCCGATGCGCGGAGGCCGGGTCGGTCTTGGCGAACACCGTGTAGAAGTCGCTCACACCCGCGTTCGTGATCCAGAGCTTGCGCCCGGTCAGCAGGTAGTGCTCGCCGTCACGCACCGCCCGCGTGCTCATACCGGACACGTCGCTTCCGGCATCGGCTTCGGAGAGGCAATACGACGCCTGGCACTCCCCCGCCGCGACGCGCGTGACGTACCTCTGTTTGAGCGCCTCGGATCCGTGGTCGAGTACCGGCGTCATGGCCAGCTTCGAGATGAACGTGAACAGCGACGACGAGGCACAGACGCGCGCAACCTCCTCGACCGCGATCGCGTGGGCGAGGATCCCGCCGTCCTGGCCGCCGTAGGCCTCGGGAAATGCCAGCCCCGCGAAGCCGGCGTCGCGCCACGCGTTCCAACTCGCCCAGGGGTATTCCTCGCGCTCGTCGGCGGCGGCGGCATTCGGGGCGATGTGCTCGTCGGCCAAGCGGCGCACCGACTCGCGCAGCTCGACGTACTCGTCGGGAAGAACGAACGATGTCACGCCAGATGCGACGAGAGGTCGAGGCGGACCTGTGCTCGCCACTCGCCGACGCGCTCCGCGAGCGGAGTGCCCCGCAATCGCAGCAGCTCCTCGGGGACCGCGTCGACCAGCTCGCGGCGGCGTGTGTAGTCGTGGGCCGCATCGTGGACGAGCCGGGCGCGCAGCTCGACGAAATCGCCGTCGCCGGTACCGTCGTATCCGAGCAGCTCGACCGCAACGTCGATGTCGCCGATCACCGGTGCCCGCCCGAACCGCGCGGCGCGTTTGCCCGCGATCTCGGCGAGCACCGCGATCACGTCTTCCGCGTGCTCGTGCACGGACAACCGCAGACGGGACCGGGCCCGGGCCGCGAGTGTGTAGGCGTAACCGACGTTCGGGCCGGGCCGGCCCATGAGTGCGCCGGCGCCGGGCGCGGCCTTCAGGTCCCCGGGACGATCGGCGCGCCAATCGCGCGCGGGCGGCAGCGCCAAACCGGGCGGAAGATTCTGTTGTTGGCGCGGCCGGTCGCCGATCTCCGACGGGACGTAGGGGTCGGTAGGCATCGGCCGCGACGGTACTCGCTGCGATCAGCACCCCTCAGATCTGGCGCTCAAGCTCGGGCGCGCAGGAGACCGAAGTGGATCGAGTCGAGCAGCGCCTGCCACGAGGCCTCGATGATGTTATCGTTGACAACGATCGTGGTCCACGTCTTCTCGGCGTCCGTGGTGTCGATCAGCACCCGGGTGACCGCGCCGGTGCCCTTCTGGGTGTCGAGCACGCGCACCTTGTAGTCGGTGAGGTGCACCCGCTCGAGCGCGGGGAAGGTACCGTTGAGCGCCTTGCGCAACGCCCGGTCGAGCGCGTTGACGGGCCCGTTGCCCTCCGCGGTCGCGATCACCCGCTCCGTTCCTCGGAGCACCTTCACGGTCGCCTCGGTCGTCACGGTCGCGCCGGTTGCGTCGGTGAGCGTCGCGATGCCCGAATGGTCGTCGGTGATCACCCGGAACGACTCGACCCGGAACCAGTCGGGCTCCCATCCCGTCGCGCGTCGCATCAGCAGCTCGAGCGAGCCGTCGGCGACCTCGAAGTGGTAGCCCTCGTGCTCGAGTCGCTTCAGCTGCTCGACCACGTCGGCGAGCTGCGGGCCGTCGAGCTCGAGCCCGAGCTCCTTCGCCTTGAGCACGAGTGTCGACTTGCCGGCGAGCTCCGACACGACGAAGCGCGTGCCGTTGCCGACCACATCGGGCGACAGGTGCTCGTAGGCGTCGGGCCGCTTCGCGATCGCGCTCATGTGCAACCCCGCCTTGTGCGCGAACGCGGAGTGCCCCACGTACGCAGCCTGCGGGTTGAGCGGCATGTTCACGAGCTCGGCGACGTGATGCGCGACCGGGGTGAGCCGCGGCATGCGATCCGGCGGGATCGTCTCGATACCCATCTTCAAGGTCAGGTTCGGAATGATCGCGGTGAGGTTGCAGTTCCCGGTGCGCTCGCCGTAGCCGTTGATCGTTCCCTGGACCTGCGTCGCGCCGCCGAGCACGCCTGCGATCGCGTTGGCCACGCCGGTGCCGCCGTCGTCGTGGAGATGCACCGCGACGCGGACTTCGCCGCCGAGGTAGGTCACGACCTCGCGCACGATGCGCTCGACCTCGTGCGGCAGCGCGCCGCCGTTGGTGTCGCAGAGCACGACGTGCGAGGCACCTTTGGTCGCGGCCGCTTCGAGCGTACGGAGCGCGAACTCGGGGTTGTGCTTGTAGCCGTCGAAGAAGTGCTCGGCGTCGAACAGCACTTCCATGCCCGCGTTGCGCAGGAACTCGACCGAGTCGGCGACCATCGCCTCACCCTCGTCGAGGGTGGTGCCCAGCGCCTCGAGCACGTGGTAGTCCCACGACTTGCCGACGATGCAGACCGTTCCGACGTTGGCCTCCACGAGATGGCGCAGCGTGTCGTCGCTGTCGACCTTGCCCTTCACCCGCCGCGTCGACCCGAAGGCGACGAGGGTCGACGTGGCGAGCTGCATCTCCTTCGGCGCGCGCCGGAACAGCTCGTCGTCCTTGGGATTCGCGCCGGGCCACCCGGCCTCGATGTAGTGGACGCCGAGCCAGTCGAGCTGTTCGGCGATCCGCAGCTTGTCCTCGACGGTCAGCGAGATCCCTTCGAGCTGCGATCCGTCGCGCAGGGTGGTGTCGTAGATCTCGACCCGTTGGGGGAGGACGTGTCCGTTGCTCATACGAGCTCACACCATTCTTTGTACTTGTCGACCTGGCCGTGGACCGCTCGCGCGAATTCCTCGGCAATGACCTTGGTCATGGGCCCCGGGCACGGGATGACGCGGTCGTCGACCGAATTCACGGCGCTCACCTCGGCCGCGGTACCGCACACGAACATCTCCTCGGCGACGTAGAGGTCGCTGCGCGAGAGCTCGTCGACCTGCACCTCGAAACCGTGATCACGAGCGATCGTCGTGACGGAGTCCTGGGTGATGCCCGGCAGCGCGCCGGCCGAGAGCGGCGGCGTGATCAGGATGCCGCGCCGCGCCGCGAAGATGTTCTCGCCGGTGCACTCCGACACGAGCCCGTCCGGGTTGAGCATGATCGCCTCGTCGTACCCGGCCTTCAGCGCCTCGACCTTGGCGAGCGACGAGTTCACGTAGTTGCCGGTCGTCTTCGAGAGCGGCGGCATGGTGTTGTGGTCGTGGCGCGTCCACGACGAGACCTTCATCCGAACGCCCTTGCTCACCGCGTCGTCGCCGAGGTACGCGCCCCAGGGCCAGCACGCGATCGAGACGTCGACCTTGCACGGCAAGGTGTTGAGACCCATCTCGCCGTAGCCGTAATACGCGATCGGCCGGATGTAACACGATGGCAGGCCCGTCGCGCGCACCGTCTCCTTCACGGCGCGCACGAGCTCGTCGACCGTATAGGGGATCTCCATCAACATGATGCGCGCGGAATTGAACAGCCGCTCGATGTGCTCGGTCAGCCGGAACACGGCCGGCCCGCGATCGGTCTCGTACGCGCGAATCCCCTCGAACACGCCCGTGC
>JBBQER010000086.1:0-17045 GCA_038320885.1 Acidimicrobiia bacterium
GACCGTCGCGGCTTCGATCTCTTCGGGGAGCATGAAGCCGAACACGCGCGAGAGCACCTGCGACCGGTGCGTGAACTCGGCGAGATCGTCGTCACCGACGCCGACCAACCTCGCGATGGCCCGGATCGGGACGTGCGTCGCCAGGTCCAAGAGGTCGCCGTGCCCCGCCTCCGCGATCGGGCACGACAACTCGTCGGCGATCGCGCTCGTCGTCGTGCGCAACGCTTCGATGGATCTCGGAACGAAGGCCTGCTGCACGAGTGACCGCAGGCGGTTGTGCGCGACGCCCTCGTTCGTGAACATGAGTCCGCCGTACCAGCGGCGCAGCGGACCGTCGGTGATGCCGAGCAGATCGAACACCGCGAGACCGACGCCCGAGAAGCGCCGGTCGCGCAGGAGCGCCCGTACGTCATCCCAATGGAGCACCCACACGCCCCCGGGTGTGCGGACCACGCGCTCGGTCGTCGCGAGCTTGCGCAACCCCTCCCGCCGGGCGACCGCATCGAGGTCGTCCCACGTCGAAATCTCCAGCATCAGCGCGCTCCGTCCCAGGCGCCGCGGTTCAGGCTCGGATCGCCGCGCCGGCGGGATCGTACAAGGGATCACGCGCGATCTCGCCCGGCACCCATTCGCCGAACACCTCGACTTCCACCGCGCGCCCGACATCGGCGCGGTCGGCGGGCACGTAGGCGTACGCGATGGAGCGGTTCACACGGAAGCCGTAGCCACCACTCGTCACCCGGCCGACGACGTTCCCGTCGATCCGCACCGGCTCGGAACCCAGCGCGACAGATTGCGGGTCGGCGAGCACGATCGTGCGCAAGCGGCGGGTGATGGCACTGGCCTTGACCGCGCGGAGCGCGTCGCGGCCGATGAACCCCGACGGCTTGTCGAGACGCACCGCGAAGCCGACCCCCGCCTCGTACGGTGTGTCTTCCGGCGTGATATCGGCGCCCCACGCGCGGTAGCCCTTCTCCAACCGCAGCGCGTCGATCGCGCGGTAACCGCCGGCGATGATGCCGTGCGCCGCACCTGCGTCCCACACGGCGTCCCACAGCGTCAGCCCGTACTCGGTGGGGCAATAGAGCTCCCACCCGAGCTCGCCGACGTAGGTGACGCGAACTGCGACAACCGGCACCGCGCCGATGCTGAGGTTGCGCGCGGTCATGTAGGGGAACGCCTCGTTGCCCAGGTCGGTCTCGGTGAGCGCGGCGAGCACGTCTCGGGCGCGGGGTCCCCAGATCCCGTAGCACGCCCACGCCGACGTGACATCACGCGCGTGCACGGCCTCGCCGGATCCGTCACGTCCGACGTGCCGGGTGATCCACGCGAGATCGTGGCTGCCGAACGCGGTTCCGGTGACGAGGAGGAAGCGCGACTCGAGCAACCGGGTAACGGTCAAGTCGCACTCGACACCTCCGGCGTCGTTGCAGAGCTGCGTATACGTGACCGATCCGACCGGGCCATCCACGTCATTGGCACACAGCCGATCGAGGAAGCCCGCGGCGCCCGGACCGGAAATCTCCATCTTCGAGAAGCTCGTCTCGTCGAACAGCACAACCTGGTCACGACACGCGAGCGCCTCGGCGCCGATGGCCGCGCTCCAGTGCTCGCCGGCCCAGCCGCGCGGTCGCGTGGTCTCGTCACCGGCGGCCGCGTTCGGCTCGAACCAGTTGGGTCGCTCCCATCCACTCTTCTCACCGAACTCGCAGCCCAGTTCGACCAGGCGTGGGTAGGCGGGCGAGCGCCGCAACGGCCGGCCGGCGGCGCGCTCCTCGTTCGGATAGTGAATGTCGTAGTAGGTCGAGTACACCTCGACCACGCGGGCGCGCACGTACTCGCGGCTCCGGTACGCGGCGCCGAAGCGCCGGATGTCCATCTTCCAGGTGTCGAACGAGGGTCGCCCGTCGAGCAACCACTCCGACATCACGCGCCCGACACCGCCCGCGCCCGCGATCCCGTGCGCACAGAAACCGGCCGCGACGAACAGACCCTCGACCTCGCTCTCGCCGAGCACGAACTCATTGTCGGGCGTGAAACCTTCGGGCCCGTTCACCAGGCTCACGACATCGGCGGTCTCGGCCGCGGGAACTCGGCGGCACGCGTTCTCCATCAGCGGCGCGAAGCGATCCCAATCTTCGGGGAGCAACGTGTTGTTGAAGTCGGCGGGCACGCCGTGAACCGACCAGGGCGCCGGATCGCGCTCGTAACCGCCGAGCAGGAGGCCGTCACCTTCGCGCCGGAAGTACACGAGGTTGTCGGGATCGCGCAGCTGCGGCAGCGAGCTCGTTACGCCCCCGACGCCTTTGGTGATCAGGTACTGGTGCGCCACCGGCACGATCGGAACGGTGACGCCGGCGAGCGCCGCGACATCGGGCGTGTACATCCCGCACGCCAGAACGACCGACTCCGCTTCGATGGTGCCGTGATCGGTAACGACGTGCCACATGCGACCCGAGCCGACGCCGAGACCGGTCACCCGGGTGTTCCGCTCGACGGTGACACCACCATCGCGCGCGCCGCCGAGGAACGCGTGCGTCAGGCCGCTCGGTTCGAGATAGCCGTCGGTTGGGAGCCACACGCCGCCGAGCACGCCCGCCGGGTCCATCAACGGGAACCGCTCGTGCGCCTCTCCGGCCGAGACCAACTCCATCGGGAGCCCGAACGTCTTGGCCCATCCGTGCTGGCGGCGCAGCTCCTCCATGCGCGCGTCGGTCGACGCGATACGCAGCGAACCGACCTCGCGCCAGCCGGGTGACCGACCGGTCCGTTCCGCTTCGGATTCGAGCCGGCGGTATACGTCGACGCTGTGCATCATCATGCGGGTCAGCGGCAGGCTCGAACGGAGTTGGCCGACGAGACCCGCGGAATGGAACGTGCTGCCGCTCGTCGGGTCGGCGCGCTCGATCACCGTCACGTCGTTGCAACCGCGTTGAGCCAGGTGCCACGCGATGCTGGCTCCCGCGACGCCCGCACCGACGATCACGATCTGGGCTCGGCTCTTCACGGAACTGTTCTATCGGGTCGGTGACGCGGCGGCGACGAGCAATCGGCCGTAATCGGGTCGAGATGCGTTGCGCAGCAGGCGGTCGAAGTGGGAGTCGACGTAGTCGCCGTAATTCACATCGAGCACGCTGATGCCCTGCTGCACCTGTGCCCACATCGCTTCGCGGAAGTCGCTCAGGATCTTCATGAGCGCCAGCCGGGCGGCGCGGCGCGGCGTCCGTTCGCCGAAGTACGCGACCAGCACCGCCGCTTCGGCCTCGGCGTCCATCTCGTTGTTCGCAACCAGCGCGCCGAGGTCGAAGAACCGCTCGTTCATCCCTGCGTACTCCCAGTCGAGCAACCAGAGCCGATCGCCGTCAGCGATCCAGTTGGCGGTGTTCAGGTCGTTGTGACACGGCACCTTCGGCTCGGGAGTCACCGCGAAGGCGGTCGCGATCTCGGTCGCGAATCCGGCGGCACGTTCGTACGCCGGATGTATCCGCACGCCGCGTGCAACCGCGGTCGCCCGATGTTCCTCGGGAACGCGAAAGCAGTCGAACGGCCGCGAGAGCGGACCCGATTCGTGGAACGCGCGCACGGCGCCGCACGCCGCATCGAGGCGCTCGGGCGTCGTGAGCTCCTCGGCCGTGAGCGCGGTGCCGGGAACGAACCGGGTCACGAGGCAGCCTTCCGGTTCGAGGAACGCGACCACTTCGGGGGCGATGCCGATCGCGGCCGCCTGCTCGTTCGCGTCGCGCTCGACCCGCCGGTCGATGCTGAGCAACTCGGTCTCGTTCCCCGGGACGCGGAGCACGAACTGCTCCGCACCGACCTCGACCAGGAAGTTCCGATTCGTGAGCCCGCCGCCGAGGGCCTCCGTGATCCGCGCCCGGCCCGCCCAACCCGGGATCCGGTCGAGGAGCGCGGGAATCTCGGCCGGAGTCGACGACATGACTGCTGACTATCTCATTCCGGGATTCCCGGGCTTGACAGATCTCCTGACGTCGTTCACAGTTCCGAACTGTGTCAGGGACTCCGAACAGCGCCAGGACAACGAGCGCGCCGGTCGAGGGGCGAGTCGTCGTGCGCCGGAAGCGCGCGGAAGGCGAGATCGTCACCGCCGCCTGGGACCTGGTGCACGAGCACGGGCTCGCCGACCTGTCGATGCGCGACCTCGGCGACCGGGTCGGGATGAAGGCCCAGTCGCTCTATTCCTACTTCGCGTCCAAGAACGACATCTACGACGCCATGTTCCGCGAGGGCCAGCTCGCGTTCGCGTCGGTCATGACGGTCACGCCCGAGGATTTGGGTGGCGACGAGTCGATCACGGCCGCGTTGCGCCGCGTGGGCCGGCGCCTCTTCGACTTCTGCACGAGCGATCCCGCCCGCTACCAGCTGATGTTCCAGCGGGTCATCCCCGACTTCGAGCCGTCACCCGAGACGTATCAGCTCGCGGTCGAATCGCTCGACCGCTCCCGCGAGCGCATCCGGGCGGCCGGCTTCGATCCCGACCGTGATCTCGACATGTGGACCGGGTTGATGACGGGCCTGATCGACCAGCAGATCTCCAACGATCCCGGCGGCACGCGCTGGGAGCGTCTCCTGGACGACGCCGTCGACATGTTCGTCACGTTCGCCACCGCGAAGGCAAAGGCCCGGAAGGCAAAGAAATAAACGAGTTCCGTCGAATCGTCTCAGGTCGCGCATCGGGCGCCGGTCTGCTCACCCAGGAGGTTGCGTTCTCATGGAAACCCGAATCGCCGAGGTAGGTCCCGGCATCCACCAGCTCACCACCCACGTCGCCGAGATGAACTTCAGCTTCAACCAGTATCTCGTGACGGGCGACGAACCGTTGCTGTTCCACACCGGCCCGAAGCAGATGTTCCCGCTCGTCTCCGAAGCAGTCGCGCGCGTCATGCCCGTCGATCAGTTGCGTTGGATCGTGTTCGGCCACGTCGAGTCCGACGAGTGCGGCGCGATGAACCAGTGGCTCGGCGCGGCGCCGCAGTCGACGGTCGCGCAGAGCCAGACCGGGTGCATGGTCTCGCTCAACGATCTCGCCGACCGCGCTCCGCGCCCGCTAGCCGACGGCGAGGTCCTCGACATCGGCGGCCACCGCATGCGCTGGATCGACACGCCGCATGTCCCGCACGCCTGGGAGGCCGGCCTGCTCTACGACGAGACCACCCGCACACTCTTCTGCGGCGACCTCTTCACGCAGACGGGTGCCTACGCGCCGGCGAGCACCGGCGACATCGTCGGTCCGGCGGCCCAGGCCGAGGACATCTTCCGATCGTCGTCGTTGGCGCCGTCGAGCGGCGCGACGGTTCGCCGGTTGGCGGATCTCGACGTCTCGGCGCTGGCACTCATGCACGGCCCGACGTTCTCCGGCGACTGCCGCACCGCGTTGCTCGATCTCGCCGACGACTTCGACAAGCGAATCGCCGCTTTCTGACCGATGGCGCGAGACTCTCGGGCGTGAGTGTCCTGCGCCTGGGAGTCATCGCGGATCCGCATCTCGCGCTCGAGCGCATCGAAGCTGCTGCCTGGCACAACCCCTACCGGCTGGCCGACGCGCACGAGCGCCTCGACGTCGCGCTCGCCCACCCATTGCTCGAGGGCGTCGACGCCGTCGTGATGCTTGGTGATCTGTCGCACTTCGGCGACCGAAGCTCGATGCGGTACGTGGTCGACGCGGTTGCGAACGATTCGCGGCCCGCCATCCTGCTGAGCGGCAACCACGACGTGTTGACGCCCGGCGTTCGCCTCGAAGACGAAGTGCGCGCCCGGGGAGCGAGCCACGTGCTGTCGCCGCTCGCCCCGACGCCGGATGCACCGGCCGTGAAAACGTTCGTGGCCGCGGGCGCGGGTCTCACCGTGCACGAGGTCATGCGGATGACCGGGCGCGGGCCGCAGCCGTTCGACGTGACCGGCAGCCGGCTGGCCGAGATCGATCCGTCGGCGGGCTTCGACGTGTGGCTCACACACTTTCCGCTGCTGTCATTCGAACAGCGTTGCCGCGACGCAGGGCTTCTCTACTCCGCCCATCTCGACCAGCTGGCGCCCGCGCCGCCGGTCTTGCCCGCGAGCGCAGGTCCGGTCGTGGTCCTGAGCGGCCACTTGCACCTGCGGGCGGTCACCAGCGAGGCGAACGTCCTTCAGCTCGCGTTCGCCGCGCTGGTAGAACCGCCGTACGAGATTGCCGCCGTCGACCTCGACGTCGAGCAGGCGTCGGTGCGATACCGGTGTGCGTCGGTCGTGCCCCCCGACGCCGACCGCATTCCGGTACTGGATCCGGCCGAGGGAAACTGGTCATTCGATGTCGAGTCCGGCGGCTGGTCGCGCCACGAATGAATGGCTTCTGCAAGCGAATAGCTGCTCCGTCGTCGCGCGGTGGCGCTCGCGACGGGAGCACTCCAGACTGACACCGTGCCCGCCAAACCCGAGAAGCTGGTCGGCAGGCGCGCGGAGCTCGCGTGGCTGCGCCAGCGCCTGCAACTTGCAGCCCGGGGCGCACCGCAGTGCGTGCTGATCAGCGGACCCACCGGGATCGGCAAGACCCGTCTGGCCTACGAACTCCTCGAGCACGCGCAGAGAGCGGGCTTCCTGACGCTCGTCGGCCGCGGCTATGACGACGTTGCCGTTCCGTTCCTGCCATTTCGCGAGCACATCTTTCCCGAGCTCGTACGGCTGCTCGATGACGGGTCGGGACCGCCACCCGCACTCGGCGTGGCCGGAGGCGAAGACAGCGAAGCCTACGCGCAGTCGTGGGACGAGGTCGCGTCGACGAAGCTCCTGCTCGAACTGACCGACGCCGTGGTCGACGCCACGGCCCGTCGTCCACTCGTGCTGTTCCTCGACGACGTGCACTGGGCCGACAGCGGATCGCTCGCCCTCGTACACCATTTCGTCTATCGCCTCGCCGGCGGCCTCCCGCAAACACCGCTCCTGCTCGTGCTCGCGGCCCGACCGGTCAACGCGGTCGCGTCGTTGCGACGCGAGCCCCGATGCGCCGTCATCGAGCTGACGGGGCTCGACGCGCTCGAGACGGCGGACATGGCGCGCCGGCTCGGCGCCACGCACCTTTCCCGCCAACGCGTGTGGGAGCAGACGAAAGGCAACCCGCTGCTCATCGAGTCGGTCGCGCACGACGACGCCGCGGGCGAGAGCACCGTGCCGGCGATCGCGATGGACGCGGAGACGATGTTCAAGGCGCGCGTGCAAAGCCTGTCGCCCACGTGCGCCGCGGTCGCCGAGATGGCCGCGGTCCTGGTACCCGATCTCTCGGTCGCGGCGCTCGTCGGGCTCGGGCAGTGGGACGAGGCGACCGTGGTGGCCGCGGTCGACGAGGCCGCGCTCGCCGGCGTCCTGGCCAACGATGCGCACGACCTGCGGTTCTCGCACCCGCTCGCGCTGAAATGCTGCCTGCAGCGCCTGGGCCCGATGGCGAGGGCGCGGGCCCACGCAGCTGTTGCGCGCGTGCTCGGTTCGGCCCCGGGTGCGCCGGTACTCGGGGTGGCGCGCCACCTGGTGCTGGCGGGACCCGAGGCTGATCCCGAAGAGGTCGCGACTCTGGCGACCGCCGCGGGGAAACGGGCGTCGCAACTGTGCGCGTGGGAGGAAGCGGCCGAGTTCTTCGAAGCGGCGCTCGCGATCCAGCGCCGGCGCCACGTGCCGGCGACGCCGGTCGACCAGGCTGCGCTGCACATCGCGGCGGGTAAGTGCCACCAGTTCGCGCTTCACAGCGACGGCGGACGCGGGCATTTCGAACGTGCCGCCGCCCTCAGTCACGAGTCCGGCGATCTCATCGGCGAGGCACGCGCGGAGAACGATCTGCTCGTGTGTCTCGTCGCGGCGGGATCTATTCGCCGGCGCGACTTCAGCCTGGTCGAATCATTGGCGGAGCGAGTAGAGGCGAGCGACCCGCAGCTCGCGGCAGAGGTCCTCACCGACGTGTCGCAAGCCCAATGGGCAACGGGAAGGATCGCGGACGCACGCGCGACCATCGATCGCGTCCTCGCGATCGCCGTGCCCGGCGAGTTCTACAGCACCGCTGGTAAGGCGTGCGTCTCCCGCGCGATCACCAACTGGTTCACGCTCGATCTTCGGCACGCGCTCGACGATCTCCACGAGGCGAGGTCGTACGTGCGGCGCGGCGACGACCGCACCCGCCAGATCGGCCCGGCCTACCGCCTGCCACTGACCCTGCTGTGGCTCGGCAGGCTGGCCGAGTGTCGAGCGGCGGTCGATCAGGCCACCACCGTCGCGGCGGAGGTCGGGTCGCACTATGAGTTCGGTCTCGTCATCGCGGCCCGGGGCGCGCTGGCACTGATGAGCGGGGAACTGACCGCGGCGGAGGAAGACGCCGACCGCGTCCTGCGGCTCCAGGACCTTTCCGGCTACCGGTGGGCAGGCGCTCTGCTCCTCCCGGCACTCGCGCTCGCGCATCTGGACCGCGGCGACTTCGACGGCGCGAGCGAGGCCTTGTCGACGTGGGAGGAGGACGCCGACGATCTGTCCCGCAGCGTCGCCGTGCCGCTGATGCGCGCGGCCGTGGCGGTGCGAGCCGGTCGCGCGGGACGCGAAGTGCTCGACCTTCTCCCGACGCTCCCGCCGGACCCGTTCCTCGGCGCGCAAGACCTGGCTGCGCTCGTCATCGACATCGCGCGGACGCTCGACGAGCCCGAGATCGCGCGCGAGGCCGTCGCCTTGCTGGAAGCGACGATGGAGCGCGGGATGATCGTCTCGAGCACGCTCGCCGTGATGCTCACCCGCGTCGCGGGTGACGGTCACACGCTGCTCGGGAACGTCGATGCCGCGCGCCGGCGGTACGCCGAGGCGATGCAACTGGCCGACAACTCCGGTGCCCGCACCGAGGGCGCGTTCGCCCGACTCGGCCTCGCGCGGCTCGAGGCCCATCACGACCGGGCCATCGCCGTCACGATGTTGCGCGGCGCGTTGCCGGTCCTCGAACAGCTGTCGCTGCATCCCGCGTTGACGGAGGCGACGGCATTGGCGCAACGCCTCGGGCTCGACACCGCCTCGCCCGGAACGCCCACCGGCGAGCCGGTTTCGGAGACGACCACCGTGCTGTTCCTCGACGTCGTCGAATCGACCCGGCTGACCGAAGCGCTGGGCAACGTCGAATACCGCGAACGCGCTCGCTCGCTCGAACGGCGGCTGCGCCTGGTCGTTGCCGAGCGCAACGGCATGGCGATGCCCGGCATCAACCTCGGCGACGGCCTGGTCGCATTGTTCGCCTCTCCTCGCGATGCGCTCCTCGCGGCGTTCGGCGCCGTGCGGGCCGGCCAGGGCGACGTGCTCCGGCTCCATCTCGGGCTGCATCACGGAACCGTCCTGCGCGAGGGCGACGCCACGTACGGCGCCGCGGTGAACGTCGCGGCACGGATCTGCGCGCTCAGCTCACCCGACGAGGTACTCGTCACGGAGGAGCTGTGGCGGCTCCTGACCGGTCAGGAGTTGGACAGAGTGGCGTTCGTCGACCGCGGGATCTACGTTCTCAAAGGCGTCGCAACCCCGAGAAGGGTCTTTGCCGCGCTGCAAGCAACTTGAGGTCGCTATAGCGACAGAAGCGCGGGGAGGCAATCCGTGTCGACGATGCCGTATTGGATGAACAAGACGCCGGAGATGGTCGCGATAGACCGTTGGTTCAGTGGCCCGGATCTCGTAGATCGGTACAGGAATGCGATCAACCGGATCAACACGGCCAAGATAAACCGAACGCTTCCCGGAACCTCCGACGCGCTCGACAACGAAATGCCGGGCGGCTCGCCGGCCGCGTTCACGCATTTCGGCAAGGACTGGCTCAACCCGACCAATCCGAGCTCGGGTGGCGACTATTGGCCGCACGTCCCGACGTTCACGATCATTCCGTGGCTCCAGACCGGCTTCCTTCGCGCGTGCCAAAAGGGTCTCGGCGCGCAGCAGCTCGCGGCGAACCTCGGAAAGAGTCCGTCCGAGATCGACGACCTCTTCAAGGCCGAGGTCGAGTGGTCCCGGCTCACGGATACCGACCTCCAAGGCGTCCTTCCGCTCGTCACGACCTGGGTGTGCACGTCGCCTCCCGGTACAGGGACGATCCAGGCCGACGTCATACGCGGCCCGTCCATCGTCGAGCTCATCATCTCGACGCCCCAGCCGGCGATCATGCAATCACGACTGTTCGCAGAGGTCCGCGACCTCATCGACCTGCAATGGGTGATCCTGCACGGCGGACCGGACGTCATCGATCTGGTGGACCACGACGAATACGAGATAGTGGAGTCATAACCATTGAGATCCTCGCCGTCGAGACACCATGAGTGAACCGCTCGGCGTCCCGGGATCGCCGAAGAGCCTGCCGCTGATCCTGGCGCGCGAGCTCGCGGCGAACCTGGCGACGCCGATGTTCCTGATGGATCCCGGCGGCATGTTGGTGTTCTACAACGACGCGGCCGCGATGCTGCTCGGCAAGCCGTTCGCGGAGTTGGGCGAGATTCCCTCGGGCGAATTCGGCGCGGCACTGCAACTCTCGACGCCCGACGGCGAGCCCCTGCTCCGGCGCGACACGCCGAGTGGCATCGCGTTCTTCGAGCACCGGCCCTCGCACCAGACCGTCGTGGCGACCTCGTACGACGGCATTCGGCGCGCGTACGAAGCGACGGCGTACCCGTTGCTCGGAGCGACCAGCGAGATGCACGGCGTGCTCGCGGTGTTCTGGCTGGTCAAGCCCCGGGAACGATCACCCCTGGAGCACGCGGACTGATGCGCGCCCGCGTGTGGGGTTGTCGCGGGTCGGTGGCCGCGCCCGGACCCGAGACCGTGAAGTACGGCGGGAACACGTCGTGCGTAGAGGTTCGGCTGGAGAGCGGTCATGCGATCGTGCTCGACGCGGGCACCGGTATGAGGCCGCTCGGCGTCTCGATGCAGGACGATCTCCCGGTCGAGCTCCACGTGATGCTCACCCACCTGCACATGGACCACTTGCAGGGCCTCGGATTCTTCCGTCCGTTGTTCGCGCCCGGTCTCGACATTCACATCTGGGGTCCGACGTCACCGGTACAGCATCTCGCCGAACGCATCGCGATGTACCTCTCGCCGCCGCTGTTCCCGGTGCGCCTCGAGGACGTTCCGTCCAACCTCACGTTTCACGACGCACCGGAAGAGGCGGTGACGATCGGATCGGCGACGGTCCGCGCCGGCAAGGTGACGCACCAGGGCCCGACCGTCGGATACCGGATCGAGGAGAACGGGCGATCGCTGGTGTACCTGCCCGATCACGAGCCGTCGATCGGCGGCGATCTCGCGACGACGCCCGCGGAATGGATGAGCGGGCACGACATCGCACGTGACGCCGACGTGTTGTTGCACGACGGCCAGTACCGCGATCAGGAGTACGGCGCGCACGTCGGTTGGGGCCACTCCAGCATCGGCGACGCGATGGAGTTCGCGAACAAGGCCGACGTCGACAAACTCGTGCTCTTCCATCACGATCCGTACCACACCGACACCGAGCTGGAGGCCTTGCTCGTGGAAGCCCGGCGCAACTGGCCGGGCATGGAGGAGCGGGTGAGTCTCGCCCACGAGGGCATGACGATCGCCTTCGACAAGGCCGGCGTGACGTTTGCGGATTGAGCGCTATCCGTTCGAGTAGACGCGATCGACGCTGACGAAAACGATCGTGCGCCGCTCGGCGGCCATCGCGCGGTCGTACTCGTCCCAGTCGTCGTGCGATCCGCCGGCCGCGACGAACACCGCACGCAGCGCGAGCCGCAACCCCTCGGCGTCCACACCAACGACGGGATCGTCGGGGCCGATCAGCTCGGCATCACCTTCCGCGGCCGCCCACTGCCAGCTCGCTCTCGCGACCACAGTCACGCGCGGACGGGCGCGCAGGTTGGCGAGCTTGCGGGATCCACCCATCGCCACGAACGCCGCGCCGCGCGTACCGGAAACGGGATGCTCGTACACGCCCGCGTTCACCACCGACGCCTGGATGGTCCCATCCGTGCGGAGGGTGCTCACGACGCAGAGCCCGCTGTCCTGCGCACCGATCGCGGCAAAGTCGGTGAGGTCGGCCATGCGGGTAACTTTGGCGCGCTCTGACGGGGAACGTCAACGGAGGTCCCGATGGACGCAACGGAGATCGTCACGACCTACGGCGCGGCGTGGAACGAACCCGACGAAGGGGCGCGGCGTGCTCTGCTCACGACATCCTGGGCCGACGACGGGCAGTACTCCGACCCGACCGGCAGCGCCGACGGTCGCGATGCCCTCGTCGCGCACATCGGCGGCTTCCAGGCGATGCTGCCCGGCCACACGATCGACATGACCAGCGGACTCGACGCGCGCGACACCGTGTTCCGGTTCGCCTGGGTGATGCGCAACGGCACCGAGGACATTCTCGAAGGAATGGACTACGGCGACCTCGCCGCCGACGGCCGCATCAGCCGCATTGTCGGCTTCTTCGGCCCCTTCCCACCCGCGCCGTGAGCTCGAACATCGAGACCGACTACCTCGTGATCGGAGCGGGGGCGGTCGGGATGGGGTTCGTCGACACTCTGATCGAGCACTGCGATGCCGATATCGTGATGATCGATCGACGACATCGGCCCGGTGGTCACTGGCTCGACTCGTATCCCTTTGTTCAGTTGCATCAGCCGTCCATGAACTACGGCGTGAACTCGACTTCGCTCGGACTGGACCGGGTCGAGCCCGACGGGCGGGATGCCGGCTTTTATGAGCGCGCCCCCGGAACGGAGATCTGCAGCTACTACGACGACATCATGCGGCACCGGCTGTTGGCATCGGGCCGGGTGCGCTTCCTTCCGATGCGCGAGTACCTCGGCGACCGGCGATTCCGATCCACATTGACCGGCGCGGAGACCGACGTGTCGGTGCGACGGAGCGTCGTCGACGCGACCTACATGGCGTCGCGCGTGCCCGCCACTGACCCACCCCCGTTCGAAGTCGCCGGCGGGGTCACGTGTGTCCCGGTGGGTGAACTCACGCGCGTTACGAAGCCCCCTACGGGCTATGTGATCATCGGCGCCGGCAAGACCGCGATGGATGCCGCGTGCTGGTTGCTCGACCAAGGTACGCAGCCGCGCGACATCACCTGGATCCGCCCCCGCGACTCGTGGATCCTGAACCGCGCCTTCTTCCAGCCCGCCACGGGGGTCGTCCCCACCTTCGAGGGTGTCGTCCTCGAGTTGGAAGCGGTCGTCGAGTGCGACTCGATCGAGCAGGTCTACGAGCGGCTCGAGGAACAGCAGGTCGTGCTGCGCATCGACCGCGCCGTCCAGCCGGGAATGTTGAAGGGCGCCACGGTCAGCCTCGGAGAGCTCGACCAGCTCCGACGCATCGAGAACGTGGTGCGGCTCGGACACGTCGCGCGCATCGACCTCGACGCGATCACGCTCGAACAAGGATCGATCCCGACCAGCGCCGGCCACTTGCACATCCACTGCGCGTCGGCCGGCCTGAGCGACAACCCGCCCACGCCGATCTTCACCGACGACATCATCACCCTCCAGGCGATCACGCGCGTCAGTCTCCCGTTGTCCGCCGGTTTGATCGGTTTCGTCGAAGCCTCAGGGCGGACGACCACCGAGAAGAACCGGCTGTGCCGGCCGAACCCGTGGCCCCACACGCCGTTCGACTTCACCCGGCACCTCTTGACCGGCATGAAGACCGAAATGGAGTGGCAAAGCGCGCCCGACGTCGTGGCCTGGGTGGACGCCTCGCGCCTCAATCTCGTGAGGAGTCTCAACGACGACCCGGACCAGGCCGCAGTCGCGGACCTGCAGCGCCGGTTCCTGACGGCATTGTTTGCCGCCCTGGCCAAACTCGAAAAGCTTGCGGCGCAGGCCACGCCCGCCGAACGCGCGCGCATGTTCGAGCCGGCCGCCTGACCGTCAGCGCACGCGCGTCGCCCTCCCAACCGGCGGTGTCCCGCTGACCGGCGCGTAGCCGCCGAAGGTGGTTTCGAGTGCACCTTCGCCACCGGTGATGCCGGGTAGCCGGCGCCGGAGGTCCTGTAGACGGGCCGCCGGCACCACGGTTTCGACAATGGCGAGGTCGCCTCGCTGCGACGGTGGCACCACCGCGCCGGCGAACCGGGCGACCGCCGCCAGCACCGCACCAAGGGTGTCCGATGGTGCCTCGATACTTGCCCGGATCATCGGCTCGCAGACCACCGTCTTCGCCTGCTCGAGTGCACGCTTCAGAACGAACGGCGTGAGCTTGCGAAAGTCCGCGGCGACCGTGCGGGTCGTGCCGCCCGACGGCTTGGTCGGGCCGTCGCTGGCGTAGTAGCCGCATTCGATCATCGTCACCGTGCAGTCGGTGACCGGCCAGCCGAACCGGCCCTCCTGGAGCGTGTTCCCGATGTACTGCCTCATGTGCTCGACGAAGTTGTCGGCGGTCTTGTAGATGTGGATCGGCAAGTCACGCGGGTCGACGTCGACGCGGAACTCGACACCGGACCCGGCCGGCGCGGGCTCGATGCGCAAGCCGAGCGTGGCGGAATACGGATTCGAATCCCATTGCAGGAGCTCGAGGTCCGCGCCCGTGCCGATCGGCCGCTCGATGCAGATCGTCGTCGTTTCGTGAAACGAAACGTCGATGTCGAAGTCGGTCGCCAGGGTCGACCCGATGACTTCCTTCTGCACCTCGCCGTAGAGCCACACCGAGATCTCCCGGACCGCGTCGTTCTGTCGAACGTTGATGAGGGGGTCCTGCTCGGCGAGCTGGTCGAGGGCAACGCGAAGCCGTGCTCGGTCGTCGGGGTTGCGCGGAGTGATGACGGTTTCCAGCGTGGGCGGGGCGAACTGGCGATTCGTGTCCCGAGCGGGCGTTGGCCCGATCGCGTCGCCGACTCGGCTCTCGGTGAGGCCCCAGAGCTTCGCGATGTCTCCGGCAGCGGCTGCTCGGCTGTCGATCGCACCACCGCGTTGGAAGACGCGGATGGCGGTGACGCGCTGCTTCTTGTCGTGAGGAAGCTCGACCTGGTCTCGGGTTCGGATCGTGCCCGAGAAGATCCGCACGTAGGCGATCTTCTCCCCCGCGGGACCGCGTTCGATCTTGAAGATCTGACCCGAGGGCGGACCGTCGGCGTTGCGATCGGGGGTGGGGAGGAGCCCGGCGATCGCCCCCGTGAGCGCGTCGATGCCCGCGCCCGTGATCGCGGAGCCGAAGAGCACCGGGTGCACGAGCGCCTGTTTCGTCTGAGCTGCCACCTCGTCGCCAATGCCCGATGGCGTGACGTCGGCTGCGCGCGTTCCAAGATCACGCACCGAGCCCATCGCGACGACGGCCGGAGTGAGTCGCTCGGAGATCTCCTCCAGCACCTCCACGTCGCGCGCGCCGCGCCGGTCGATCTTGTTCACGAAGATCAAGGTCGGGACGCGCAGTCGTTGCAGCGCTCGCATCAAGATGCGCGTCTGCGGCTGCACGCCTTCGACGGCCGAGATGACGAGCACCACGCCGTCGAGCACACTCAGCGCCCGTTCCACTTCGGCGATGAAGTCGGGGTGACCGGGCGTGTCGATGAGGTTGACGGTGACGTCATCGATCGTGAACGAGACCACCGCGGACTTGATCGTGATCCCGCGCTGCTGTTCCAGCGCGAGCGAATCGGTCTGGGTCGTGCCCTCGTCGACGCTCCCGACTGCGTCGATGACACCGGCGGCGTACAACAGCCGCTCGGTGAGTGTCGTCTTACCGGCGTCTACATGCGCCAGGATTCCCAGGTTCAGCGTGTGCATGAAGCGTTCCGTCCTCCAGGTAGGTAACTCCCTCGGCGATGGACGTGAACGCTGCGCGCATAGCTGTCTCCTTGGTCAGTAGGGCGCCCGGAGTGCAGCAGAGCGCCGGTCCGTGGGCAACCGATTTTCGGTAGTCGACTCCACGCGACAGATCATCGGGCCGCAGGATTGCCTGACTAAAGTCAGGCAATGGATGACATCCTGGTCGACCAGGTGCGACGGTTCAACCGCACCGTCACGCAGCGGGTCGGCGCCCTCAACGACCACTACCTCGCCCGCGATCATCCCCTCGGTGAGGCGCGCGTGTTGTGGGAAATCGGGCCGGACGGGTGCGATGTGCGCTCGCTGCGGGCGCAACTCGACCTCGATTCGGGCTATCTCAGCCGAATGCTGCGGTCGCTCGAAGCCCACAGGCTCATCACGATCGGCGCGAGCCGCGACGACAAGCGAGTACGCGTCGCTCGTCTCACGAAGGGCGGAGTGAAGGAGCGGGCGGTGCTCGACCGCCGCAGTGACGCCCTCGCCCGCTCGTTGCTCGAGCCGTTGAGCGCCACGCAGCGCGATCGCCTCGTCGTGGCGATGAGTGAAGTCGAGCGGCTGCTCACCGCGGCGCTGATCGACATCGCCGTGATCGATCCCGCGCATCGGCACGCGCGGTTCTGCCTGCACGAGTACTTCGCCGAGCTCAACCGCAGATTCGACACCGGGTTCGACCCGACGGTGACGCGCGTCGTCGACCTCGACGAAGTGCGCGCGCCCAACGGTTTGTTCCTCGTGGCCAGCTTGCGGTCGGAGCCGGTCGGATGCGGCGCGCTCAAGTTCCTCGGCGACGAGCGCGCCGAGATCAAACGGACGTGGGTGGCAGCGTCGGCACGCGGCCTCGGCGTCGGCCGCCGCCTTCTGACCGACCTCGAAGCACGCGCCGTGTCAAATGGCAGCCGAGCCGTACGCCTCGACACGAACAAGGCTCTCGTCGAGGCGATCGCGATGTACCGGTCAACCGGCTACGTCGAGGTCGACGCTTTCAACGACGAGCCCTACGCCGACCACTGGTTCGAGAAGCGACTCTGAGTGTGAATCTCCCTGATGGTCAGGCGACCTTGCGGCATCGTCGCCGTCGCCATGAACGCGAGTGAAGTGCGAATACCGCGAAACTCGCGGAGCGTTATCGGGCTCTCCGCGTTGAAGTGGGGAGTGTGAGGTAGCGGGGGTATCCACCGCGCGGGTCAGGGGTCCCACCATCGTCGTGGTTGTTCTACGACTACGACGCGGAGGAGACCCCTGACGTGAGCG
>JBBQER010000087.1:0-16551 GCA_038320885.1 Acidimicrobiia bacterium
CGCAGGCGTTCCTGCACGTGACGCTCCCGCCGATGCGCTGAGACTTCGCGCGTGCCGTCGCGCACGAGCTCGTTCCTATTCGGCAGGCCGGCCCGTTCGGTCTCTACCTGGCTCGACAGCTGTGCCGCCTCGCCGCGCAGGCGGGAGAACGAGCGACGTGCCGGCTACGCGCGTGTCGCGTCACCTCCAGAAGTGCCACCAGCGTCGCTCCTGCTTGCGCATGTCGTGGAGCGCCTGCAGCGTCGCGGTGTAGCGCATCGCCTCCGCGCGCACGAGTGGAGGAACCGAGGCGACGTCGCTTCGAGCCGCGGGTGGGGGACCCTGGTGCGGGCCGTCTGACTGCATCGTGCTCGTGATCGCCGTGAGCGCGAGATCGGCGCGTTCGAGGGCCTTGCCGCGCTCGTCGGCGATAACGCGCCAGCGTTCCGCCTCCGCACGCAGCAACGCGATCTCGGCCGCGGCCACGGCTTCTGCGAGCTCGGCGCGCAGACGCCCGAAGCGGTCGGAACGCACGAGCTCGAGCACGGTCGGGGTCGCGCCATCGGGCTCGGAGATGCTCGGCGGCTTCGAGAAGGCCGGGTGGGCCAGCGTCGGCTGAAGGCCGGCCTGCTCGAGATCGCTGACCGGGATCTTCCAGACCGACTTGTCCGGATCATCCGCGGCCGGCGCCTTGAATGCGTTCGGGAACTCACCGGCATTCAGCTTGCGGCGGATCGTGCGAGGGCTCAATCGACATGCAGCCGCGGCCTCACGCACGATGAGTGCGTGCCCTACGGGCTGATCGATCGCGGCCATCTCGTCTTCTCTCTCGTCCAGGCTATCGGCCGTCGTCATCGACTCGGCCGGGAGCTCAGGGTCTCTCAATGACAATCGACCACTTTCCGGTCGTCGTTACCGCGATGAACAGGGGGCCGGCCAGCAATGAGATGGGGCCGTCGTACGGTCCGTTCGTATCCACGAGTGGGACCAGACCGCCGTTCTCGTACACGTTCACGACGAGCCTCGATGGGCCCCGGAAGGCGAGATGCGCGGTCGCCGCGGCTCCGCGGTACGAGAGAACGGTGTCGCCTATGCCCTGCTTCCCCCCAGCGAGTGGCGGGGCGAGCGCGGCCGGTCCGATATCGATCTGCCAGGGGCCGAGGGTCTCGATGAGCAGCCGGGTCGTCGGGTTGTTCGCGGCTTCGACGAATCCGACGGCGAAAGTCCCGTCGTACGACCCGAGCGCGTTGGCGAGGGTGGTGGTGCGCTGCCCGGCCGAGTCGATGCCGCTGACGGTGAAGTGGCTCCGTACCTCGTGGTGAGCGTGGACGATGGCGGGAAGCGGAACTCGGCCGGGGATGGGGACCGACAGACTGCCGATTCCCTTGATCGTGACGACACCGTTCGCGGCCGACGCGGAAGTCGTCGACGGCGCGGGCGGGATCGTCGCCGTTGTGGAGGACGACGTGCTCGTCCCCGGCGCGTGCGTGGACGTCGATGCCGCGGTCGAGCTCGGTTGTGAGGCCGGGGGTAGCGAGCTACCGCTTGAGCACGCCGCGCCGAATGCGACGCAACCCGCGACGACCGCGACGACAACCGACGGAACCCTGAACGGGAGACCGGTCAGCGGTCGCCCACGCGTGTGATCACGAGCGAATTGCCGCGGCGCTTGCGCGGTGGCCGCTCGCCGCGCCGCCGCAGGTAGTCGCTGCCGAGCAGGTACAGGCCCATCAACACGAACGGTGCCAGCGCGAGGAACACCAGCAATGGAAGTGACAGTGACGACGACTTCTTCTTGGCCGCGCGCTGTGCGGCGAGGCGCCGGGCGGCGGCGCGCCGAGTGGCCAGGCGCCGGGCGGCGAGTGCCCGTTGGCGCTTCACCGCCGCCGGGGCCGGCTTCGCCTTTGCCCTCGGCTTGGGCGCCGCCGTGCGGGACTTCGCTCGGGCGGCCCGCAGCTTCGCGGCCGCCGCGCCCTTGGTGTAGCCGCGAGCTTTCATCGCCGCGAGAATTCTCGCCCTGCGTACGGCCCGGCTGACCGGTCGCCGCCGCGTCTTGGCCATCAACTCGACCCGAGCCTCGGCCGCGCCGACCGGCGTTGCCAGCTCGGGAGCGACGACAGCGAAGGTGAGAACCAACGCCGCAACCGCGAACCCGCGCCGCCTCCAAGCCCCCCTGCCGTGCATCCGCTCAGGATACGGCAGAGGCCGCGATCCGTCGCCGCGGCCCCGGCCTCGGGTCCGGGCCGTGACTGCGCTCACGACGACCCGCGCCGGGCTGCGACCAGCTCCTTCGCGTACTCGTAGAACTCCATGTCGACGGTGAGGTCGTCGGCGATCCGGCGGCGGAGCGCGGCCGGGACCGGCCACCGCTCCGAGCTGACATTCGCCCGCGCGTGCTGTTTCACGCCGTCCGGCCACCAGCCGAACCTGGCGTGCAGCTCGTCGACGAAGTCCCCGTATGTCTCGTTGAGCCCGACCACGTCGACGTTGGCCAGGTTCGCCTTCGCGTGCTCGAAGCGGTCGGCGGCGATCGGCGCCGATCTCGCCAACGGCGGGGCCTCGGAATTGGCCGCCGTAGCCGCGAGCGCGCGCTCACGCTCCTCGGCGGTGAGCGCGAACACCTTCGTCTGGACGTTGTCGAGGTAGTGGCGGAACACCGCGTCGTCGTCGTAGATCGCCTCGAGCGAGAAGTCGGCATAGCGCTCGAACAGTCGCTTCACGTGCTTGAGCATGGAGACGGTGCGGTCGACGGGGTCTCGCAGCAACGTCAGCCGGACGAGATCGATCCCGAGCAGCTCCGACGCGACGTACGGGAGGTGGCCGGCGTACACGCGGATGCGCTCCCGGCGCTCGGGACTCAGCGCGAGCAGCTTGGGGATGCTCGCGTACGGCGTCACGTCGGTCGGGGAGGCGCGGTCGATCGCGCTCGGGTACGCCTCGTCGGGCTCGAAGTTCGCCAGCATTTGGAACACGAACGACGTTCCGCCGGTCTTCATCACGTGAATGAAGAAGAACCGCCGGTCTTCGGGTTCGGTCACCGCACGCGCCGCCAGAACGCGCCGAGCCAGTCGATCGCCTCGATCGGCTCGTCGATCGCGTTCGCCTCGCGATAGTCGACGACGGCCTGGCGGCACGGTTCGTAGGTGTAGTCGTCGACGATCAAGAAGCCGCCGACCGACAGCTGTGGATACAGGTTCGTCAGCCCGTCCATCGTCGACTCGTACATGTCGCCGTCGAGGCGTACCACCGACCAGATTCGGTCGCGCACCGTCGGCAGCGTGTCCTTGAACCAGCCTTCGAGGAAGCGGACGCGGTCGTCGAGCAGCCCGTAGCGCTCGAAGTTCTTCTCGACCTCGTCCCGGGTGATGGCGAGCGACTTGGTGGTGTGGAGTTGGCTGGCGGCATCGGCGGGGTAGGCGTCGTCGGGCGGGGGCAGTCCCTGGAAGGAGTCGGCGACGTAGACGGAGCGGTTGTCGTCGCCGTACGCGTCGAGCAGCGCGCGCATGAAGATGACGACCCCGCCGCGCCACACGCCGGTCTCGATCAGGTCGCCGGGCACGTGGTCGGCGACGATGCGTTCGACGCAATGGTGGACGTTGTCGAGCCGCTTGAGGCCGACCATCGTCTGGGCGAACTTCGGCCAGTCCTTGCCCTCTGCCCGAACCTGCGCCCAGTCGAAGTCGGGCTTCGCGAGCTCCTTGGCGACGCTCTCGGTGAGCACCGCGTCGGTCTTCTTGTGGTCGTTGCTCCAGTCGATGTCAAGCGGCCAGTAGAGCGTGTGCGTGAGCGCCCGCTGGAGCAACGTCAGATAACGCTCGCGTAGGTGTTCGGTGCTCCCGGTCGTCGCCATATGGGCGAGACGATAGTTGCTGGGCACGATGGCGGATATCCTGCGCGCGATGCCGACGGACGGCGGGAACGGGTTCCGCACGCGCGCATTCCGCTTCGGGGTCACCTGCGAGTTCGTCGCCGATCGCGACGAATGGCGGATCTTCTGCCGCAAGGTCGAACGCATCGGCTGCACGAACCTGCTCGTGTCGGATCACTTCGGCGAGCAGCTGGCGTTGATCCCCGCGCTCGCCGCCGCGATCGACGCGACCACCTCGTTGCGCGTCGGCGCGCTCGTCGCGTGCAACGACTACCGGCACCCGGTCATGTACGCCAAGGAGCTCGCGAGCCTTGATCTGCTTTCGGATGGTCGCGTCGACTGGGGAATCGGGGCGGGCTGGCTCGCGTCGGAGTACGAGATGGCCGGCTTGACCTTCGACCGGCCCGGCGTGCGCGTCGAGCGATTGCAGGAAGCCGTGTCCGTGATGAAGGGATGCTTCGGTGACGAGCCCGTGACCTTCGAGGGAAGGCACTATCGCGTGCACGCGTTGAACGGCGCGCCGAAGCCCCGGCAACGCCCGCACCCGCCGCTGCTCATCGCCGCCGCGGGCAAACGACTGTTGTCCTTCGCCGCGCGCGAAGCCGACATGATCGGCGTCGCGCCGAGCATCAGCGCGCGCCGAGTCGGCGATCGCGGGCCGTTGCAGTCGGTCGCCGACGCGATCGACGGGCAGCTCGGCTGGATCCGGGAGGCGGCCGGTGATCGGTGTGCCGACATCGAGCTCAACATGGTCGCGTTCCCGCTCGCGGTGACCGACGACGCGGCCGCGGCGGCGGCGCGCATCGGCCCGGCGGTAGGGCTCACCGCCGACGAAGCGCTCGCATCGCCCCACATCTGGATCGGGTCCTGCGACGAGATCGCGCGTTCGCTCGAGGCGTATCGCGAGCGGTGGGGCGTTTCGTACTGGGCGGTTCCGTCCAACGCGCTCGATCGCGTTCTGCCCGTGATCGAACGGCTCGCGGGGCGCTAGCTGCGCCGGTCGCTGGATACGATTGCCCGGTGAGAAAGCTGTGGCGGCGCACCCCGGAGGAGCCTCCGCTCGACGCGGCCGCGGCACTGGTGGAGAACGGGGAATTGCCCGCCGCCATCGACCTGCTCACGAAGGCGAACCGTCGCGGTCGAGACGCGCGAATCGAACAGCAGCTGCTCGAGCTCCGGTATCAGGCGTATGCTCAGGGAGCCCGACCGGACGAGCGGCCGTTCCAGCCCGACGTCGTCGACGACATGTTCCCGGGCGCGGTCGTGCCCGAGATCGACGCGGCGTCACTCACCGCCAACATGGTGCGGAGCGCGATTCTCTGCCACGGCTCGCTCATCGTGCGCGGCGTCTTGCAGCCTGATCGCGTCGAGAGCCTGGTCACGGACATCGACGAGGTATTCGACGCGTACGACCGGTTTCGCGAGACGGGCAAGGTCGACGAAGACCCGCAGTGGTTCAAGCCGTTCAAGTACGAGCCCAAGCTGAAGGAGCGGCACTTCCGGCGGCAGGCGGGCGGCGTCCTGGCGGTCGATTCGCCCCGGGCGCTCTTCGACGTGATCGAGGCGTTCGACGAATCGG
Source organism: Acidimicrobiia bacterium (assembly GCA_038320885.1). Lineage (GTDB taxonomy): Bacteria > Actinomycetota > Acidimicrobiia > IMCC26256 > PALSA-610 > JBBQER01. The sequence goes on from JBBQER010000087.1 coordinate 5,427, forward strand.
CGATCGGCCCCGTCGTGCGTGAGTACTTCGCCGAGCCGGCGGCGTTGCTGGCCAAGAAGTGGACACTGCGCCGCACTCCGCACGACGCCGGCCCCTCCGACTGGCATCAAGACGGTGCGTTCATGGGTGAGGGCATCCGCTCGCTCGACGTCTGGGTCGCCCTGTCGCATTGCGGCGACAACGCCCCCGGCATCGACGTGGTCGGACGCCGGCTCGACGAGATCGTCGAGCGCGGCACCGAAGGCGCGTACCTCGAATGGACCGTCGGGCAGGGCGTGGTCGACCGGGTCTCGGGCGGAGCCGTCGTGCGGCCGGTCTTCGAAGCCGGGGATGCCCTGCTCCTCGACCACATGAACCTGCATCGCACCGCGACCGACCCGGCCATGACGCACGACCGGTACGCGATCGAGGCCTGGTTCTTCGCACCGTCGACGTACGGCGCGATGACGAACATCTACGACGACGGCGAGACCAAAAAGATTCCGGCCGACCAGATCCCCATCGTCTATTGATTCGTTGCCGCGCCGCGGCTACTCGCCCGAGTCGACCGCCCGCGCGGGAATACCCACGACCGTCGTGTTCGGCGCGACATCGTCGACGACAACGGCGTTCGCCCCGATGCGCGCGCCATCGCCGATCGCCACCGGTCCGATCACCTTCGCACCGGTCCCGAAGCGCACGTTCTTGCCGATCCGGGCTCCGTAATTGTTGCCGGCTCGCAACCCGATCGTCACCCACGGGAAGAACACCGCGCCGCGCCGGATCTCGACGAGGCCGCCGATGACCACCTGCCCGTGCGCGATGTAGAGGCCCGGTTGGATGACGACGGGATCACCGATGCACAGCTGGGCCTTCGACATGGCGAAGTGATGGGCGAGCCGGGGAAGGATGGGGATTCCGAGCGCCTGCATGCGCGCCTTGGCGCGGTACGCCACCTGCGCGGCGAACGCGTCGGTCACCCACATCAAGCGAAGTACCTGCACGACGAGGTCGACGCGACTCTTGAACTCGAACCGCTCGCCTCGGTACGCGCAGGTGACCTTGGCGTCGGCGGCGACCGCCGCGATGAAGCGCGGGTGCTTCGCGCGTATCTCTGCCATTGACGGCGGCCGGCCGGGTGTCGCCATCGGGTGGTTCGCCATGAGATGTGAGAATGGCTACACGAGGATCGGGAGGTAGTGGCCCGGCTTGCCGGAAGGCGCGAACATCCACGCTTCCAACGCGTAGCGATCGCGCGTGAGGCCCGGTTGCTCCCCACCGTTGGCGTGCAAACACAACTCGTCGAAGAGCAGCGCATCTCCGGGTTGGCAGTGCGGACGCACGACCGGGGTCCCGTCGGCAACCACGGCGAGCTCCTCGGCGTTCAACGGGATCAGCGGTCCGACCGCGTCGGGACGCGCCGACGCATCCAGTCGTTTCGGCAGGATGGCGAGCCCGGGCGCGTCGGTGCCTTCTCCGCACTCGGTGAGCGCGACCCAGATATCGACGGCGCGGGTGTCGGCACCCATGAAGGTGCCGTCCTGGTGATACGCCGGTCTGGCGTCGGGCGGGACGCGTCGGAGCATGGTCTTGCGGATCGAGAGCAACGCGCGCTCACCGAGGTACTCGTCGATCACGGCGACGACGCTCGTGCTCGCCAGCGCGTCGAAGACCTGGAAGAGCGCGCGCGGCGAGTCGGCGACATGCACCGCCTTGCAGGTGTCGTTGTAGTTCCGCACCCCGTTCGCGGCGAGCGGCTCGGCCGCGTCCCAGGGCCCGCACGGCACGTACCACGGTGTGGTCTCGTCGCTCGGTACACCCTGCACGTGTTGTTGGCGCCCGGCGAACGCCCGGTCGATCGTCGCTCGGAGCTCTTCGGCGCGATCTCGGGTGAAGAGGCCCCGCACGAGGAGGCATCCGTGGTGCAGGATCGCGCCACCGAGCACCTCCATCGAGAGCTCATCGGCCCGAATCTCGGGGGGACGATCCGTGATCTCGGGAAACGGGTCGGCGAGCGCCCGAGGCCATTGCCCGGCGGGGTTCGCGCCCGGGGCGCCGGCGTGGGCCGCGTGATCAGCTTCGATGTTGCGCGGATCGCAGCGGAGATCGACGAGGTGCGATTCGATCCACGCGTCGGGTTCGATCCGATTGAGTGCAGTCCACTCCGAGATCGCGGCCCGGACCCGCCCGGCGGATTCGTGGGCGAGCGCGCGGCTGCGAAGTTCCGAGAGATCGGGCTCCGAGAGGTCCGGCGTGGTCCGGCGCCGGAAGCGCCGTTGGGTCGCACGTTTCAACATAGGTGTGACCGCTCAGGATACCGGACCGTCTCCGGTTACGGGACGGGCGGGAGCGCCGACGACGGTCGTGTGCGGCGCGACATCGGTCACCACCACGGAGTTGGCGCCGATGCGCGCGCCCTTTCCGATCGTCACGGGTCCGATCACCTTCGAACCGGTCCCGATGTGCACGCCGTCGAGAATTTTCGGGCCGTCGAAGTTGCCCGCGCGCAAGCCGATGGTGACCCACGGAAAGATCACGACGCCGCGGTGGATCTCGACGAATCCGTCGATCACCACTTGACCGTGCGCGAGGTACACCCCGGGTTGCATGACGACCGGATCACCGATGCTCACCTGCGCGACCATCATCGCGAGACGGTGCGCGAGCCGGGGAAAAATCGGTATTCCGAGCGATTGCAGCCGTGCCTTCGCGCGGTACAGCACCTGCGCCGCGAACGCGTCGCTCACCCACATCAAGCGCACTGCCTGGGCGAGCGCGTCGACGCGGCCGTGGAACTCGGAGCGTTCGGCGCGATACGCGGCGGTGGTCTTCGCGTCCGCGACGACGGCCGCGAAGAAGCGCGGATGTTTGGCGCGAATACCCGCCATCGCGGAGGCCGCGTCGATTGTCGCCATAATCCCATTCACGGTACATTGCGCGCGATGGATGCCGGCTCCTCCGAGCCCAACCTGCCGTCGCCCCCGAAACCGTCATTCGGTCTCGATTACTCGCGCCTGTACGAGTTCCGGTTCAAGGACGTCGACCAGGGTGAGCGGCAAGCCGTGTGGAACGAGATCGCCAAGTTCCTCTGGGAGCGAATGGGACGTCCGCGCCGCGTGCTCGATCCGGCCGGCGGTCGCGGCGAGTTCGTCAACGCGGTGCCGGCCGAAGAGAGTTGGCTCGTCGACGTCGTCGACTATCCGGAGCGCCGCACCGATCCGAAGGTGCGAATCGTCATCGGCAACCTCTTCGACATCGATCTGCCTGACGCGTATTTCGACGGAGTCTTCGCGTCGAACCTGCTCGAGCACTTCCATTCGCCCGAAGAGGTGGGTCAGTTCCTCGATCGGATGCGCAACACCCTCGCGCCGGGCGGGGTGCTCGCGCTCATGGGACCGAACTTCAAGTACTGCGCGCGCGACTACTTCGACTGCGCCGACCATCTCCTCGCGCTCACGCACATCTCCGTGCAGGAGCTGCTGTTCGCGGCGGGGTACGAGGTGACCGAGGTCGTCCCGCGGTTCCTGCCGTTCTCGTTCCGGAGCCGGCTCCCGGCGTCGCCCCGGCTCACGCGGTTGTATCTCCGTACGCCGATGCTCTGGCCGCTCCAAGGCAAGCAGTTCCTCATCCTCGCGACGCCCGCGTGATCGGCCCCGCTGAACGTCAACCCGGCGTGCGGGTCGCGGCGAGTGCGGCGACCATCTCCGCGCCGACCGGGTCGAGCGATGACGCCACGTCGAAGTCGGCACTGTCGAGCGCGGCCGGGCCGCGGTGGACGATGGCCAACCCTCGCTGCAACGTGACGTCGGCGACCACGTCGTCCGCGCAGGCGGCGACGAGCGCGAGCTCGAGAGCGAACGCCGAGACCGGGGTGACGGCGCGGTAGCTCGGATTCGGGAACACGTACGACCGATGCGGCCACGACCAGTCTTCGATGACGTACGAGCCGCCGGGCCGCAGGTGCGGGAAGAGCGTGTTGAAGCTCGCTCGGGTCTCGTCGATGAGGTGCGACGCATCGTCGATGACGAGATCGAGCGCAGCCCCGTCGAACTCGTGCTGCACGATCCCCGAGACGCGCTCGGTGTCGGCTTGGTCGACGCCGTAGTACGCGGAGACGACCGATCCGAGGCCGTGATCCGCGATGAACGCGTCGAGCGCCCCGACCCGCGCCTCGTGGATCTCGAGCGCCACCAACTTGGTCGGGGATGCAAGTTGGGCGAGCAGGGCGGTGCTGCCGCCCCCGAAGATGCCCAGCTCCACGATCGTCCGGGGGTTGGTGAGCCGAAGGAGGCTCTGGTACTGCTCGATGGCGGGCCGGCCCTTGAAGATCGAGAGCCGGCCGGGGCCGGCGTTGCGGGCCAGCGCCGCGTACGCGACGCCGTCGAGCGTGAAATTCTCGTCATCGGTCCAGACCAACCGGCGTTCCATCGTCGGGAGGCTACCGACGGGCCTGACCAGGGCATTGGCCAGGGAATTCGTCGCGCCGGCAGGGTCATTTGCCCCTTTCCTGGGCCCAGATCACAGGGGTAACATGCGACTTCTCACGGACGGCGTTGGGGGGCGACGGGATGGGCATGTCGTTTGTACGGGATGTTGCGATTGTCGGCGGCTGTGGCCGCGTGGGGTTGCCGCTCGGTTTGGTCCTGGCCGACGCCGGGCTCTCGGTCACGCTCTACGACCGGGACACAGAGGCGGTCGACCGCGTCTGCGCGGGCAAGATGCCGTTCTGGGAGAACGGCGCCGACGAGCTGCTCGAGCGACTGATCGGCACCGACCGGCTCACCGCGACGACCGATCCCTGCTCCGTCGCCGAGGCCGAGCACGTCGTGCTGGTGGTCGGCACGCCGGTCGACGAGCACCTCAATCCGGACCCGAAGTTCGTCCTGCTCGCGATCGAGGGCCTGCTCGACCAGCTCCATGACGGTCAGCACGTCGTGCTGCGCAGCACCGTGTACCCGGGTGTCACCGCGATGGTCGAGAAGCTGCTCGTGGTCGCCAAGCGCAACATCGACGTCTCGTTCTGTCCCGAGCGCATCGCCGAGGGCAAGGCGATCGAGGAGCTCAAGTCGCTCCCGCAGATCATCTCGGCGCGCAGCGAGCACGCCGTTCGGCGAGCCGAGAAGCTGTTCGGTGCGATCGCGCCGTCAATGGTGCATCTCGACGTGGAGGAGGCCGAGCTCGCGAAGCTCTTCGCCAACACGTGGCGCTACATCCAGTTCGCCGCCGCCAATCAGCTCTTCATGATTGCCAACGACTTCGGCGTCGACTTCGCGCGTATTCGTGACGCGCTGAAGCAGGACTACCCGCGCCTGGCGGGCATGCCCGGTCCCGGTCTCGCGGCCGGTCCGTGCCTGCTCAAGGACACGATGCAGCTCGCGGCCTTCAACAACAACAACTTCACGCTCGGCCACGCGAGCATGATGATCAACGAAGGTCTCCCGATGTACATGGTGTCGAAGCTCGAGCACGAGTACGACCTGTCGGAGATGACCGTCGGAATCCTCGGCATGGCGTTCAAGGCGGAGTCCGACGACACCCGCTCGAGCCTGAGCTACAAGCTCAAGCGACTGCTGCGATTCCGCGCCGGGCGCGTGCTCTGCACCGATCCGTACGCGCACACCGACGGCGACCTCTGGCCGCTCGCCGACGTGCTCGCGGAGTCGGATCTGCTCGTGATCGCCACGCCGCATCGCCAGTACGCCGACCTCGACGTCGACGTTCCCGTTATCGACGTGTGGAACCTGCTGGGCCACGGCGAGCGCGTGTGACACCGCGAGTCTCCGTTGTCATCCCCGTTTACAACGAGGGCGACAGCATCGTCACGTGCCTCGACCGGCTCGTCGACGCGATCACCCTGCCTTTCGAGATCCTCGTCGTGTTCGACTCGAACGACGACACCACCCGGCCTTACGCCGAGAAGTACGCGCGCGATGACTCCCGGATCGTCCCCACGCTGAACACGCTCGGGCGCGGTCCCGCGTTCGCCATTCGCTACGGCATCGAGCACGCCACGTCCGACGTCGTGGTCGTTTCGATGGCCGACGGCTCCGACGACCCCACGCAGGTCGACCAGCTGGCGCGGCTGATCGAACGGGGAGTGGTGATCGGCGCGGCCAGCCGGTACATGCCCGGTGGCGCCCAGCTCGATGCGCCCTGGCTGAAGTCGACGTTCTCGCGATGGGCCGGGCTCACGCTCTGCTGGTTCGCGCGAGTCGGCACGCACGACGCGACGAGCTCGTTCAAGGCCTACGACCGGAAGTTCGTGCGAGAGGTCGGGATCGAGTCGGATGCGGGCTTCGAGCTCGCGATCGAGCTCGTGGCCAAGGCGCGCCGGCACCGGCGGCCGGTGGCCGAGATCCCGACGCTCTGGCTCGAGCGCACCGACGGCGCCTCCAATTTCAAGATGTGGAAGTGGCTTCCCCGGTACTTCCACTGGTACTTCTACGCATTCGGACCCAAGATCGAGAGCGCGAGGGCGGACAACACATGAGCAAGATCGCGGTAAGCGGCTCCGCGGGCTTCATCGGCGGGTACCTCGTGCAGGAGCTCCTCGGACGCGGGCACGAGGTCGTCGGCATCGACAATTTCTCGAAGTACGGCCCCGTGGCGCGGTCCTACGACGATCACCCGAAGTACACGCTCGTCGAGGGCGACTGCTGCGACGTCGAGCTGATGACGAAGCTGATCGCCGACTGCGACCACTTCGTCGCCGGTGCGGCGATGATCGGCGGCATCTCGTATTTCCACACCTATGCGTACGACCTCCTCGCCACGAACGAGCGGATCATCGCGTCTTCGTGCGACGCCGCGATCAAGGCGTTCGGGAGCGGGCGCCTGCAGAAGGTCACCTACATGAGCTCCTCGATGGTGTTCGAGTCGGCGACCGAGTGGCCGTCGTACGAAGGCCAGGAGCGGGAATGCCCGCCGCCGCTGTCGTCGTACGGGTTCCAGAAGCTCGCGGTCGAGTACTTCGCGCACGCCGCGTTCGACCAGTACGGCATCCCGTACACGATCGTGCGACCGTTCAACTGCGTGGGCGTCGGTGAAGGACGCGCGCTCGGAGACGTCGAAGTGCTGAGCGGCAACGTGAAGCTGGCGATGAGCCACGTCGTGCCCGACGTCGTCCAGAAGGTCCTGAAGGGCCAGGATCCGCTGCACATCCTCGGTGACGGATCGCAAGTGCGTCACTACACCTACGGCGGCGACCTCGCCCGGGGCATCGCGATCGCGATCGAGCACCCCGACGCCCTGAACGACGACTTCAACCTCTCGACCGCGCAGTCGACGACGGTGCTGGAGCTCGCCGAGCTGATCTGGAAGAAGATCCGGGCCGACAACGTGCCGTTCCGGTACGTGTCCGACGATCCCTTCGAGCACGACGTCCAGAAGCGGGTGCCGGCGACCGAGAAGGCGCAGCGCGTGCTCGGCTTCGAGGCGACCACCAGCCTGAGCGACATGCTCGACGAGGTCATCCCGTGGGTGGAAGCGCAGGTAGCGGACGGTCGGATCTGAGCCGAGTGCGCGGTGACGAGCGCAGTACGCGCAATGCGCTGATCGTCTTCGTGGTCGTCGAGGTCGCCGGCTTCTTCATGTACCTCTATATCGGCCGGTTCATGTGGTTCTACGGCGACGAGTGGAGCGTCATCGCGGGGCGCGGCGTGGGCGACGCGCTCCACCAGCACGGCGGGCACCTGATCGCGCTGCCGTACGTGGTGCTGCGATTGCTGTACTTCGTCTTCGGCCTGCGCTCGTACGTGCCCTACCTCATGACCGTCATCGTCCTGCACCTGGCGGTGGCCGCGCTGATCCGAGCCGTCATGCGGCGCGCCGGAGTCGGTCCGTGGATCGCCACCGCGGCCGCCTCGTTGTACGTGTTCTTCGGCGCCGGGGGCCAGAACACGCTGTGGGCGTTCCAGATGACGCTGGCCGGCGCAGTCGCGTTCGGTCTCGCGCAGCTCCTGCTCGCCGATCACGACGGACCGCTCGACCGACGCGACTGGTTCGGGCTGGGATTCGGATTGCTCGCGATTCTCTGCTCGGGCGTTGCGGTGACGATGATCGCGGTGGTCGGCGTTGCCGCGCTCATTCGGGGTCGTTGGCGCGCCGCCTTGTTCCACACGGTGCCGCTCGGCGCCTTGTGGGTGTTGTGGTCGGCTCGGTACGGCGCGACCCCCAAGTACATCTTCAACCCGCGTGTGCTGTTCAACTGGGATCGCGACGGTCTCGGCGCCGCGTTCCGATCGCTCGGATATGTCGCTCCGATCGGATGGGCGCTGGCAGCGGTGCTGATCGCCGGTCTCGTGCTCGCGTCGACGCAGTTGGAACCGGCGACGCGGCGCTCGCGTTTGGTGCTGCCGCTCGCGACGCTGCTCGGTGCGCTCCTGTTTCTCACGATCACCGGGGTGTCGCGTGCGTGGTTCGGTCTCGGCGGCGCATCGTCGAGCCGGTACCTCGACGTCGTCGCGGTGCTGCTGCTGCCGGCGATCGCGGTTGCCGCCGACGCGCTCGCGCGCCGGCATTGGACGGTGCTGGTGCTCGTTCTCGTGCTCTTGCTCGTGGGCATTCCGGGCAACGTCTCGCAAACGAGCGATCCCTTTCCGCGCGCTCCCTACTTCCGCCGGTACCGCCAGATGATCCTGTCGCTCCCGCGCATGGGTCTCGCCCGGCGTGTGCCGGGATCGGTGCACCCCGAACCGAACCAGGCGCCGACGCTCACCGTCTCGTGGCTGCTCGACGCGGCGCGGTCCGGACGGCTTCCCAAAACCCGCAAGCCGACTGCAACGGAGCGGGCGACGAACACGCTGCGGCTCTCGCTCGATCAATCGACGGGCTCGGCCGGATCGAGCTGCGAGCACCTTTCCGGACCGAGGTTGCTGAATGTGCGCAATGGCGAAGCCTTCTCGGTACGGGGCACGGCGGTGATCCAGCTCGTCCAAGACGGCCGGCGGTCCGATCGCGTCGTCTTCGGCGCCGGGTTCCTGACGGGCCCGCACGAGCACAAACTCGTTGACGTCGGGGGACCGCTCGCGTTGCGCATTGCCCGTGCGCCTGCTTCGAGACTCGTCTCGATCTGCAACGGTTCGCCTACGAGCCCGAAGCAACCACCGCGGTGAGCGAAGTGAGCGAATCCGAGCTTGCCTATCGACCGCACCTCGACGGGCTACGCGCTGTTGCCGTGTACCTGGTGGTGCTGTTCCACGCCGGCACGGGCTGGTTCTCCGGTGGCTACATCGGCGTGGATGTGTTCTTCGTCCTGTCGGGTTATCTCGTCACGCAGCTGTTGCTGCGCGACATGAACCTCGGCGCGTCGATCCGTTTGCGTCGGTTCTACGCCCGCCGCTTCCGCCGGTTGTTGCCGGCTGCGTTCGTCGCGCTCTTGATCACGGCGGCCGTGTATACAGCCATCGCGTCACCCGCCGAAGCGTCGGCCGCGGTCGGATCGTTCAAAGCGGCATTCCTGTATTCCACGAACTGGTACTTCATTCACCAGTCGACGAGTTACTTCGGCTCCGACATCACGACGAACCCGGTACTGCATTTCTGGTCGTTAGCGGTCGAAGAGCAGTTCTACCTCGTGTGGCCGCTGGCGCTGGGTGGGCTCATCGTGCTCACACGGCGCCTCGACGCGTCATTCCGCATGCGCGCGGTTCGGCTCGTCGTCGCGGCCGGGGCGCTCGTTTCCGTGGCGTGGGCGCTGTCGCTGAAATCGTCCGATCCGAATCGCGCCTACTACGGCACCGATGCACGCGCCTATGAGCTCCTGGCCGGAGCCCTGATCGCGCTGGTTCCCGCGTCCGTGGACGCCGCGCGAAGATTCCGTCGGTCATTGCCGGCGGCGGCAATCGGCAGCATGGGTGCGCTCGTCTTGCTGGCGTCGTCGTTGGTCCATCTCGACGCCATCGATCGTGGGGTCGCGGTCACGATCGCGGCGTGCGTCATCATCGTCGTATTGGAGGCCGTCGACGTCAGTGTGGTCAAACGAGCACTGTCCAGCCGCTCAATGACCTATCTGGGCAAGATCTCCTACGGCACATATCTGTGGCATTGGCTTGTCATACTCGTCGTGCTGAGAATATTCCGGCCGAGCGCAATCGCGACTGCCGGAATCGCGATGCTGGTGGCCACCGCGTTGGCGTCGCTGAGCTTCGAGATGTTGGAGCGACCGGTCCGGATGTCGGCGCTCTTCGACCGACACGCCAGAGCGGTGATCGCTTCCGGGCTCGCCATCAGTGTCGTATCCGCACTGGTGCTTGTCCCGAGAATCGCAAAGCCCGCGCGCGCGTCGACGGGTGTGCGCAGTTCGGCAGCTGCGCTCCTCACGCCGGTACCAGCCGGACTCAATTCGCGCGGCGCGAAGATCAAGTTCTCGAGGTGTCTCGGAGAGCCGGGAGACGCTTGCACCGTCGTCAAGGGCAAGGGTCGGCATTTGCTGCTGCTGGGTGACAGCAACGCCGCGATGTTGAGGCCCTTGTTCACCGCGATCGCGCGTCGTGAAGGGCTCGAGCTGTCGGTCAGCACCGGTGCCGGATGTCCGTGGCAACGCGATCTCTACACGAGGTTTGCCTCCGACCCCTGCGAACAGCACAAGAAGGCTCTCTACGATCGTGGGATCCGGAGCCTGCACCCCGATGTGGTCGTGCTCATGAACCTGGCCTACGAAAGCCCCGGTCCCCTCAGCCCGCCGCTCTTCAATGCGGATGGAAAGCGAATCGATCAATCGGACATGGCCCGGGCGACTCGGCAGTCAGTCGCGTCCCTGCGCGCCGCGGGTGCTGACGTGCTTCTCATCGAGCCGATCCCGCTTCCAATCGCACCGAGTCCGTCGTTCAACCCGTTCACATGTCTCTACAACGCGAAGTTCCTTGAACAGTGTCGCTATCGGGCGAATCCGTCGACCACGCCGATCGAACGGCTGTATCGACAGCTCGCCCGTGAAGATCGACACGCCTTCGCCCTCGATCTCGACAGCACGGTGTGTCCGTTGTTGCCCGTCTGCGATCCGATGATTGGTGGGCTGATCGTGAAGATCGGCCCGACGCACCTCACGACTGAGTTCGCGACGTCACTCGCTCCAGCTGTCGACTCATACCTCAAGAGTGTCGGACTCATCCCTCGACGTCGATGATCCGAATGTCCCGTGCATCGC
>JBBQER010000088.1:0-16525 GCA_038320885.1 Acidimicrobiia bacterium
GGGGGCAACCGCCGGCGCCGTGGCACCCGTGTAACTCGGGGTGCGCGCCGTTCTCGACCCAGCGCCCCGCGCCCCCCTCGCGGGTGGTCGCGATGGTGCCCACGCTCGGCGGCTGCCAGAGCTTGCGCCGACCGAGATCGAGCATGCCCGCCAGATCGCTCACGGTCACATCCGCGCCGGGACGATCGGCCTTGTTCACGACGAAGATGTCGGCGATCTCGAGCAGCCCCGCTTTCGCGGCCTGCACCTCGTCGCCCCATCCGGGATTGACGACGACGATCGTTGTATCGGCCTGGCTCGCGATCTCGACCTCGACCTGTCCGACTCCAACCGTCTCGACGATCACCCACTCCTTGCCGACTGCATCGAGCACGCGCACGGCTTGCGGCGTCGCGAGCGCGAGGCCGCCGAGATGACCGCGCGACGCCATCGAACGGATGAACACACCGGGATCGGTCGAGTGCCGTTGCATGCGCACGCGGTCGCCGAGGATGGCGCCGCCGCTGAACGGACTGCTCGGGTCGACTGCGAGCACCCCGACGTCGAGATCCTCGTCGCGCATGCACATGACGAGCTCGTCGGTGAGCGTCGACTTGCCGGCGCCGGGCGCGCCCGTGATCCCGACCGACCACGCGCGGCCTGTGTACGGATGGAGGCGGCTCACGACGGCGCGGGCCCCCTCGCCGCCCTGCTCGACCAATGACAGGAGCTTGGCCGTCGCCACCCGATCACCGGCGAGCGCGCGCTCCACGAGCGCGTCGGTGTCGGCGGTCATGCCGTTGGTCGGGGTGGCGAACGAGCGGTGGGCCGCTACGAGTCCGCGACGACCTCGGTGACGCCCGGCACCCGGTCCATGATGATGCGCTCGACGCCGGCCTTGAGGGTCATCTGCGACACCGGGCAGCTGCCGCAGGCGCCGACGAGCGTCACATGGACGACGCCGTCGGGGTCGAGGCCCTGGTAGACGATGTCGCCGCCGTCACTCTGGAGCGCGGGGCGGATCGCGTCGATCGCCTCGAGAATGTCGTCTTCGGCGGTGGCGAGATCCAGTGACATGCAGGCTCCTTCGGGTATTGCAGTGAACACCCCCAGTATCGCACCTGTTCCCACCGCCCCCGACAAGGGCGATTCCGACTGGGCACTCAAGGCTTTGATGTGAATTTGCAGCGTTGAGCGTGACGAATTCGCGTTTGATGAGAAAACGTGCTGCTTCGACTCGGCCGGCGGGGACGGAAAACGGTCCCGCGGAACACCCGCGTGAGGTGCCGACCACGAACCGCGACCTCAGCAATCGACGCGTCCGCGGACGCGTCAGAGGCGGTCGATGTCGGCGCCGAGGGAGCGGAGCGTGGCGGGGAGGTCGCTGTAGCCGCGGTCCACGTGCTCGCAGCCGTAGACGATCGTCTCCCCTTCGGCAACCAGGCCCGCGAGCACGAGGGCAGCCCCGGCCCGCACGTCGGAGGCGGTGACGGGCGCACCCGACAGGCCCTCGACCCCCCGGACGATCGCGTGCCGACCTTCCGTGCTCACGTCGGCGCCCATCCGGATGAGCTCGTCAACGAACTGGAACCGCCCGTCGTAAATGTTCTCGGTCACGATCGCGCTGCCCTCGGCGACCGACATGAGGGCGACCGCGATCGGCATGAAGTCGGTCGCGAAGCCCGGATGCGGGAGTGTCGACACATCAATCGCGCGCAGCCGCCGATCCTGGCGGGCCCACAACCCGTCAGAGGTCTGCGAGACGCGCATGCCCATGGCGCAGAGCTTCGAGATGACGATCTCGAGGTGCTCGAGCCGCGTCCCGACCAGCTCGATCTCACCACCGGCGATGCCGCACGCCATGAGCAACGTGCCGGCCTCGACCCGGTCGGCCATGATCTCGCTGTCGGCGGGCACGAGCTCTTCGACACCTTCGATCTCGATGGTCGCGGTGCCCGCGCCGGTCACCTGCGCGCCCATCCGATCGAGGAATGCCGCGAGGTCGGTTACCTCCGGCTCGCGCGCCGCGTTCTCGATGACCGATGTGCCCTTGGCGAGCACCGCCGCGCACATGAGGTTCTCCGTCGCGCCGACGCTCGGGAACTCCAGCACGACACGCGCGCCCTGCAATGCGTCGCAGCGCGCGTTGACGAACCCGTGCCTGACCTCCACGTCGGCACCCATCGCCTCGAGTCCGCGCAGATGCATGTCGACCTTGCGACTGCCGATGTTGTCACCGCCGGGGAGCGCGACTCGCGCCTCGCCACAGCGAGCCAGCAGCGGTCCGAGCACGTTGAACGACGCGCGCATCCGGCTGACGAGCTCGTACGGCGCCTCGGGATGCAACGACGCCGACGCATCGACGCGCACGACGTTCGGTTCGGGCTGATCGACGACCGCTCCGACGGCGCGCAGCAAGTCGCTCATCACGTCGAGATCGAGCACGGGCGGCATGTTGCGCAACGTCGAGGCACCCGGCGCGAGGAGCGCCGCGGCCATTTGCTTGACCCCCGAGTTCTTCGTCGCGCCCGCGACTTCTACCCGGCCTTCGAGCGGACCGCGCGCACGCAGGCGAAATCGGGTCATGGCCGAACATCTTACGAGCGCGCGGTCAATCCCCCTTGTATTCGGGAGTCCGCTGCTCGGCGAACGCGCTGATCGCCTCGCGCATGTCGTGGGACACCAGGCACACGCGCTGTTGTTCGGCTTCGTACATGAGGCCTTCGGTCACGGGCAGACGACCCGCGGCCCCTATCGCGCGTTTCGTCCCCTGCACCGCGAGTGGCGGTTGGGCGGCGATCGTGGCCGCCAGCTCGGTGACCTCCGATTCGAGATCGGCTTCGTCAACGAGGCGGTCGCACAGTCCGATTCGGTACGACTCGTCGGCGTCGATGCGCGCCGCGGTCCAGATCAACTCCTTGGCCTTGCTCGCGCCGACGACGCGCGGGAGCCGCTGCGTGCCGCCGAGATCGGGGAGGATCCCGTACTTGTGCTCGAGCAGGCCGACCTTCGTTCCTCGCGCGAACACGCGTACGTCACACGCCAGGGCCAACTGCAATCCCGCACCGAACGCGTAGCCGTGGACCGCGGCGATCGTCGGATACCGCGCGTCGGCGAGCCACGAGTACGCAGCCTGCGCCCGCAGGATCCCGTCGACCGTCGGGTCGGCGTGCCGGGTTCCCGCGTCGTCACCGGTTTGGATCGCGTCCGAGGGACCGGCGGTGAACACGGTGGTGTCGATCCCGGACGAGAAGGCCCGGCCCTTGCCGATCACGACGACCGCGCGCAGGTCGGGATCGTCCTGTACCTCCTGGCCGAGCGAGCGCATCTCGTGCCACATCTCGACGGTGAAGGAGTTGAGCTTGTCGGGGCGGTCGAGGCGCAGCCATCCAACCGAACCGGCGCGGTCGAATTCGATGGTCTCGTACTTCGTCATGTTTCCAACCGTACTTCTGGTCAGGTCAAGTCGCGGGCTCGCTCGGCGGCGGCGCCGACCCGTACGACGGCGACGGGATCGTGCAACCCGGCGACGGTGATCATCCCTGCCGGCTCGAGCGGCGTGCCTTCGGGCGCGTACTTCGCGAGCTCCGGCGTGCACAGCACCTCGCCGCGCTCGGCAACCGTCGCGAGCCGTGCGGCGAGGTTGACGCACCGGCCGGTGTAGTCGTCACCCTCGAGGAGGATCACCGCACCGCCCGCCATCCCCGCGTGCATCTCCAGCGGAAGTTCGAGCTCGCGCGTGAGCTGCTCGAGCTCGCACACCGCGGCGACGAGCTGGCCCGGTTCGACCGACACCAACATGCAGCCGTCGCCCAGCCACTTCGCGATGCGGACGCCGAAGTCGGTCGCGACCTTGCGCACGGCGCTGCGGAACAGCGTGAGGACGCGGACCGACTCGTCGTCGCCGAACTCGTCGCCGAACGACGTGAAGCCCGAGAGATCGACGAACGCAAACCATCGCTCGACTCTCACGTCCTCATTCTCGCATCGAGGTCACGCCAGACTCTGAACGAAGGAGACAACGGCCAAGGCGACACCACGGAGTGCGTCCGCGCCGGTCAAGCCGCTCGCTTTCAGTGGCTTGAAGCCATGATCACCGGTTTCGACCCAATGGAACGTCACCGGCCCCTTTACCTTCTTCGCGTAGCGCTTCAGCTCCGCCGGCGTTCCGAACGCGTCGCGGGTTCCGCTCGCGAACAGCACCGGCATCGTCAGTCCTCGGAAATGCTCGACCCGCAAGGTCTCCGGCTTACCTGGCGGGTGCAACGGATACCCGAGGAGCGCCAGCCCCAGCGCCGGAATCGGATCGTCCGCATGGCCGGCGACGAGCGAGCAGATCCGCCCGCCCATCGAGCGACCGCCGAGCACGAGGCGGTCCATCGGGACCCGCGCAATTCGCGCGAGCTCCGACGCGGCCTCGCGTACCGCGGCCTCGAGCACCGGCGGCCGGTCGGGCGCGCGCCGGCCCGCCCGTCGGTACGGAAAGTCGAAGCGCAATGACGGGACTTTCGCGTCGGCGAGCGCATCGGCGACGATCGTCAACGCGGCGGCGTGCATATCGGCGCCGGCGCCGTGCGCGAGCAGCACCGCCCGATCCGCGCCCCGCTTCGGCCCCTGGTATCCGCCAACACTGTCGGCGCTCAACGCGGGAGCACCCATCGCGTGAGGAACGCGTTCACCCGGTCGAAGTCGTCGGCGATCGTCGCCACTCGACCCCAGCCGTGACCCTCCCCCTCGTACACGTGGCGCTCGACCGGCGTGCCCGCGGCGCGGAGCGCATCGGCCATCGCCTCGGATTGCGCGACCGGCACCGACGTGTCTTCGTTGCCATGGAGCAACAGCACCGGTGCGTGGATCTCCGCCGCGAGCGAAATCGGTGAACGATCGCGGTATACGTCGACCGCCGCAGGGAGCGGCCCGACGAGCCGCAGGTGGTACGTCGACTCGAAACGGTGGGTCGTCAGCGCAAGATCGACGAGGTCGCACACGGGATAGCGCGCGACCACGGCCTGCACGAGATCGGGATACTGCGCGGCCACCAGCAATGCCGTCATCCCGCCCGCGCTCCCGCCGACGATCGCGACGCGCGGCGCGTCCGTCCATCCTTCCTTCACCGCGTGCCGGATCCCCGCGACCACATCGGTGACATCGCGTTCACCCCAACGACCCGCGAGCGCCTGCGCGTACGCGCGGCCGTATCCCGACGAGCCCCGATAGTCGGGCTGGAGCACCGACCACCCGCGCTGTACGAGCGCCTGCGCCTGCGGCGTCCAGTCCGCCAGCGACTGGCCCGTCGGCCCGCCGTGCACCATCACCAGCAACGGTCGGGCGCCGGCCACGCCGGACCCGCGCCACAACAGGCCGTGCACGGTCGCGCTCCCCGACTTCCATGTGACGGCCTTGGGCTCGACCAGTCCCGTCGCCTCGAACCCACCGGCCGCGCCGCGGGCGATGAGACGCCGCCCCGAACCGTTCGCGGCGAGCACCACGACGTGCGGAGGCGTCACCGCGCCCGAACGAACGCAGGCGATCCCGCCTGCGCCCCAGTCGAGCGAACGGTGCCAACCCCGCGACAGCTCGCGGGCGGAACGGCTGCCCGGCGCGGAGATCACGAGTCGGCCGAAGCCATCCTCGTTGCGACACCACGCGAGCTCGCTGCCGTCGGGCGACCACGCGTACGAGCGTTGACCGTGGCCCCACGCGGGCTCGGCGTGCTCCCGATGCTCGGAGAGCACCGGTCGGGCGTTGGGCGCCCCGTCGGCATCACCGCGTACGTCGGCGACCCATAGACCGGGCCAACCGTCGGCGTCGGAGATGAACGCGAGGTGCGAACCGTCGGGCGAGAAGCGCGGCTGGCTCGCGGCCACGCCGTTGCCCCCCGCGATCGTGCGCACCGACCCGTCGGCCGAGCGCACCATGACTCGCGACGCGTCCCACGGCATGTCGGGCAGATCCCACTCGTGCCACGCCAGCATCGATCCATCGGGAGACCATGCCGGATCCCACGCGTAGTCGGCTCGCGTGATGCGTACGGGCCACGCCGATCCGTCGAGCGACACCGTTGCGACATCGCACGCGTCGTCGCGCTCGATCGCGAACGCGACCTCGCCCACGGAGGAGACCGCCGGCCCGATCGCGTCGCCCTCGCGGTGCAGCACCCGCCGCGGCGTACCGTCGGCGGCGATCGCGAGGAGTCGACCGTCACCGGCGACGATCACCAGCTCGTCGTCGCCGGCCCAACACCAACCCCCGCCGAGCTCGCACTCGGCGGTCACGACGGTCGAGGGCGCCGAGCCGTCGGCCGCCGCGACCACGAGATCGCTGCGGCCGTCGAAGCTGTCGGCCCAGGCGAGCCGGTTTCCCGACGGCGACCAGCGAGGATCCCCGACCCGGCGCGAGCGGGCGATCAGCGCGGCGGTGATCGGAGGAGCCACGGCGGCGAACGGTAGCCGTGAGAGGTCCGCTCCGGCGGCGGCGAGGAGCCCGCGACCCGCCTGGCTCCTGGACGGCAGCTTGCTTCCCGACGGGCCCGCCCTCCATTCTGGTCTCTACATGCCCCAAACCCCCGCTCCCTTGCCGCGCCCCGGCGACCCCCTGCGCATCGCATTCCTCATCTACCGAGGCAATCCCCACTGCGGCGGTCAGGGCGTCTACAGCCGCCATTTGACCCGTGAGCTGACCGAGCTCGGGCACCGCGTCACGATGTTCGCCGGCCAGCCCTGGCCCGTCGCCGACGCGCCCGTCGTGCTCGAAGAGGTCGCCGGGCTCGATCTCTACCGCCGCGAGAACCCGTTCCGCGTTCCGTGGCCGTACGAGTTCCGCACGATCGACGATCTCGCCGAATTCGGGATCATGTGCACCGCCGGGTTCCCGGAGCCGTACGCGTTCAGCCGCCGCGTCTACAAGGCGCTGCGCAACCGCCGCGAAGAGTTCGACCTCGTGCACGACAATCAGTGCCTCGGTACGGGCCTGCTCGGGCTCATGCGTGAGGGCTGGCCCTTCGTCAATACATTGCACCACCCGATCACCGTCGATCGCGATCTCGACCTCGACGCCGCGAGCGGACCCTTCCGCCGCGCGACGCTCCGCCGTTGGTACGGCTTCCTGGGTATGCAGATGCGCGTCGCCCGTGAAGTGCCGCGCCACATCACGGTGTCGGAGAACTCGAAGAAGGACATCGCCGCACAGATGGGCGTCGATCTCGACAGGCTGCACGTCGTGCCGGTCGGCGTCGACCAGAAGCAGTTCCGCCGGCTCCCCCACGTCGCGCGCGTTCCCGGACGGCTGATGACGACCGCGAGCGCCGACGTACCGCTCAAGGGACTGACGTATCTCATCGAGGCGCTGGCGAAGATCCGTACCGAACGGGAAGACGCGCACCTCGTCGTGATCGGCCGGCCCCGGCACAAGAGCGCGGTACCCGCGCAACTCGAACGACTCGGCCTGACCGACGCGGTCGAGTTCGTGAGCGGTGTCACCGACGAGCGTATCGTCGAGCTGTACGCGGAGGCCGAGATCGCAGTGGTCCCGTCGCTCTACGAGGGATTCTCGCTGCCGGCCATCGAGGCGATGGCGTGTGGTGTGCCGCTCGTCACCACCACCGGCGGCGCGCTGCCCGAGGTCGTCGGCCCGTCGGGCGACACCGCGATGACCGTTCCCACGGGTGACGCCGGCGCGCTCGCGCACCAAATCGTCGAGACCCTGAACAACCCGGAGCAGCGCGCCCGCCTGGGCGAAGGCGGACGGCGCCGCGTGCTCGACCGGTTCACCTGGCGCAAGACCGCCGAAGGCTCGGCCGAGCAGTACTACCTCGAGCTCGAGGCCCACGAGCGCCGCCGCTTCGATCTGCGCGTCCGGACCTGATCATGCTGACGGTCGAATTCGAACGGCTGAAACTCGCGTCGGGCGAGCGCCTGCTCGACCTCGGGTCGGGCGGCGGACGGCACGCCTTCGAGGCGATGCGCCGCGGCGCTCGCGTCACCGCGCTCGACTACTCGGCGGCCGATCTCAAAGACGTCGCCGCGGTCGCGGGTGCGATGATCGAAGCCGGCGAGACCGGCGCCGGTCAATGGGCCGGCGTCGTGAACGGCGACGCGCTCGATCTTCCTTTTCCCGACGGCAGCTTCGACCGCGTGATCGTCTCAGAAGTGCTCGAACACATCTGGGACGACGAACGCGCGCTCCTCGAGATCGTCCGCGTCCTGCGACCCGGCGGACGCGTCGCGGCAACGGTTCCGACCCGCTGGCCCGAGCGCGTCTCCTGGGCGATCAACTACCGGTATCACGACGCGCCGGGCGCGCACGTGCGCATCTACCGTCAGCACGAGCTCGAGCAGAAGCTCGAACGGGCCGGATGCTTCCTTCGGGGATCGCATCACGCGCACGCGTTCCACTCGCCGTACTGGTGGCTCAAGTGCGCGTACGGGCTCGACAACCCCGACGCGGCGCCGGTGAAGCGATACCACGATTTCCTCTGCCACCTCATCGAGCACAACCCGCGCTGGGCGCGCATCACCGAGCGCGCGCTCAACCCGGTGCTCGGAAAGAGCCTCGTGGTGTACGGGGAGAAGGTGCCACGGAGCGGCGCGAAATGGGGGAAGCGCAGCCTTGCCTGAGTTGAAGCTCCCGGAGGTCGCCGGAATCCTGAGCGCCGCCCAAGTCGCACAAACCATCGACGCGATCGCGTCGGTGCAGCAGCCCGACGGCAACATCCCGTGGGTACCTGGGGGCCAGACCGACCCGTGGAACCTCGTGGAGGCCGCGATCGCACTCGATGTCGGTGGGCGGTTCGCCGAAGCGGAGCGCGCCTACGACTGGCTGCGCGGCATGCAGTTGCTGACCGGCTCGTGGCACGCCTACTACCAGGGCGACGCGGTGAAGGAGCACACACTCGACACCAATGTCACCTGTTACGTCGCCAACGGCGTGTGGCACCACTACCTCGCCACCGGCGACACCAGTTTCCTCAGCGAGCTGTTCCCCGTGGTCGAGCGAGCGATTGACTTCGCACTCGACAACCAGCACCCGACCGGCGAGATCGAATGGGACGCCGACCCGCAACGGACCGACGGCAAGGGCGCGTTGCTCACCGGCTCGTCGAGCATCTACTCGTCGTTGCGCTGCGCGATCGCGGCTGCCGAACGCCTCGGCCGGGAGCGCCCCGACTGGGAGCTGTCACTCGGCTCGCTCGCCATCGCGATCGCCCACCGCCCCGAACGTTTCCTCGACAAGGAGCGTTGGGCGATGGACTGGTACTACCCGATCCTCGCCGGCGTGCTGCGCGGCGGCGCGGCCGAAGCGCGCGTCGCGTCGAAGTGGGAGACGTTCGTCGTCCACGGTCGGGGCGTGCGCTGCGTCTCCAATCAACCATGGATCACCGCGGCGGAAACGTGCGAGCTCGTGATGGCGCTCGACGCGATCGGATTGCACGAGCGCGCGCATGACCTGTTCGCGTCGGTGCAGTTCCTGCGCCACGACGACGGCAGCTATTGGACCGGCATGAACTTCGCCGACGAGCGCTTCGACGAGCCGGGTGACTACTTCACTCCCGAGCAGCCGACGTGGAACAGCGCGGCGGTGGTGCTCGCGGCGAACGCGCTCGGCGGGAGCGGCCCGACGTCGGGTCTGTTCCGCGGCGAGGGCCTGCCCGCGGGCCTCACCGCGCAGGAGCTCATCGACGCCGGCTCGGCAATCGAAACCGGCCGCTCCGCGAGCGAACAGCACTAGCGCGGAGCGAGTCATCGCGATACGACTGCGGCGACGGACAGCCGACCGTCTCGCAGTTCTCCTCTCCCGTTGCGCGGCAGACGCGTTGAGGTACGAGCCGACCGGAGGCTCACTGAGCGGCGTCACTCCTCCCGGGTTGCGGCTGCGGAGTTGGTCGACGGTTCTGGCCGGTGCCGACGCGTTCGACCGTGGTTGCTCGGCGATTCGTTCCTGGGCGGTCCACCGGGGCGCGGGTCTGGATGTTCTGACCGACGGTCCGCTCGCGGTCGGCACGAACGTCGCGATCAGCGCTCCCCTTCCGCTCGGCTTCGTCGAGATCACGTGCCGCGTCGTTGCCATCGTCGACGAGCCTGACCGGTTCGGCTTCGTCTACGGCACGCTCCCGGTGCACCCCGAGCGAGGGGAAGAGTCGTTCGTCGTCTCGCGCAGTCGGGGTGTTGTGCGCTTCGACGTGCGGGCCGCCTCTCGTCCGGCTGATCCGCTGGCGCGCGCGTTCTCGCCGATCGCGCATCGCCTGCAAAAACGCGGCGGTCCGTAGATACCTTTCGGCAATGCAGTCCGCCGTGAGCAGCCGTGGCTGAAATCCGCTACCTGTTGTGGGACTTCGGCGACACGCTGGCCGATCAGCGGTGGATGTGGCCGAGTCCGGACGGCGTACCCGGATGGACCGCTCTCTATATCGGGCGCTGCCGGACAGCGACCTCGACGCGAGTTGGAACGTCGGCGAGACAACAACCGAAGAGCTCATCGCCGCGTTCGCCGGTGAGCTCGGGTGCACGCCGGAGCTGCTCATCGCGCACACGAAGCAGCGGTGCAGCGAGTTGCAGTTCTTCGAGCACGCGTGGGTCGCGGCGCGGGCGCGCACGCTTCCGCAAGCGCTCGTCACCGTGAACTCCGACGGTTTCAGCCGCTTCGTCGTACCGAGGTACAACCTCGATTCCGTCTTCGACCTGATCGTGACGTCATGGGAAGAGCACACCATGGACAAGGCGCGCCTCTGCGAGATCGCACTCCAACGACTCGGCGGCCACGATCCGGCGGAAGCGCTCCTGATCGACAACATCGAAGCGAACGTCGAAGCATGGAGAGCGCGAGGCGGCCAGGCGTACCTGTTCGTCAGCGACGAGCAGTTCGCCGTCGACGCGGCTCGGTTACTTCCGGCGCAAGACTCGTAGCGAGCCGGTTGTCGATTCCGGCTCGAAGCCGTCGGATACCGCGCGTTGCCACACGTGGAATGGGGCTTGCCCCCCGGCGCTTGGATCTTCGAACACGTCGTGGATCGCGAGCACTCCCCCGGCCACGACGTGCGGCGACCAGCCCGCGTAGTCGGCCATCGCGACGTCTTCCGCGTGACCGCCGTCGATGAACAGGAAGCCGAGCGGCGTCTGCCACGCCCGTGAGACGGGGATCGAATGGCCGACGATCGCGACGACGACGTCTTCGAGATCCGCGGCGTGGATCGTGCGCCGGAAGAAGGGAAGGGTGTCCATCTTGCCGGTCTCGGGGTCGACGACCTCGGGATCATGGTGCTCCCAGCCGGCCTGGTTCTCCTCCGAGCCGCGGTGATGATCCAGAGTGAAGAGAACGGTGCCCGCGGCGCGTGCGGCCGCGCCCAGATAGACCGCCGACTTGCCGCAGTACGTGCCGATCTCCAGGAGTGGCCCGACCCGGCCGCCGTCGACGCCCGCCGCGTGCAGGGCCAGGCCCTCGTCGTCGGGCATGAATCCCTTGGCGCCGCGCGCGACTTCGAGCAGGTCGGGATCCATCGGCGCGCAGGCTAGGCCAGACCTCCTACGCCAGCGCGCGCCGCACCGCGGCAATCAGCGCCTTCTGTTCGACCTTCGTGGTCGCACGCTTCCGCTCGAAGTCGTCGCCCGTGAACCGCACATCGGCGTAGGTGTCGTCGCCGTCGGCATGGAAGTGGAGGCAGGCGCGCGAGCGGCGATAGAAGACGCCGCGGTTCTTCTCGGTCAAGCCGTCGAGGGCGCGCAACTGTTCGAGCAACGGTCCGATCCGGTCGAGATCTTCGTCGCGGGCGTGGCGCACCGGAGCCGATCAGATCCGGGGTTGCTCGACCCAGCGCCCGAACACGCCCGCGAGCGCTTCGACGATCTCGCCCAGCGTCGCGTACGCGCGCACCGCGTCGAGCAATGCCGGCATCAGGTTGGTGGTCGGCTCTCGCGCATCCGACGCGACCTGCGCCAAGACCCGTGCCACTGCGGCCGCATCACGGTCCTTGCGCACCTTCTCGAGCCGGCGCCGCTGCTCTTCCTCGACCTCGGGACCGATGCGCAACGTCTCGGGCGGCGCTTCGTCGTTCCCTTCCAGGAATTGGGTCACACCGACGATCACGTGCCGGCCCGCGTTCAGCTTGCGCTCCAACTCGTAGGCGGAGTCGGCGATGGCCGACTGGAACCATCCTTCTTCCACGCCCCGCACCGCGCCGTCGAGCATCGAACCGGCGCCGAGCTCGTCGACGCGGGCGAACACCGCCTCGGCCTGCCGCTCGAGCTCGTCGGTGAGTGCTTCCACGTACCACGAACCGCCGAGCGGATCGGCAACGTTGGCGACACGCGTCTCGTTGGCGATCACCTGCTGCGTGCGGAGCGCGATCCGGGCCGCGCGTTCGGTCGGCAGCGCGAAGGTCTCGTCCATCGAGTTCGTGTGGAGACTCTGGGTACCGCCGAGCACACCCGCCAGCGCCTCGATCGCGGTGCGGACGATGTTGACCTCGGGTTGCTGCGCGGTCAACGACACGCCGGCGGTCTGGGTGTGAAACCGCATCTGCAACGAACGGTCGTTCTTGGCGCCGTAGCGGTCGCGCAGCCAGCGCGCCCAGATCCTTCGCGCGGCGCGGTACTTGGCGATCTCCTCGAAGAAGTCGATGTGCGCGTTGAAGAAGAACGACAAGCGCGGCGCGAACGCGTCGATGTCGAGCCCGGCCTGCAAGCCGAGCTCCACGTAGGCGAAGCCGTTCGCAATCGTGAAGGCGAGCTCTTCGGCGGCCGTCCCACCCGCCTCGCGAATGTGATAGCCGGAGATCGACAGGGGGTGGAAGCGCGGCATTTCCGTCGTGCAGAACCGGATCGTGTCGGCGACGAGGCGCAGCGACGGACGGGGCGGGAAGATGAACTCCTTCTGAGCCTGGTACTCCTTCAGGATGTCGTTCTGCAGCGTGCCGCCGAGGCGCGCCCGCTCGACTCCCGTGGCCTCGGCGTTCGCGACGTACATCGCGAAGATCACCGCCGCGGGCCCGTTGATCGTCATCGACGTCGTCACCGCGCCGAGATCGATCCCTCGGTAGAGATCCTCGACGTCGGCGAGCGTGTCGACGGCAACCCCACAGCGACCGACCTCGCCGAGCGCGAGCTCGTCGTCGGAGTCGCGACCCATCAGGGTCGGCAGGTCGAACGCGGTCGACAGGCCGTCACCGCCGGCCGCGAGCAGCTCGTGGAATCGCCGGTTCGTGTCGAGCGCAGTCCCGAAGCCGGCGAACATGCGCATCGTCCAGAGCTTCGAGCGGTACATCGACGCGTGCGGACCACGCGTATACGGGTACTGGCCCGGATGCTCGCCGTCGGCCGGGCCGTAGACGGGCTCGACGGGAACGCCCGACATCGTCGTGAAGTCGGCGTCGCGCGCGGGCGTGGAGTCGAACGCTTCCCGCCAGTCGTCGCGCCGCGTCACGGTGTCAGGTTACAAGCCCAACCGCCGTCACAAACCGAGCAACTTCGTCACGCCGTGGTCACGGCCGGCCGTGTAGCCCCCGTCGACTGCGATGGCCTGGCCGGTGACGAACGACGCGTCGCCGGACACGAGGAACGCGGCGACGGCCGCGATCTCATCGGGCCGGCCCAGGCGGCGGAGCTTGTGCTCCTCGCGAATGTCGTCGCGAACCTCCTCCAGGCCCGGCATGCCGAAGACGCCCTCGAGCATCGGCGTCTCGATGAACCCGGGGCAGATGACGTTCGCCCGGATGCCGGCGCGCCCGTAGTCGATCGCGAGGTTCTTGGTGAGGATCACCACCGCGCCCTTCGACGCGTTGTACGAGCTCCCGCCGGCGGTGCCTTCGAGGCCTTCGACACTCGCGATCGTGACCAGGCTGCCGCGCTCGTCGTTCACGAGCGGCTGCTCGAGCATGTGCGCGATCGCGTGCTTGCACACGAGGAACGTGCCGGTGAGGTTGACGTCGAGCACGCGTTGCCACTCGGCGCGGTCGAGGAGATGCGCAGGTCCACCGCCCGCGACTCCGGCCGCCGTCACCACCGCGTCGATGCGTCCGTGCTCGGCGACGGCGGCGGACACCGCGTCGGAGATCGCGTCTTCGTCGCGAACGTCGGCCTGCACGAACGACACCGCGGCTCCGCCCGCCGGGACGTCGACGTCGTCGTGCGGCTCCGTGAGATCGAGCCCGACGACTCGCGCGCCCTCGCGCACGAAGCGCGCGACGCACGCCAATCCGATTCCCGACGATGCGCCCGTGACGAGTGCAACCTTGCCGAGTAGTGACTCCATGGGCGCCAGTTCTACTCGCTCACCGGGCAAGTCGGCCGATGGACCCACTAGGGTCGTCCGACCCCGCGCCACCCAAATCACGAAAGAGCGAGCACCCTTGGACACCCATCAACCACCCGACCGCAACCTGGCGATGGAGCTGATGCGCTCCACCGAGGCGGCGGCACTCGCCGGCGGCCGCTGGATGGGCCGCGGCGACAAGAACGCGGCCGACGGCGCCGCGGTCGAGGCCATGCGCGTCGTGCTCAGCACGGTTGCGATGGACGGCATCGTGGTGATCGGAGAGGGCGAGAAGGACAACGCGCCCATGCTGTTCAACGGTGAGCAAATCGGCGACGGTTCCCCGCCCCTGATGGACATCGCCGTCGACCCGATCGACGGCACGACCCTCACGTCGCTCGGACGGCCGGGAGCCATCGCGGTGATCGCGCTCAGCGAGCGCGGCACCATGTTCAACCCCGGCCCGTGCGTCTACATGGAGAAGATCGCGGCCGGACCGCTCGCCGCCGACGTGATCGACCTCAACGCCCCGGTGAAGGCCAACCTCGAAGCCGTCGCCAAGGCGCTCGGCGAGCGCATCAGCGACGTGACCGCGGTGATCCTCGACCGCGATCGTCACACCGACATCATTCGTGAGTGTCGAGAGGCCGGGGCGCGTATCCGTCTCATTCAAGACGGCGACATCGCGGGCGCGATCTCCGTTGCCTGGCGCAACTCGGGAACCGATGTGCTCTTCGGCATCGGCGGGACGCCCGAAGGTGTTATCGCGGCGTGCGCGCTCAAGTGCCTCGGTGGCTCGATCCAGGGGCGGCTCCACGCGCGCAACGACGAGGAGCGGCGCGCCGCGCTCGACCAGGGCTACGACCTCGACCGCGTCCTCATGATCGACGATCTCGTCCAGGGCGACAACGTGTTCTTCGCGGCCACCGGCATCTCCGACGGCGAGTTGCTCCAGGGCGTCCGTTATTGGGGCGACGGCGCGAGCACGCAAAGCCTCGTGATGCGCTCCAAGTCGGGGACGGTCCGCATCATCGCGGCAACGCACCGCTGGACGAAGCTGATGTCGTACTCCGCAGTCAGCTACGAATAACGCCCCACAGCCCGAACCGGCGTGAGTTGGCGACCGTATAGGTAGCGAAGTCACGCCGGTTCGCCGGGTTAGGAGTTCTGGGCGACCTCGAGGCGGACTTCGGCGCGGGCCGCGGCTTGACGCGCGTCTTCGTTTTCCTCGTCGGCGCGCAACGCTTCCTCGGCGCGCGTCTTCGCAGCTTCGGCGCGTGCAACATCTATGTCCGACGGGAGCTCGGCAACGTCGGAGAGGATGATCACGCGGTTGTCGCCGACTTCGACGAATCCACCGTGCACCGCGAACCACTGCTGGGTGCCGTCCTCGAATTTCACGCGGGCCGGCCAGGTGTCGAGCGCGCCGAGGAACGGAGCATGGTTCTCCTCGAACGCGATGTCGCCGCCCCCGAGCGTGCGCACGACGACCATCTTGGCGTCGCCGGTGTAGAGCACCTGCTCGGGAGAGACGAGCTGCACTTCCATCGTCGGTCCGCCTACGACTCGGTGAGCGTCTTGGACTTCTCGAGCACCGACTCGACCCCGCCGACGTTGAAGAACGCCTGCTCGGGCACGTGGTCGAGCTCGCCGCGGTTCAACGCCTCGAACGCCTCCACCGTCTCCCCGATCGGCACGTAGATGCCGGGCAGGCCGGTGAACACCTCGCCCACGAAGAACGGCTGCGACAGGAACTTCTGGATCTTGCGCGCCCGGGCCACGGTCACGCGGTCTTCCTCCGACAGCTCGTCGAGACCGAGGATCGCGATGATGTCCTGGAGCTCCTTGTAGCGCTGGAGGATCTCCTGGGTGCGCCGGGCGACCGCGTAGTGCCGTTCGCCGACGATCTCCGGCGCCAGGATGTTCGACGTCGAGGCGAGCGGGTCGACGGCCGGGTAGATGCCGAGCGACGCGATCTGCCGTGACAGCTCGGTGGTCGCGTCGAGGTGGGTGAACGTGGTGAACGGCGCGGGGTCCGTGTAGTCGTCGGCGGGCACGTAGACCGCTTGCAGCGACGTGATCGACCGGCCCTTCGTCGAGGTGATGCGCTCCTGGAGCTCACCCATTTCGTCGGCGAGCGTCGGCTGGTAACCCACCGCCGACGGCATGCGGCCGAGCAGCGTCGACACCTCGGAGCCGGCCTGCACGAACCGGAAGATGTTGTCGACGAACAACAGCACGTCCTGGTTCTTCACGTCGCGGAAGTACTCGGCGACCGTGAGCGCCGACAGCCCGACGCGCAGAC
>JBBQER010000089.1:0-16493 GCA_038320885.1 Acidimicrobiia bacterium
CGTTGTCGGTGAACGGGCCGCCTTCGCCGCGTTCGCAGAAGCCGTAGCCCTCGAGCGAGAGCGGGATGAGGGGACTGAAAGCGTCGTAGAGCTGCGCGACCTGCACGTCGGCGGCCGTGACGTCGGCGTTGGCCCAGAGGCGCGTCGCGGCGGTCCATGCGGGGCCGCGTAGAGGATCGTCGGTGAAGAAGTTGGTCATCGTCTGGTGCTGCTGCGGGATGCCCTGCGCGAACGAGTGGATGAGCGCGGGTGGGTGCCGCAGATCGCGGGCGCGCTCGGCCGAGGTGACAACGACTGCGAGCGCCCCGTCGGTCTCGAGGCAATTGTCGAAGAGGCACAACGGCTCCGAGATCCACCGCGCGTTCATGTAGTCGTCGCGCGTGAGCGGCTTGTGGCCCATCGTCGAGTTGGGGTTGCGCGCCGCGTGCTTGCGGAACGCGATCGCGACGTTGGCGAGGTGATCACGCGTGGCGCCGTACTCGTGCATGTAGCGGCGCGTGAGCATCGCGATCTCGTCGACGGGGCGGACGATGCCGAAGGGACGTGACCACTGACCCAAGTCGGAAACGCGCGCCGACACCTGCGCCCACGGCCGGCTCGATGCGTCGGCGCGCTTGCGGGCGCGCCAGGCCACGGCGGTCTCGCACTGCCCGGTCGCGACCGCCATCGCCGCGTGGCCGACCACACCGCAGCCCGCCCCGCCCCCGTAGCCGACTTGCGAGAAGAACGTGATGTCGCCCAAGCCGACGGAGCGGGCGACGTCGACCTCGCGCATCGGCTCCATCGTGAACGACGCGAGCCCGTCGACCTCGGCGGGCGCGATCCCAGCGTCGTCGAGGGCGAGCGAGATTGCCTGGCACGCGAGCGAGAGCTCCGTGTCGGGCAGCCCCTTGCCGAGCTTCGTCTGGCCGATCCCGACGACCGCGGTCTCGTCCTTGACGAGGGTCGGGCTCACCAGCCCTTCCACTCCGGCGTCCGCCGCTCCCGGAAGGCTGCGACACCCTCACCCGAGTCGACCGTCGACGAGTTCTGCTCGACGAGCATCGCTTCCTCTTCGAGGAGGTCGCGGCGTGACAGTTCCGACGCGTCGTGGAGCAGCTTCTTCGACCAGCCGATGGCCTTGGTCGGGCCGTTCGCAAGCCGCTCGGCCCACTCCTTGGTCGTCGCGTGCAGATCGGCCGCGGGTACCACTTTGTTGACGATGCCAATGCGCTCGGCGTCGGCCGCGGGCAGGTCGTCGCCGAAGAAGATCAGCTCCTTGGCCTTGTGCATCCCGACGACGCGGGGGAGGAGATACGCCACGCCGCCGTCGGGGATCAGGCCGCGCCGGACGAACACCTGGATGATCTTCGCGGTGTCGGCCGCGATCACGAGGTCTGCCGCGAGCACGAACATCGAGCCGCCCCCGGCGGCGGTGCCGTTGAGCGCGACGATGACCGGCTTTTGGCAATCGAGCATGGCCTGCATCAGTCGCTGAAAGCCCACGCGCATCATCTGCGTCGCCATACCGGCGACCATGTCCGGCGCGCCCTCGGGCTTTGGCTTCGCGGGCTGGCGGACGGTCAGGTCGGCCCCGGTGCAGAAGTGCCGCTCTCCGGCGCCGGTCAGCACGATCGCCCGGACCGCCAAATCGGCGTGCGCGTCGAGGAACCACGTCGTGAGCCGGTCGCGCACGTAGTAGGGGATCGCGTTGCCCTTGTCGGCGCGGTTGATCGTCAACCACAACACGCCGTTCTCGAGGTCCGCGGTCAGCTCTTCGTCGACGTTGACGCCTTCCGGCGGCGGAACGAGAGTCACTACTTCTTCACCACCAGGGCGTCGAGTGCGACCGCACCGCGCGGTCGCACGATCAATGGGTTGATATCGAGCTCGCGTACGTCGCCGGCGAGATCCATCGCCAGGCGCTGCACGTTCATGACCGTTTCTACCAGCGAGTCGACATCGGCGGGCGGGGCGCCGCGCACACCCTGCAGGAGCTGGTAACCCTTCAGCTCTTGCAGCGCGCGACGCGCTTCGTCCGCGTCGAACGGCGGAACGCGGAACGTGACGTCGCCGAACACCTCGGTGAAGATCCCGCCGAGGCCGACGGTGACCACGGGCCCGAAGAGCTCGTCGTGCGCCACGCCGATCAGCATCTCCACGCCCCCGGCCACCATCTCGCACACGAGCACGCCCTCGATGCGCGCTTTCTTGTCGGCCTTGCGGGCCTTGGCGAGCAGCTCGTCGTAGACAGCGCGCGCTTCCTTCGGCGACTCGACGCCCACGTGTACGAGGCCGGCGTCGCTCTTGTGCAGCAGGTCGGGGGAGGAGACCTTCATCACGACCGGGAATCCGATCGCGCTCGCCGCCTTGGCCGCGGCCTTCGGCTCGGTGCACAGCCCATCGGTGCTGGTCTTGATCCCGTACGCCTTCAGCAGCTGCTTGGATCGCCACTCCGACAGTGCGTCGCCCGGCGCCAGATCGGCGAGCAGCTTGCGCGCCTTCTTGGCCGCGGGCAGAGGACTGGTCGGCGCCGACGCGAACGGGGAGCGATACCGCGCCGCGAACGTCCAGTAGTCGGCGTAGGCCTTGACCGCGGCGACGCAGTTCCCGAACGTGCGGAACGTCGGCAGACCGCCGTCGAGGAGACGCTTGTAGTACGTATCGTCGGTTCCCGACGGGGCGCCCCAGATCATGAAGATCGGTTTGGTCGTGGTCTTCGACGCCTCGATGACATCGCGCGTGAGCGGGTCGCTGAACGTCGCGACCGCGCCGGTGATGGGGACGACCACGATGTCGACGTTCTTGTCGGTGAGGATCGCGTCGATGATCTGGCGACCGCGGCGATCGGCAACCGGCGGGCCGCCGCAGTCGACCGGATTCGAGACGCGCAGGTAGGCCGGGATCAACCCGTCGTGCAGCGCGGTCTGCGTGGGCTTGGTGAGCACCGGGAGCCGGAGCCCGGCATCGGCGAGCATGTCGGCCATGTGCGCGCCCGTGCCGCCCGAGATCGCGTAGACGCACACGCCCGGCCCCGACTTGCGGCGCGCCCACGCCGGGATCTTCTCGGGTCGGGTGCGCGCCAGCGCGGCGGAGACCTCGAGCAACTCGTCGAGCCCGCCGACGCGCGTCACGCCGAACTGCCGGAACACCGCGCTCGTGACCGCGTCGGATCCGGTGAGGTGACCGGTGTGCGACTGCGCCATCGACCGCCCGGCTTCGGTCTTGCCGACCTTCACAATCACCATCGGCTTGCGCAGTTTCGCCGCGTGGTCGGCCGCGAGCATCAGGGTACGGCCGTCCTTGAATCCTTCGATGTAGCACGCGATCACACCGACTTCGGGCTGATCGGCGAAGTGGCGCGCGAAATCGGCGAACTCGAGGTCGACCTCGTTCCCGGTGGGTGCCCAGTGCGTCAGCCGGATCCCGACTTCCTGGCCTTGGAACACGGGACGGCCCTGGTGCCCCGACTGCGTGATGAGTGCGATCGCGGGACCTTCGAGATCCTCTCTGAAATCCTCGAAGGCGTTGAGATTCGTGTTCGGACCGAGCAGGCGCACGTCGCCCGACCGCACCCGCGCGTCGAGCCGCTGCTCGAGCTTCTTCCCGGCCGCGCCCGTCTCCGAGAATCCCGCCGCGAAGATCACGGCGAATTTGGCCTTGCGCTGGAGCACCTGCTCGAACGTGTCGACCGCGCGCCCGGTGAGAATGATCACGAGGTCGAGCTCTCCGGGCACGTCGAAGACCGACTTGTAACACGGGTGGCCGAGCACGGTCGCGTACTCCGGATGCACGGGATAGAACGCGGCGCCGTTCTTCTGCGCCCACGCGCTGAACTTGCGCGTCATCGCGGAATTCGGTTTTGCCGACTGCTCCGACGCGCCGATCACGGCGATCGCCTTGGGGTGCAAGAACGTGTCGAGATCGACGGAGCGCAGGCCGAGCGGGCGACCCGAGACATCGAGCGTCGAGACGTCGAGTTTCTTGGCGGGCATGCGGGACTCCGGGCGGGTGACGACCGTGAAGTATGACGCTCGCGTCACATTACGGGCCAGTTGGTAGCGTCGGCCCCGGTCCGAGCGCCTGGGAGGTACCGGTGAAAATCGTCGTCGACTTCGACAAGTGCAAGAGCAACGCGGTGTGCATGGGCATCGCCCCCGAGATCTTCGAAGTACGTGACGACAACTTCCTCTACGTGCTCCAACAGGAGCCGCCGGAATCGGCGCGTCCGCTGGTCGAGCAGGCCGTACGCGACTGCCCGACTCAGGCGATCTCGATCTCCGAATAACACCCGGCATGCGCACGGTCGCGGTCGTCGGAACGTCGCTCGCGGGGCTGCGCGCGATGGAGACGTTTCGGCGCGAGGGCTACGACGGCCGGATCGTCGCGATCGGCGGCGAACCGCACCTGCCCTACGACCGGCCGCCGCTGTCGAAGGAGCTACTCGCGGGCCTTTCCGAACCGGACGACATCCGGTTGCGCAAGCAGGGCGTCGACGATCTCGACGTCGAGTGGATGCTCGGCACCCGCGCGACGGCGCTCGACCTCGGCGCGCGGGAGCTGACCCTCGCGAACGACACTCGCATCGCCTACGACGGCCTGGTGGTCGCGACGGGATCGACGCCGCGCCGGTTGCCGAACCAGCCCGAATTGGACGGCGTGTTCATGTTGCGAACGCTCGACGACGCGCTCGCGCTCCGCGCCACCCTTCCGGCCGGTCCGAAGGTCGTGGTGATCGGCGCGGGCTTCATCGGCGCGGAGGTCGCGGCCACGTGCCGCGGCCGTGGACTCGACGTCACGGTGCTCGAGGCCTTGCCGCAGCCGATGGTGCGCGGCCTCGGCCCCGAGCTCGGCGCGGTGATCGCCGACATGCACCGCGATCACGGCGTCGACCTGCGCACCGGAGTCGGCGTCGAGGCGATCGAAGGCGACACCCGCGTCGAGCGGGTCCGGCTCGCCGACGGCGAGGTGATCGCAACCGACGTGGTGGTGGTCGGTGTGGGCGTGGTGCCCGAAACTCCGTGGCTCGAAGGCTCCGGGCTCGAGCTCGAGAACGGTGTGGTGTGCGACGAGACGTGTCTCGCGGCACCGGGTGTCGTCGCGGCCGGTGATGTCGCGCGATTCCCGAATCGGCTGTTCGACGGTGAGCTGATGCGGCTCGAGCACTGGACCAACGCGACCGAGCAGGGCGTGCACGCGGCGCGGCGGCTGCTCGCCGGCGACGCCGGCACCGATCTCGTGTTCGCGCCGGTGCCGTTCGTGTGGTCGGACCAGTACGACCGCAAGATCCAGACGGTGGGTGTCGTGTCGGGCGACTGCGATCTCCATGTCGCGCACGGCTCGTACTCGGAACGGCAGTTCGTCGCGTTGTTCGGCCGCAACGATCGCATTGTCGGTGCACTCGGCTTCAACCGCGCCCGTCAGGTGATGCAGTACCGCCGCCTCATCGCAGACCGCGCGAGCTGGGACGCCGCGCTCGAGCTCGCAAACGCATGAGCGAGTCTCCGAGGGGAGAGAAGCGGGCGCGGATCTTCACGTTGCATTTCTCGCTCGTGGTGCTGAGCGGGCTCTGCTATTTCACCGCGCTCGCGATGCTGAATCCCGTCCTGCCCGACTACGTCGAGAAGTCCCTCGGCGGAAGCAGCATCGCAGTCGGGATCGCCGTGGGAGCGCTCGCGGTCGGCGCGGTCACGTTGCGACCGTTCGCCGGGCGGCTCGGCGACACGACCGGGCGACGCGTGCTGATCGTCGGCGGGGCACTGATCGTCGCGCTGTCCACCGCGTGCTACGGCTTCGTGCACGCGCTGTGGTTCCTCGTCGTCGCGCGCATCGTCACCGGTTTCGGCGAAGCGGGCTTCTTCGTCGGCGCGGCCACGATGATCACCGACCTCGCGCCCAGTGATCGGCGGGGTGAGGCGGTGAGCT
This sequence comes from Acidimicrobiia bacterium, assembly GCA_038320885.1. Classification (GTDB taxonomy): domain Bacteria; phylum Actinomycetota; class Acidimicrobiia; order IMCC26256; family PALSA-610; genus JBBQER01. The sequence continues at coordinate 5,905 of JBBQER010000089.1, forward strand.
ACTGGTCGGTCGCGGTCTACGGCGGTTTGTCGTTCGGGCCGTTGTTGGGTTCGGTGCTACACGGGAGTGACAACTACGGCGCGGCGTGGATCGTGTCCGCCGCGCTCGCGTTCGCGGCCGCGGTTATCGGGTGGTTCACGGTCGAGGTCGAGCGAACGACGCCGCGTCGGCGCCACGAACACCTGCTGCACCGGTCGGCCATCGGTCCGGGCACGGTGCTGTTCCTCGGGCTCATTCCGCTCGCGGGCTTCACCGCATTCATGCCACTGTACGTAGAGGGCCTCAAGGTGAACGACGGCTTGATCTTTGCCCTCTACGGCATCTTGATCCTCGGCGTCCGGATCTTCGCGGCCCGGTTGCCCGACCGCCTGGGCGGTCGCAACACCGGCACGCTCGCGCTCGTCGTCGTGGCGGCCGGTATCGGTCTGGTCGCGGCGTGGCCGACGGTCGCGGGATTGGTGATCGGCACGATCGTGTTCGCGGCCGGCATGTCGCTCATGTACCCCGCGCTGCTGTTGCTCGCGCTCGACGGTGTCAGCGAGGCCGAGCGGGCGTCGGTCGTGGGTACGTTCTCGTCGTTCTTCGATCTGTCACAGGGACTCGGCGCGTTCGTATGTGGCACCGTCGTGCACTTCAGCGGCAATCGGGGCGCGTTCACGACGGGTGCGATCTGCGCGCTCGGTGGACTCGCGGTATTGCGCGGGCGGAAAGCCACACGCGCGCCTGCACCCGCGTAGGGTCTTGCCGTGCCGTCGTTGTTGGTGACGAACGACTTTCCGCCCAAGCACGGTGGCATCCAGTCGTATCTGTACGAGCTGTGGCGCCGGCTCCCGCCGGGCGAGACGACGGTGCTCACCACGCCGTTCGCCGGTGCGGCGGAGTGGGACGCGCAGCAGGAGTTCCGCATCGAACGCGAACATCAACGCGTGCTCCTGCCGAGCCGCGCGCTCACCCGGCGGATCGACGCGCTCGCGCGAGAGGTGCGCGCCGACGTGATCTTCCTCGACCCGATGCTCCCGCTCGGGCTCGTCGGTCCGCGACTGACCGCCGCGCCCTACGTGGTCGTCGCGCACGGCGGTGAGATCACGGGCTACGCGCGCACAATGGGGAGCCGGGGCCTGGCGCGCCGCGTCATGCGCGGTGCGGCCGCGGTGGTCGCCGCCGGCACGTATCCCGCGGCAGCATCTGAGCGCGCGGCGGGCCGCAGCCTGGCCGGGGTCGTGATCCCACCCGGTGTCGATCACGATCGGTTCCGTCCGCTCGACGCCGAGGCGCGCGGGGCAGCTCGGCACCGGTTCGGCCTCGATCCGGAGCGACCGCTCGTGCTCAGCGTCTCCCGGCTCGTTCCCCGCAAGGGCTTCGACATCGTTATCGACGCGGTCGCCGGCCCCGGGCTCGACGGGGTGCAGCTGGCGATCGCGGGCGCGGGCCGCGATCGTCGCCGCCTCGAACGGCGAGCCCACGGACGGGTGAAGTTCCTCGGTCGCGTGCCCGACGCCGATCTCCCCACGCTGTACGCATGCGCCGACGTGTTTGCGATGTGTTGCCGCGACCGATGGCGCGGGCGCGAGGCCGAAGGGTTCGGGATCGTGTTCCTCGAGGCCGCCGCCTGCGGTGTTCCCTCGGTTGCCGGACTGAGCGGCGGCTCGCACGAGGCGGTGGCCGACGGGACGACGGGATTCGTCGTCGCGCCGCGCGATGTCGGGGCGACACGCGACGCGATTGCCCGGCTGGTCGGCGACCCGCCACTGCGAGACCGGATGGGGGAGGCGGCGCGTCGGCGCGCGGTGGAAGCCTTCGACAACGACCGGCTCGTCGCCGACCTGGCCGTGGTTGCGCGCGGCGACCTCTCGGCCGTCGGGCCCCTTTGCCGGTAGCCTCCACCTCGTGAGCGAACGTCGCGAGCATGGCCGGTCGATCATCCTCGCGTCGTACGTGACGCTCGGTGTGTTCGTGGTCACGATCGTTCCCGACGCGGCGGGTGTGCACGCGTTCGACGGGTTGGCGTCGGTCACAGCGCTCGGGCTGTTCCTCGTCTCGCTGCCCATCTGGATATACGCGTTCGGCCTCGCAGTGGTTCGCTCGGCCCGGGGCGACGACGTGACGGTCCCCAACCTGTTCTTCCTCTCCGGCTCGGCCCCGAACGACGTGCGGCGCCCGCTGCTCGCGGTGGTGGCGCTCTCGATCGTGGTTGCTGCGGCCACGGCCTGGGCCAACGCGTTCTCGGTGCTCGAGCCCATGCTGCCGCTCGCGTTCCTCCCGCTGTGGGGTGCGCTCCACGGGACGTTCCCGGCTCGACCGGCCACGGCGGTGTCTCGATGACCGACACCGCGAGTGAGCGCATCCGCATCGAAGCGCCGGCCGATCGCTGCTTCGACGTCGCCGTCGACTACGAGTCGTATCCCGAGTGGCTGCGGGACGTGAAGGAAGCCAAGATCCTCGAGTCCGACCCCGAAGGTCGCGGGCTGCGCGTCGAATACCGCGCCGCCGCGCTCGGCAAGAGCATCCGGTATGTGCTCGCCTACGACTACACCGGTGCGCCCGGCGAGTTCTCGTGGCAGTTCGTCGAGGGCGACATGTTGCGGCGGCTCGACGGCAGCTACCGCTTCGAATCGGAGGGTCCGGCGTTGACGCGCGTGCAGTACGACCTGGCGGTCGAGCTCGCGATGCCGCTGCCCGGTCTCGTGAAGCGCCGCGCCGCGGGCCTCATCATGGGCAGCGCCCTCAAGGAGCTGAAGAAGCAGGTCGAAGCCGTCGCCTGAGGAGACGCAGGCGGAGCCGACCGAAGGGGAGGCGGAGTCGGAGTCGACCGGTAGAAGTAGCCTCCCCGGCCGATGCGCATCCTGTTGTTCACCGGTAAGGGCGGAGTCGGCAAGACCACCGTCGCCGCGGCGACCGCGGCGCGCGCGGCCGCGTCCGGCTTGCGGACGATCGTGGTGTCGACCGATCCCGCGCACTCTTTGGCCGACGCGTTCGACGTGGAGCTCGCCGACCGGCCGTCGCCGGTCGCGTCCGGGCTCTGGGGGCAACAGCTGAACGCGCGCCTCCGGTTCGAGGAGACGTGGGACGACATCCGGCGCTACATGGTCGACGTGCTCGACTGGGTCGGCGCCGACGCGCTCGAGGCCGAGGAGCTCGCGGTCGTGCCGGGCCTCGACGAGGTGTTCTCGCTCGCCGACATCAAGCAGTTCGCGACGTCGGGCGACTACGACCTCGTCGTCGTCGACTGCGCACCCACCGCGGAGACGATCCGTCTCCTCTCTCTTCCCGACGTGCTCGGTTGGTACATGGACCGCGTCTTCGACGCGCAGCGCCGGCTCACGCGGCTCGCGCGTCCGGTGCTCAGCCGCGTCTCGGGCATCCCGGTTGCGGGTGACCAGGTGTTCGGCGCCATCCGCCGTTTCTACGACCGGCTCGACGGTGTGCGCGAGCTCCTCACGGATGGCGCGGTGACGAGCGCACGTTTGGTCGTCAATCCCGAGCGGCTCGTGGTCGCCGAGGCCCGCCGCACCTACACATACCTGTCGCTGTTCGGCTACCACGTCGACGCCGTGATCGTGAACCGGATCCTGCCGACCGAGCTCGACCATCCGTGGCTCGACCAGTGGAAGAACGCGCAGTCCGCACATCTCGACGCCATCGCCGATACGTTCGGACCGTTGCCGATCCTCACCGCCGAGCTCGCCGAGCGCGAGCTCGTGGGCGTGGGCGATCTCGAGCACTTCGCCGGCGATCTCTACGGTGATCTCGATGTCGCCGCCCGCCTTTCTCGCGTCGAGCCGTTGCGGGTCGACGCGGTCGGCGACTCGCTCGTGCTCTCGGTGCACGTGCCGTTCACCGACCGTGACGAGGTACGGCTCGGGCGCACCGAACAGGAGCTGTTCGTCTCCGTCGGCCCGCACCGGCGGGCGCTGCTCCTGCCCGACAGCCTCGTGCGGCGCGAAGTCGGCGGCGCGCATTTCGAGGGCGATCGCCTCGAAGTGGAGTTCGTATGAGCCAGGCGCAGACCGCAGGCCCGGACGCAGCAGTGCGGTGCACGGGCGATCGAGGGCCGGAGGTCGCAGCCGCATGACTGACTCCCGATTCGAGGGGGCGGGCGACGAGCGTGTCGATCCGGCCGCGCCCGGTGAGGTCGGATCGGGCGATCCGGTCGAGCACCTCTGGAACGCCGCCCACGAGTTCCTGGCGGCGGCCCGAGCGGTGATCGACGCGGCCGATGCCGTCGTGGTCGAGCAGCAGCGCCGCGCGTCGGCGCCGCGCGCGCCGCGGTTGCGTCGCATCGATGTCCAATAGCGCGACCGCACCGACTGTTGGGCTCGACATCGGCGGCACCAAGGTGCTCGGTGTCCTCCTCGACGCGAACGGCGACGTCATCGGTGAGCGCCGGCGGCTGTCGCCGCACGCGGGGGTCGACGCGCTCGTGTCGACCGCGACCGCGATCGTCGCGGAGCTCGCGCCCGAGCCTACGCCCGTCGGTGTCGGCGCGGCCGGCATGGTCAGCCACGACGGCCATGTCCTCTACTCGCCGAACTTGCCGACCGTCCTCGATGCGCCGTTGCAAGAGGCGCTCCAGGACGCGACCCGGCACCCGATCATTGTCGACAACGACGCCAACGTCGCGGCGCGGGGTGAGATCGCGTACGGCGCCGCGGTCGACGTAGACCATGCGCTCTTCGTCACGCTCGGTACCGGGATCGGCGGCGCCATGCTCCTCGGCGGGCAGCTCTACCGGGGTACGCACGGATTCGGGGCGGAGATCGGGCACATGACGGTGGAACGTGGTGGCCCGCTCTGCGCGTGCGGCGAGTACGGGCACTGGGAGGCGATCGCGTCGGGGACCGCGCTCGGCCGCATGGCGCGAGAGCTGGTCGGTCAAGGCGGGGGAGCGAGCATCCTCGCCGCCGCAGGCGACGACCGCGATGCCGTGTCCGGAGTGCACGTCGAGGAGGCGGCCGCCGCGGGCGACGCCGACGCGAACGCGCTGCTGGCGCGCTACGCCGACAACGTCGCGCTCGGGCTGGCCGGTCTCGCGAACGTGCTCGACCCCGAGCTGATCGTGATCGGCGGGGGACTGGTCGAGTTGGGGCCGTTGCTGTTCGACCCCCTGCACGCGGCGTTCATGCGGCACGTCGAGGGCGCCGCCTTCCGCCCGGTGATCCCGATCGTCCCCGCGCGGCTCGGCGAGCGCGCGGGCGCGGTCGGCGCCGCGGTGCTCGCCCGGGAGTTGCTGCCGTGAGCGTTCGGGTCGGCCTGACGCTCCCGTCGTTCGTCGAAGACCCGGAGATCCCGATTGCGGTCGCGCGCGCGGCCGAAGCTGCGGGGCTGGACGCGGTGTTCGTCTTCGACCATCTGTGGCGCGGCGACGCGCCCCGCCGCCCGGCGCTCGAGTGCCTTGCGTTGCTCGGCGCGGTTGCGGCTGAGACGTCGACCATCGGAGTCGGCACGCTGGTGGCGCGGGCAACGCTGCGCCCGGCGGCGACGCTCGCCAACGCCTTGGCCACCGCGCAGCGCGTGAGCGGCGGCCGGTTGATCGCGGGGATCGGCGCGGGCGACTCGCAGAGCCGGTCCGAGAACGAGGCCTTCGGGCTCGAGTTCGGAACCATGGCCGACCGCGTCAGCGCGCTCCACGACGCGGTACGCGCGACCCGCGGTGGCGACTACCCCGTTTGGGTCGGCGGCCGGGCGGCCCAGGTCCGCGAGATCGTGCCGTTGGCCGACGGCTGGAACCTATGGGGCGGGAGTCCCCACGACCTGGCGCGCGAATCGACACTCGTTCGCGAGATCGCGCCGGCGGCGACGATCACGTGGGGCGGGCTCGTGTTGATGGGCGAAGACGCCGCGACCGCGGCCGCGAAGGCCGCGACCCGCGCGCTTACTCCCGGCGTCATCGTCGGCGCGGCGGTGCGAATCGCCGACGAGCTCGGCGAGTACGTCGAGCGCGGTGCGGAGTGGGTGATCGCCGGGCCGGTCGACTCGTCCGATCCGGGCAACGCCGACATCCTCGGAGAAGTACAGACGTTGCTCAACGCGTAGCGCGGTCCTGGGTTGCGGCCGCGGGTGGCTGGGTAGAGCAGCCTCGTGCATCGGGCCGACGGAGACGGATCGCTTCGATGAGGTTCCGGCGGGGCGCGCGGCTCGACACCGGTGAGATCTCCGGGGGATGGGCGGCCTGCCCGGCGGGATGATGCTCGGCGGCGGCGGTGGGATCGTCGGATTGATCATCGCGTTGGTGTTCGCCCTCGGCGGCTTCAACGGCGGTGGCGGTACCGCGAACAATTTCGATGTGAGAGGGGTCGGGAACACCGATCTCGCATCCACATGCAAGACCGGCGCCGATGCCAACCGGCGGACCGATTGCCGTGTCGTCGGCGTCGTGAACTCGGTGCAGGAGTTCTGGGACAAGACCCTCGATAACTACAGCCCTTCGGACACAGTGTTGTTCACCGGCCAGACGTCGACCGGCTGTGGAGTGGCCTCGGCGGACGTCGGACCCTTCGATTGTCCGTCCGACGCGTCGGTCTACATCGACCTCGACTTCTACCAGGAGCTACACGACCGCTTCGGCGCGCGTGGTGGCCCGTTCGCAGAGGCGTACGTGATCGCGCACGAGTACGGCCATCACGTGCAAGACCTGTTGGGCACCATGAATTCGGTCGGGAGCGCGCGCGGACCGACGTCGGGTTCGGTGCGACTCGAGTTGCAGGCCGATTGCTACGCGGGTGTGTGGGCCGCGCACGCGGTGCAGACCCAGTTCGTCGAAGCCATCACGAAGGCCGATATTGCCGACGGGCTCGACGCGGCCGCGGCAGTGGGTGACGACCGGATCCAGCGCGCCGCGACGGGAGGCGTCGACCGGGAGTCGTGGACCCACGGCTCCGCGCAGCAACGTCAGCGGTGGTTCTCCAACGGCTACGACACCGGCGATGTGAACGCCTGCGACACGTTCCGCGCCGAGTCGCTATAGCTACACCGGGTCCCCGGGGACCTCGGCGGTGGTTCGTCAATCGTCGCGGCGGAGGTACCGGCGCACGGCTTCCAGGTTGTCTTCGAAGCTCGCCACGGCGTCGATCACGAGCTTCGGGTCGGCGAGCGGCACGTAGTCGACGCGCGAGCGCTGCACGGCTTCCCACGTCAGCTCGTACCAGTCGGGGATCCTTCGCGTTCGGCCCTCGACTCTCGCGCGCAGAACTTCGGGGTCGGAGCAGACGCACTCGATGACGTGGAACCGGGTCTGGTAGCGCGACGCGAGCTCCGCCCAGTCTCCTCGAGGTTGCTCGCGGACGACGAGATCGAGCACGACCGATGCGTCGCGACGCAACTGCTGTTCGGCGATACGGCCGAGGAGGGACCACCCGATGGCGCGTTGGCGCTCGACGGGGTATTCGACTGCGGCCCATGCCTCGGGGAATGCGCGCAAGCCCGACATCACCCAGTCGAAGCTCGCGACCGTGGCGCCGAGCTCGGCCGCGACCGCCTCGGCCATGGTCGATTTTCCCGACCCGGTCGGACCACCGACGATCACCAAGTGCAGCACGGCTCATCCTGGTTCGTGGCGCCAGCTGACATCGGTCACTCCGGTTGGGCCATCCGGCCCCTTGAGGTCGACGATCAAGAGCGCGATGCTCCGTATGACCGAAATAACTCTTTAGGGGGAATTATGCGCGGGACGGCGGGACGGGCGATCGTGGCAGCACTGGCGGTAGTCGGGATGATCGGCGTTTCGGCGTCGGTCGCGGCGGCGACCAAGGGGGATCCGGACCACAAGGTCACGATATGCCACGCCACGGCGAGCGCCAAGAATCCTTATGTCGTGATCACGGTGGACGTGGCGAGCATCGGCGACGCCTCCGGCCACGGTCGCAGCGGCGTGAATGCCGGCGACATCATTCCGCCGTTCGACATCGCCGGCCACGTGTACGCGGGCAACAACTGGGACCCCGAGCACCAGGCCATTTTCGAGAGCGCCTGCGGCGCCCCGGCGACGACGACGACCCAGCCGAACAACAACTAGGAGCTAGCCGGACGCGTCGAGCGGTTCCCAGATCGCGTCCGGCGGCAGGCCGCGGCCGATCGTGACCGCCTCGTCGCGGAGTCGCGTCCGCAACGGAACGGCGAGGATGGTCGCGGCGGTGAGCGTCGCCACGCCGGCGACGCCGAGGCCGGTGCGCGGCGTCCAGTGCTGGCAGACCCAACCGATGAAGGGTCCGCCGGCGACCGTCGTCCCGAGCGTCAGCAGCATGTAGATCGCCATCACGCGCCCGCGCAGCTCCGGCGCGGACCAGATCTGCATGTGCCCATTGGCCGTCGAGCCGAAGAACACCGCGAGTGCCCCGAGCGGGATCAGCGCGACCTCGAAGGCGAAGCGCGACGGCGCGGTCGCGGCGACGAGCAGCCCTATGCCGAGCAGCGCCGCCGCGGTCACGACGGTCCGGGAGGTCGGTCGTGCTCGATGGGCGGCGGTGAGCGCACCGATCACCGTGCCGATGCCGAGCAGCGCCATGAGGAATCCCGCGAGGCCCGCGCCTCCGTCGAATGTGTCGTTCGCCATGAGCGTGAGGAAGGTCGGGAAGTTGTAGACGAGCGTTCCCACCACGCCGACGAGGATGATCGTCGCGCGGATCTCGTGAATGCCCCACGCGTACGCGAGGCCCTCGCGGATCCGTGGTCGCTCGGTCGGGAGATGCAGCGAATTCAACTCCGCCGGTCGCATCGCAAGGAGGGCGCCCAGCACCGCGAGGAACGACAGCGCGTTCACGAAGAAGACCCAAGCGACGCCGAAGGAAGCGATCAGCAGCCCCGCGAGCGCGGGGCCGGTGATGCGCGCCGAGTTCATGGTCGCGCTCGTGAGCGCCACCGCGTTGGCGACCCGCTCGGGGCCGACCATCTCTTCGAGGAATGCGTGGCGGGCGGGTTGGTCGATGACGGTGACCAACCCCAGCCCGACCGCGAGGGCGAACACCATCCACACCTGCACCACGTCGGTGAGGACGATCAGCCACAACACGATCGCGAGAACCGCGGCCAGCGATTGTGCGATCAGCAGGAGTGTGCGGCGATCGAAGCGGTCGGCGATCGTGCCGCCCCACAGCCCGAAGAGCAGCACCGGCAGGAACCGGAACCCGAATGTCGCGCCGACCGCCGCGCCGTTGTGGGTGAGGGTGAGCACCAGCCACGCCTCGGCCATGGTCTGCATCCACCCGCCGATGTGCGAGACGAGGTCGCCGCAGAAGTAGAGGCGGTAGTTGTGCGTGTCGAGCGATCCGAATGTCCGCCGCAACGCTGCCCGTGCGCCCGTCCCCAGCCGCTTCACCGCTCCGTCGCCTCCTACGTCAGGAAGCCGACGCTAACGGATCACCTCACCATCCGAAGAGCGAATTGAGCAGCATGCGCCGCTCGCCGGCCGCGTGCAGGTCGATCGGTGCGCTCGGTTCGCGCCGGCCCCACAGGAGAAGAAGGCGCGCCGCGGGCTCGAGTTCCACGTCGGGTGCATTCGCACTCGGCGGTTCCATCGTCATCGAGACCGAACCGCCGGTCACCGTCACGACCACGTCTTCCTGGGGATCGCTCCGCAGCACCAACCGCGTGGTCGCATGCTCCGGATGAGCTCCGAGTCGATTGACGGGGGCCTCCGGCAGGGTCGACATCGACGTGAGCACCGTGAGTGCGTGCGCGGTGAGCGCGGGTCGAGCGAGCATCGTCCAGCCGATGTCGTCACTCCCGACGAGATCCCATCGGTGGATCGCGCATTCGCTGCGCGAGTGCATCGCGAAGTCGGCGGCGCTCATGTGCCGACCGGTGAACAGCACCGCGCCGGCCTCGTCGCCGGCGAGGGTGTGCAGCGCGGTCGTGAGCCGGGCGCCGTTCGCCACGAGTCGCTCCCGTAGCTCGGTTTCGGGGAGCGCGCGGTACGGCGCTTCCCGCTCGTCATGCGGCAGCGTCGTGCGCTCCGGCTTGCCGGCGAGGTGCGTTTCGATCAGATCCGCCTCTTCGCCCGCGCCGGCCGCGAGGTGTGCCACGAGATCGTGGGCGGTCCAACCGCGGCAGTTCGTCAGCCGGTCCGGCGGGGTGGCGAGCAGCGTGGTGAAGAATTCACCGACCTCGTCGAACACGTCGGGTTCGCGGGTTGCCGTTTCCGTTGTGCGGGTCATGGGTTCGAGTATCCCGGAATCGCCCGGCCGGATCCGGACGACTCTTCGCACTCGCGGTCACGACGAGCGCGTGACGAGGCGTCAGGCTGACAAGCGCGACTCGCTCGTTAGACGAACGCGTGCACGATCGCGCGGTACTCCTCGGGCGGCGGGTCCCGACGCCCGCCGAGGTGCCGGCGGAACACGCCAACCAACGATTCCGGCGCGCTCGGCGGCGGGCCCTGCACGATCTCGACGCGGGGGAACCCCGCCGCGAGCGCGAGGGCGCGCAGCGCGTGGATCGTGGGCACGTACCAATTCCCGAAGTCGCGATTGAGGTCGCCGCCGGAATGGAAGGCCAGCAAGCTTTGGCCGGCGGCGCCGGGCATGTGAACCGCGACCGTCTCGATCACGGCCACCTCGCGCGTGACCGCGCGCAGGCGTTCGAGACACGTCAGCGGT
>JBBQER010000090.1:0-16253 GCA_038320885.1 Acidimicrobiia bacterium
TCGCTGCTCGCGACCAGGTGGGTGGTCCACAACAGGCCGCGCTGGGCGAGTGCTTGGGTGGCCTGTTCCACGGTCTTGTGCCTGACGTCCGGCACCGTGACCGTCTTCTGGCCGTTGCCGAGCTTCACCGCCGCGAAGAGGATGCCGCCCACGAGCGCGGCGAGTATCAGCAGCGTGACCACGGTGAACACGGTGGTATGGCGGGCGCGGCCGGGTTGGCGGCCGTACGCCGGCGGTTGCTCGACCGGAATGCGGGGGCTCGCCACCGTCGCGGCGGCGTAGGCGCCGACCCCGGCGTTCGTCACGGTGGTCGTCGGGAGGTCGGTGACGATCGCGATGATCGGCGCGGCGACGAGGGGACGGCCGCGGCGGAAGCGAAGGATGTCGGCGCGCAGGTCGTCGGCGCTCTGGTAGCGGTGCTCGGGATCCTTCGCGAGCGCGCTGAGGATGATCTGCTCGAGCGCGTGCGGCACTTCGGGATTGCGGAGCGACGGTGCGATCGGCTCCTCGCGCACGTGCTTGTACGCGACGCTCACCGGTGACTCGGCAGTGAACGGCGGCACGCCGCACACCATCTCGTAGAGAACGACGCCGACGGAGTACACGTCGCTGCGGCCGTCGACCGCGAGACCTTGCGCCTGCTCCGGTGAGAAGTACGTGGCGGTGCCCATGACCGACCCGGTTTGCGTGAGCCCGTCGCTGGTCCCTGCACGAGCGATGCCGAAGTCGGTGACCTTGACCGTGCCCGACTCCGTGAGCAGCACATTGCCCGGCTTCACGTCACGGTGCACGACGCCGCTGCGATGCGCGAAGGCAAGCGCCGACGCGATCTCCGCCGCGATGTCCGCCGCCTGTCCCGGCTCGATCGGCCCTTCCAGTTGGATCAACTCGCGCAGGGAACGGCCTTCCACGTACTCCATCACGATGAAGTACGTGCCCCCCTCCTGACCCCAGTCGTAGATCGCAACGATGTTGGGGTGGTTCAAGTTCGCGGCGGCCTGGGCCTCGCGTCGGAACCGCTCGACGAACGAGGGCTCGCGCGCGAACTCGGGGAAGAGTGCCTTCAGCGCGACGGGCCGGTTGAGCGATTGATCGCGCGCGAGGTACACCTCGGCCATACCGCCCCGGGCGATCTCACGGTCGATTTGATAGCGGTTCGAGAAAACCTGGCCGACCAGGGACATGGTGCGGAAACCCTAGCTTTCGCTCGAAGATCTGAAGGGGCGGTGGCTCCGACTCGCGCGGGGTCGCATTGCGTTACGTCTCGAGCAATGTTCGGAGGACGGACGCGGCGATCGGTGCGGCGACCTTGCCGCCGGTGGTCTCGGCGCCGATGCCGTCGGTGCCACCGTGCTCTACGAGCACGGCGATCGCGTATCGGGGATTGTCGGCCGGCGCGAACGCGATGAACCAGGTGTGCGGATTCTGACCCGGAGCCGTCTCCGCGGTGCCGGTCTTGCCCGCGACCTCGATGCCCGGGATCTGCGCCGCGGTTCCCGTGCCCCGCTGGACGACCTGCAGCATGAACTGCTTCATCGTCTCCGCGGTCGCCGGGTCCATCGTCCGCCGCCACTCCTTTCTGCCGATCGTGCGAACGGTGTTGCCGTCGGCATCTTCGATCCGTTGGGCGACGTGGGGCCGGAGCATCACGCCGCCGGTCGCAACCGACTCGGCGACCAGCGCCATCTCCAGCGGGGTCACCGCAACCTCGCTCTGGCCGATCGCGGCCTGCGCGAACAGCGGCGCGTTCGCCTTGAACGAACCGGGCGCGGGACCCACGCTGCGCACGATGCTCGGACTCAGGTCGGACGGGGGAGGGTCGGTGTTCACCCCGAAACGTTGGATACCGGTCGCGAGCTGTTCGCCGAGGTCCAACCCAACCTGGCCGAAGGTCGTGTTGCACGACTCGAAGAAGCCCTCTTCGAGGGAACCGCCGCACCGCTCGCCGCCGAAGTTCTTCAGCGTGTTCGTGGTCAGCGGAAGGCGGAGCTCGGTGAGGAACGGGAACCGCTTGTTGACATCGACGTTGTCGCTCAGGGCGACCGATGCGGTCACGGTCTTGAACGTCGAACCGGGCGGGTAGAGCTCGCGCCACGCGCGGGCGAGCATCGGGTTGTCGGGCAGGGCCAGGAAGAATTGCCGAGCCGCCTGCGCCTTGTTCGAGTCGTGCGACGCGAGCTGCGTCGGGTCGAACGTCGGGTTCGAGTACATCGCGACGACGCCGCCGGTCTTCACGTCGAGCACGACCACCGAGCCCCGCCGATCGGCGAGACCGGCCGCGGCGGCGAGCTGCGCCGTTTTCGACAGCGACAGCACCACCGTTCCGGTTTCCTTGCGCGCCGACAGACCCTGCGACAGCTGGTGCGGCAGGCTGCCGAGATTCCGGCCCGCGAGCTCGGACGAATACTCGGCCTCGACGCCGACCGAGCCGAACTGGATCGACTGGTACCCGACCACATGCGCGAACAGCGCGGCCGTGTCCGTGTTGTACACGCGTTGGTACTTGAGCTCGTCGTCGACCGGCACCGACTTGGCGAGCACGATGCCTTCCGACGTGACGATCTCGCCGCGCGGCCGGCTGATGTCGCGCAGGAACTTGCGCACGTTGTGCGGATCGTTCTCGAGCGTGGTGCTGTGCACGACCTGCAGATAGGTGAGCTGCGCGGCGAGCCCGAGGAACAGGATCATCATCGCCGCGCCCACGCGGCGGATTCCGATGTTCATCGGTCGGCGGCCGGAGCGGCACGTTCTCGCGCGCTGTCGTTCGAGATGCGCAACAGGATCGCGAGGAGCGCGAAGTTGGCGACGAGCGACGATCCCCCATACGACACGAACGGGAGTGTGATGCCCGTGAGTGGGATGACGCGCGTGACGCCGCCGATGATGAGGAACGCCTGGAATCCGAGGATGGTCGCGATGCCCGCCGCGAACAGCTGCTCGAACGAGCGCGTCGCGTCGACCGCGATCCGATAGGCGCTCCCCATGAGCAGCATGAACGCGGTGAGTACTCCGATCGTTCCGACCAGACCGAGCTCCTCGCCGATCGCGGAGAACACGAAGTCGGTCGCGGCGTTCGGGATGAGCTTCGGGCTGCCGAGGCCGAGACCGGTCCCGCCGACGCCCCCCGATCCGAACGCATACCACGACTGGATGATCTGGAAGCCGTGGTTCTGTGCATCGCTCCACGGGTTGAGCCACGTGTCGACGCGCACGCGTACATGCCCGAACGCGTGGTAGGCGAACACCGATCCAACTGCGAGGAGAAGGAACGTGCCGATCAAATACGCGCCGCGCCGGGTCGCGATGTAGAGCATCGACGCGAACACCCCGAAGAACAGCAGCGACGTGCCCACGTCTTTCTCGTAGCCGAGCACGAGGAGCGCCATGCCCCACGCGAGCAGCAACGGACCCAGGTCACGTGGAGACGGGATGAACCACCGTCCGATGCGGACCCGTCCGTAGGTGAGGAGCTCGCGTTTGTCCACGAGGTACGCCGCGAAGAAGGCGACGAGCAAGACCTTGGCGATCTCGCTGGGTTCGAACGTGAGCGAACCGATCGCGATCCACAGGCGGCTGCCGTTGATCGTCCGGCCGATGCCGGGTGCGAGCGGGACCAGCAGCGCGGCGACTCCAACGAATGCGACGGTGTACCGGTAGCGCTCGAAGATGCGCACGTCTCGCACGATGGCGAGGGTGATCACGAAGACCGCGATGCTGATGGCGACCCAGAGTGATTGGACGCGCGCCTGGCTGCGGTCGAGCCGGGCGATGGTGACGAAGCCGATTCCGTTGAGGAGCGCCGCCAACGGAAGCAGGGTCGCGTCGGCATAGGGGGCGAAGCGGCGGATCGCGATATGTGCAACGAGGTAGAGGCCGAAGACCCACGCGAGGAGCGCGTAGAGGTCGGGTGGCAAGGTGGGGCCGTTGGCGAGCGCGACGAGCACGTATCCGCCGACCGTGACGAGCACGACGAGGAGTCCGAGCGACAGCTCGGAACGGCGGCGGGTACGGGCCGCGGGCGCGAGGGCCATCTCAGCGGGCCACGGTTCAGGGGCCGGCCGGCGGGGTCGACCGCGCGCGGGTCGTGCCCGTCCGCGGTCGCGTCGTCGTTGTCGCCCGGACCCGCGGCTTCGTTGTGGTCGTCGTGGAGGTCGCCGTAACGTGCTTCCGCAGATTGGCCACGAACTGCCGGGCGTTGTCCAACGAGCCGCGTCCACTGCCCGCCGCGACGCGCTCGCGGTCGATCTGGGTGAGCTGACCGCCGCTGAGGCCGATGCGTTGCTCGATCGTCGGGTTCCAACCGAGCACTCCGCCGGGCACACCCTTGTAGATCACGACGCGGTTCGCCGCGAAGCCGACGTAGTACGACCGGCGCGCGTAGTAGCCGACGCCGCCGACCGCGATCGCGAGCACCAGGATGAGCGGGACGAACAACAGGAGCGTGCCGCGAATCCGCTTGCCCCACGAGACCGCCGGCGCGCGCGACGGTACGACCGGCTCGGGTGCGGGCGGCATCGGCGCCCGGTACGCCGACGTCGCCGCCGACGCTGCGACCAGCGCCTCGGGATCGGGGGCCTCGGCGGCGTCGACCTCCAGCACGTCGATGATGACGATGCTGGTGTTGTCCTCGCCGCCGGCGCGGTTGGCCGCGTCGACGAGTTGTTCCGCGGCGCGCTGCGGGTCGGGCTCGTTGCGAGCGAGTCGCTCGATGTCGCGCTCGCGCACCATGGTGGTGAGCCCGTCGGAGCAGATCACGACCCGATCGCCGGGGACGACCTCGAGCGTGAAGAGGTCGACGTCGAGCTCGGCGTCGACCCCGAGGGCGCGCGTGACGATGTTGCGCCGCGGATGCGACTCGGCCTGCTCGGGCGTGAGCCGGCCGTCGCGCACCAGCTCCTCCACGAGACTGTGGTCGTCGGTGATACGCCGCAGGATGCCTTCGTGCAACAGGTACGCGCGCGAGTCGCCGACGTGCCCGACGAGCAGCTGTTGCGGACCCGCGACGACGATCGCCGTCATCGTGGTGCCCATGCCCGTGAGCTCCGCGTCACCCGCGGCGCGCTCGAGCACCGCGGTGTTGGCGCGCGTGATCGCCTCGTTCACCGACCGACCCGATGCGATCGCGGCCCGGACCGCTTCGATGGCAACCCGGCTCGCGACTTCGCCCCCGCGATGCCCGCCGATCCCGTCGGCGACCGCGTACAGCTGGTGCGCGTCGTCGACGAGGAATGCGTCCTCGTTGTTGCCGCGCACGAGCCCGGTGTGGGTCGCGGAGCCGGTGGCGAACTTCATCGGTCGACCTCGAGCACCGTTTCGCCAACCTGCACGCGCGTGCCTTTCGCGACCTTCGTCGGCTCGTGGACCTGTTCGCCGTTCACGAAGGTTCCGTTGCGCGAGCCGAGGTCTTCGATCCACAACGCTCCGTCACGATCGAACGCTCGCGCGTGCACCTGCGAGACGAACGTGTCGAATCCGAGCGGGATGTTGCATCCACCGCCGCGCCCCATCGTGATCTCGTGTTCGACCGGATACGCGGCTCCGGCTTCGCTCGGCGGCTCGAGCACGACGAGCCGCCATTGTCTGCGCGCTTTCGACTTGGGCGCCTTGGGCGGAGCGGCGACCGCGGCCGCGACCGGAGCCACGGGGGCCGGGGCCGGCGTGCCGCGGAGCTCACGGCGCACGACCCACACGACGCGCGCGAGGAACAGATAGAGAACTGCAAGGAGGCAGAACTTCAGGATGGTGAGGACGGAATCGGACACCAGCCGCTACGACTCCTCGTAGCGGATAGCGGTTTCACCGATCGTGATCACGTCACCGTCTTCGAGTTGCTTCTCGCGAATCACGACTCCGTTCACGGTCGTCCCGTTGAGCGAGTCGAGATCGGCGACCACGAAGCCGCCGTCGGTGCGGCGTACTTCGGCGTGGTGGCGGGACGACTGCGAATCGGAGAGCGGAATGGTGCAGTCGGGCAGGCGACCGATCCTCACCGGATTCTCGCCGAGCTCGACGCGGCGGCCGTCGGGGAGCACCAGAGCGGCCGGTGCGCCCGCGGGCCCGGCGACGATCGCGGCATCGACGACGAGGTCTCCGATCCCCGCGTTCGGGTCTACCGCGAACGCAACGCTCACGGGGCCGACGAAGTGATACTTCGACTCGCGTGCGTGCTCCCGCGCGGTGTCGCCCAGCTCGTCGACGAGCGATTCGCGAAAGCCGTCGAAGCGCTCGAGATCGGCTTCTGCGACGCGGATCGTGAAGTCGTTCGGAACGACGGTGCCGCGCACGCCCAGCGTGCGTCCAATATCCATCTCGCGCACGAGACGGCGACCGATCTCCACGGGCTGCAGACCGCTGCGGAACGCCTTGCCGAATCCACCTTCGACAAGCCGCTCGAGCCTGCGCTCGAACCGCTGAAGTCCCATTGCGAGCGATCGTAGTTGTTGCCTGTGGGCTAACCTCGTTCGCTCACGCGCGAGTGGCGGAATTGGCAGACGCGCAGGATTCAGGTTCCTGTGCCCGCAAGGGCGTGGGGGTTCAAGTCCCCCCTCGCGCACGCGTTTTCGTAAGCGAACCGGCTCGCTCAGGCGCCCGCGGCACCGAGCGCACCGGCGGCGCGGGCGGCGGCGATGCGCTCGTCGTCCCATCCCAGCACGTCACGCAGCACCTGCTCGGTGTGCTCCCCGACCGTGGGCGCCATGTTCACCTCGGGCAGCGTCTCGCCGACGAACTTGATCGGTGTCGGCAGCATCTCCGCGCCGACCCGTGACGCGGGAAGCCACGGCATGCGATCCCGGAACTGTGGATCGTCTGCGATCGTCTTCGGCGTGTTCGAAGGCGCGATCGGCGTGTTGTGTTCCATCCCGAACTCGAGCCACTCGGCCGACGAACGCGTTGCGAAGATGTCGCGCAGGATCGCACGGAGCTCGGTGTTGCCGCGCGCGTGATCACCGAACTGCGCGCCCGGCCACCGCTCGAAGAGATCGTTGCGACCCACGCCTTCGCAGAAGTTCTTCCAGAACTCGCGTTCCGACGCCATGAAGAGCACGAAGCCGTCGGTGGTCGCGTAGAACTGGTAGCGCACGCCGGCTTCCATACCCGCGGTGCCCGGCGCGCGCCGCTCGAAGTTGTCGGCCGCGTTGCCCGTCACCTCCGACTCGGGGCGTTCGTAGGCCCGGTAGGTCTCGCTGCGCAGCCAGTCGATCGCGGCGGCGGCATCGGACTGCGCGATCTCGAGCTGGCAGCCGACGCCCGTCTCGCGGGCGCGCAGCACGCCGGCGAGCAAACCGAGCGCGCCGAATACCGGGCCGGCGTTGATCCCGATCGATACATGCTCCGGCATGTACGGGAAGCCGTCGTCGTCGACTTTCGGGGCGACGATCCCGGCCCACACGTCGTAGGCGATCCCGTGGCTGGGCATGTCCCGGTACGGGCCGGTCATGCCGTAGCCCGAGATGGTCACGAACACGATTTTTGGATTGACCGCGAGCAAGGCGTCGAAGCCCAACCCGCGCCGCTCGAGACCGCCCGGGCGCATCGCCTCGACGACCGCGTCGGCATCGCGGACGAGCTCGAGGAAGGTTTCCCGGCCCACGTCGGTGCGCAGGTCGAGGACGATGCTGCGCTTGCCCCGGCTGACGTGCAGGAAGAGAAGCGAGACGCCGTTGACGATCGGCCACGTCATCTGGCGGCCGTAGTCGCCCTGGGGCGGCTCGACCTTGATGACGTCGGCCCCGAGATCGGCGAGATTCGTTGTGAGCGCGCCCGGTCCGAGCATCGAGACCTCGATGACGCGCAACCCGGCGAGCGGAGCAGCCTCATGGCGTTGGCTCATGTTTTCCGCTCTCGGCGGCAAGCCGCCGGGCCGCTCGGGCCCCGCTCACCACTCGGCGGGATCCCCGCCTCCCGACGTTCGCTCATGGGCGCCGACGCTAGCGGCGCGGGGTTGGATCAGGTGTGGTCGAGGAGACGGCGCATGGTCGATTCGGCCGTGTAGCAGAGGCTGCGCTCGATCGCGTCGCGCATGGAGCGCATCCGCAGATCGGCGAGCGCGACGAGCTCGGCTTCGATGCCCGGCCGGCGTGACGGGTTGCAGGCATCGACGTTGCCGGTCACGACCTGGAGCCTTGCCGCGGTCGGGAGCGCGTCGTCGACGGCGCTGCGGCCCGATCCCTCGCCGCGCGACACGAGCTCGTGCAGCTCCTCCATGAGCTGGTCGATCTCGACCCGCGCGTCGTTGACGCGTACATCGGGCGTGAGCTGGAGAAGTTGCATCGGTACCATTTCGTGAACAGGCGGGCGTTGCTGTACCCACGTATCGACCGGGCGCGCGCAATTCATGAGGTGTCCCGGGTGGCCAGAGCCCGGATCCCGGGCGGGATCAGGTGTTCGAGCCGTTGACCGCCAGGCCGATGACGAAGAAGAGGAGCCAGGCGCCGACCGCGATGAAGCCGAGCACGATGCCGGCCGTCGCCATACCGGCGCCCCGCTCGCGGCCCTGGGAGCGCTTGATCTGCTCCCGGGCAATGAACCCGAAGATGATCGCCAGCACCGAGCCGATCCCGCACGCGGCCCACCCGACCAGGCTGATCACGAGGCTGGCGACCGCGAACCCGTTCGTGCTCTGCGGATAGCCGGCGCCGGACCACGCCCCCGGCGGGTAGCCCGGGGCCGGATACCCGGGCGGTGGGTACCCCGGCGGTGGATATCCAGGCGGTGGATACCCGGGCGGTGGATACCCGGGCGGCGGGTACCCCGGCGGCGGCCCAAGGCCGGGCGGCGGCGCGTACAGGTCGGGCGGCGCGAACGGATCGCTCGCGGCTGCGGGCGGGGCCGGCGGCGGGGCCGGCGCCGAGCTCCCGGGTGCGCCCCACGTACCCGGCGCGCCCCACGAGCTCGGAGGAGCGGAGGGAGCCGGAGGCGTCGCGGAAGCCGGGGGATTCACCTCGGTCCCGCACCTGCCGCAGAAGCGGCGGTTGTCGTTGATCTCGGCTCCGCAGTTCGGACACGTCATCAGTAGTCGATGCCCTTCTTGGCGAGGATCCCGGCGTCGTACGCGTGCTTGATCTTGCGCATCTCGGTGGCGGTGTCGGCGACGTCGATGAGCGCCGCGGGCGCGTCGCGTCCGGTGGCGACGATGTTGACGCGCTCCGGACGGTCGCGGATTGTGGCGACCACCTCGTCGGTGTCGATCCAGTCCCACGTCATCGGGTAGGTGATCTCGTCGAGCACGACGAGCTGGTGCTCGCCGGCTTCGATGAGCCCCTTCGCCCGCCCCCACGCTTCACGCGCGACCGCCTGATCCTGGGTGAGGTCACCGGAGTCCCACGTGAAGCCGTCGCCGAGGGCCCACCACTCGACTCCGAGCCGGCGGGCGATGTCTTCTTCGCCGACGTGCCACTCGCCCGACTTCAGGAACTGCACGACTCCGACCTTCCAGCCGCGCGCGGCGGCGCGCATCACGACGCCGAATGCCGCGGTCGACTTGCCTTTGCCGTCGCCGGTGTTGACGAGCACGATCGAGCGCGCCGCGTGAGCGCCTTCGGGAAGGTGGTGCTCCTCGGGTGGATCGATCGTCGTCACGACGCGCCTCGGGCGTACATTCTCGATGTGCAAGGACGAGCTCGTGCGGTTGTGATCGTACTCATCGCGGTTCTCTCGTCCGCGTGTGCAGCCGGCGGATACAACGCCGATTCGCTGTACAAGCGCCTCGTGCACGCCGGGCTCCGGCCCGCGCAGGCCACCTGTGTGATCGACGGGATGGTCGATCAATTCGGCAAGGACCAGTTGAACGCGCGCACCGCCCCCATCGCCGCCGAGATCCGCGCCGAGCGCAAGCTGCTGCGCAAGTGCAAGATCAAGCCGCGTCGTTGAGCTCCGTCATCGTGAAGAGCGCGTGGACCTCGAGCCCCTCGGCCGCGAGCTTCTCGACACCGCCCGACTCACGGTCGATCACGCACACCACTGGTCCCAGAATCGCGCCCCGCGCCCGCAGCTCGACCGCGGCGTCGATCACCGCTCCGCCCGACGTGATCACGTCTTCGACAATGCAGAGCCGCCGGCCGTCGAGCTCGCCCCCCTCGGCCAGCCGGCAGGTGCCGTAGGTCTTGGCCTCTTTGCGCACGAAGCGGGCGGGCAGTCCGCTCACCTGCGACATGACCGCGGCCAACGGAACACCGCCGAGCTCCAGGCCCGCGAGTGCTTGGATTCCGGCCGGCACCAGCGGGATACAGGCGGTCGCGATCTCCCGGAGCAGCTCGGGCTCCGACTCGAACATGTACTTGTCGAAGTACTCGTGGCTGACCACGCCCGATCGAAGTGTGAAGGTGCCCGTGAGGTGGGACACGGCGAAGATCCGGTGGGCGAGCGCGCGACGGTCCATGGGATCGGGACGGTATCGGCTACCGGCCCGCGGATTATGTGGTCAATTGCGCGTGGGCGGTTGACCGCCATCCGCGCGCGGGTCTACCGTCCTCCTGCGGAGGCGGGGAATACCGCGCCGGTGCCAGCTCCCGGAAACGGCGAGCGACCAGGCACGGAAGGTGGTGCACGGGATGACGGGACCGGGGGGACCCGTCATCCCGGTGCCCACCGGTTTCGATCTGTCCGGCTGTCACCTCAGCGGGACGATCGAGCGACGCGGGCCTGCGCCCGGGCGCCGGCGCGTTCGATGTTCACGACTTCGTCAGGTGACATGTTCGTGTCGAGTGTCTTCAACTCGGCGGCCTGCACGAGCTGGCGGTCGAGGTCGGGGCCGCGGTAGCGCTTCGTGAATGTGCGCCCCAGTCCGACGCGCGCGGGACGCAGCACGAGGTTGACAAGATTCGAACCGGGGACTCGCGGGCAGGTGAGCAAGATGAAGGTGAACCCGACGTCGAGCAGCGGGTCGCCGCGCGCGGCGTTGGGCCAATCGATCACGATCGGGCCCGACGCGGTCATCAACACGTTCAGCGGATGAAGATCGAGATGCACGAGTCGATCGCCGCCCATGTCGGGCAACCAATCCGGACCGGGAATCACGTGGAGCCGATCGTGCAGGTCGGCGAGCTCGCGGCAGTACGAGGACATCTTCCACGGCTTGCGCATCATCTCGTCGGCCATGCTGGGCCCGTCGATGCGGTCCATCACGATCTCGGTCCCGCCCGCGAGCACGTCGTGGATCTCGGGTACGGGATAGCCGTGCTCGCGCGCGTACGTGATGGTTCGTGCTTCGCCTTCGATCACGCGCCCGCTCTTGGCGCGCCGCAACACGCGACCCGGTCCGAATTCGAAGATGTCACCGTCTCGTCCCGACGCGAGCAGCGGACCGGTTTCGGTGGCCATCAGACGATGCGTGAGGTCTTGTTGCCCCAGTAGCGGTCTCGCAGCAGGCGCTTGTACAGCTTGCCGGTCTGCTCGCGCGGGAGCTTGCGGTCGAAGTCGATCGCTTTCGGGCACTTGTAGTGCGCGAGCTCCGTCTGCACGTACGCGAGCAGCTCGCGTTCGAGCTCGGGGCCCTGGTCGTCCCATGACGTCGGTTGCACCACACCGTGGACGCGCTCGCCCATCTCGACATCGGGGATGCCGAACACCGCGACGTCGTAGACCTTGGGATGGTTGATGAGCACGTTCTCGGCTTCCTGCGGATAGATGTTCACGCCCCCCGACACGATCATGAACGTGCGGCGATCGGTGAGGAACAGGTAGCCGTCGCCGTCGAGGTAGCCCATGTCGCCGACCGTCGACCAGCCCCGTTCGTTGAACGAGTCGCGCGTCTTCTGCTCGTCTTTGTGGTACTCGAAGCCGGGACGGTTCGCGGGCGCCTCGAACCACACGGTGCCGACCTCGCCGGCCGCCATCGGGTTGTTCTCGTCGTCGAGGATGTGGATCGGGCCCAGCATGGAACGCCCGACCGAGCCCGGGTGTGCGAGCCAGTCGGTGCTGTTGATGAAGGTGGCGCCCATGCCCTCGGTCGCGGCGTAGTACTCGTCGATGATCGGTCCCCACCACTCGATCATCTTGCGCTTCACCTCGACCGAGCACGGTGCCGCCGCGTGGATGGCAACGCGATGCGAGGAGAGGTCGTGGCGCGTGCGTGCGGCTTCGGGCAGCTTGAGCATCCGGACGAACATCGTCGGCACCCACTGGCTGTGCGTGACTCGGTACTTCTCGATGCACGCGAGCGCCGCTTCGGGATCGAACTGCTCCATCACGATCACGGTGCCGCCCAGTCGCATCGTGCTCATGCAGTAGAAGAGTGGCGCGGAGTGGTACATCGGCGCGGGTGACAGGTACACCGCGTCGTGGTCCATGCCCCACACCGCCGTCATCATCCCCATCTCGGCGGGCAGGTCGCCGATGCGCTGACGGGGAATCTTGTAGCGCACGCCTTTGGGGCGACCCGTGGTTCCCGACGAATAGAGCATGCGCGTGCCTTCGAGCTCTTCGTCCAGAGGCTCGGCGGGGAAGCGATCACGAGTCTCCCCGTAGGAGTCGTATCCCCCTGAATCCCCGGACGAGGCGATGGTGTCGCCGACCATGAGCCGCAGCTTGACGTTGGGCATCTTGCTCGCGAGCTCGGCCGCGACGGTGCGGAACGTGTCGGAGATCACGAGCACCTGCGCGTCGCAGTCATCGAGGATGTACGCGGTCTCGTCCGCGTTGAAGTGCCAGTTGATACACGTGTAGTAGAGGCCCGACCGTTGCGCGGCCCAGCACACCTCGAAGAACTCGGGCCGGTTCTCCATCACCACCGCGATGTGATCGCCGAAGCGAAGCCCCGCGTCGAAGAAGCACTGCGCCAACTGGTTCGACCGGTCGTTCAGCTCGCGGTAGGTGACCGTTTCGCCGGTGGCGGCCATGACGAACGCCGCCTGATCCGGCCTTTCGAGCGCGTGTTTACCTGGCCACATACCGCCCGCCGAACGACGTCAGGTCTTGGCGCTCTTCGCCGCCTTCGCCGAGCCCGATGTCGATCCCGAGAATGTGGTGATCACGCTCCGGATGACCTCGCCGGCCTCCATAGCGCGGAACGCCTCGTTCACGTCGTCGAGGGCGACCGTGCGCGACACCATCGCGGCGGTATCGAGGCGACCGGTCTCGATGAGATCGGCGAAGCGCTGGAAGTCGCGGCGGACCTGGCCCGATCCGTACTTGCAGCCCTTCAGCGTCTTCTCGTTGAAGAAGAGGTCGAAGGTCGGGATCGTCACTTCGGCTTCGGCGCGGGTCATGCCGACCATCACCGCGGTACCGCCCTTGCGGATCATGTTGTACGCCTGGAGCGTGGTCTCGGGCAGGCCGATGACCTCGAACGCGTAGTCGACGCCACGGCCGCTCGTGAGCGCCTTGACCTGCTCGACCGGGTCGCCGGCGTTGGAGTCGACGAGGTCGGTCGCGCCGAGTTGCTCGGCGGTCTTGCGCTTCAGCTCCACCGGGTCGACCGCGATGATCCGCGAGGCGCCCGCGATGCGGCAGCCCTGGAGGACCGACTGGCCCACGCCGCCGAGGCCGATGATCGCAACCGAGGAGCCGGGCTCGACGCCGGCCGTGTTCAGCGCGGCGCCGACACCGGTGGTCACGCCGCAGCCGATGAGCGCGAGCTGCTCGTCGGGCACGTCGGTCTCGACCTTGACGATCGACGACTGGTCGCACGTCATTGTCTCGGCAAAGGTGCCGAGGCCGGTCATCGTCATGTAATCGGTCTGGTCGGGACGCTTGCCGCGCATCGCCATCATGACGTTGAACTCGGTGTCGCAGAGGTGCGATTGGTCGCGCAGGCAGAAGTAGCACACCCCGCAGGCCGGGATGAAGGAGGCGACGATGTGGTCACCCTTCTTGAGGTGCAAGACCTCTTTGCCGACCTCGATGATCGTGCCGGCGCCCTCGTGGCCGAGAACGGTGCCGGGCATGATGCCCACGTAGCCGTTCTTCAGCGACAGGTCGGAGTGGCAGACGCCGCTCGCACCGAGCTGGACGATCACGTCACGGGGTCCGGGCGGCGCGGGCTCGAGGTCCTCGATTTCGAGTGGCCCACCGGTTTCGACGAAGACTGCGGCCCGCATGAGGCCCCCCCTTTTTGCTGAGTCGTTACGCAGCCAAAGCTACCGCGAGACGACCGAGCCGCGTCAGGCCGCCCCGAAACAGCAACGGCCACGCGGCGCCCCTCGCCTACGATTCCCGGGTGCTCAGCGTTGCGTACTTCGGTCCCGCCGGCACCTTCACGGAGGAGGCGCTGCGGTCACAGGAAGACCTCGCCGCGGGCACGCGCACCCCGTACTCCTCGGTTCCCGAGGTCATCGCCGCGGTCGAGCGCCACGACGCCGACGGCGGGGTGGTGCCGATCGAGAACATGATCGAAGGGTCGGTCTCGGTCACGCTCGACACGCTGGCTTTCGACAGCGAGCTCCTCATCCAGCGAGAGATCGACCTCCCGGTGTCGCTCAACCTGTGCGCGCCCGCCGGCGTCGGGCTCGCCGACGTGCGTACCGTCGTCTCCTTCCCGCACGCGCTCGCGCAGTGCCGCGGCTGGCTCGCCAAGAAGCTGCCGCGCGCCGAACCGCGCGCTTCGCACTCCACTTCCGACGCGGCCCGGGAGGTCTCTCGCTCCAAGCGGCGGGACCTCGCGGCGATCTGCAACTCGCTCGCGGCCGATCTGTACGGGCTGGAGATGCTCGGCACGGAGATCGAGGATCATCCCGAGAACCAGACCCGGTTCGTCCTGGTCGGGCGCGGGATCCCCGCGCCCACCGGGCACGACAAGACGTCGTTCGTCTGCTTCCAGCGCAAGGACCGGCCGGGCTCCTTGCTCGGCATCCTCCAGGAGTTCGCGGCGCGTGACGTGAACCTCTCGAAGCTCGAGTCACGACCGACCAAGCGCAGCTTGGGCGACTACTGCTTCTTCATCGACTGCGAGGGTCACGTCGCCGACGAGCTCGTCGCCGCCGCGCTCCGCAACGTCGCCACCAAGCACGGCGAGGTGAAGTTCCTCGGCTCGTACCCGGTCGGTGGTCCCGCCGAAGCCGGAGCCGAGCGCCGCCACGCGGTCGGTCGGGCCGCGCGGAACGCGGCGGCCTGGGTCGACGGGCTGCGCGCCCAGATCCGCCCGGATGCCGATCAAGACGACACGTGATCGACCTCAGACGCCTGCGCGCCGACGCCGAGTACCGGCGAGGCATCGAACGCAAGCGAGTTCGAGCGGGACTGATCGACGAGGTGCTCGCGATCGACGAGAGGCACCGTGCGCTCGTGACCGAGGTCGACGGGCTGCGGGCGCGCCAGAACGCGGCGTCGAAGGAGATCGGCCGGGCGGCGCCCGACGAGCGTGTTTCGAAGATCGAAGCCGCGACCAAGCTCAAGGAAGAGCTGGCCGCGCAGGAACAGGCGCTGCACGAAGCCGACGCGCACCTGCGGGAGCTGGCGCTCCAGGCTCCGAACGCGGCCGACGCATCGGTGCCCGACGGCGGCGAAGACGACGGCGAGGAGATCAAGCAGGTCGGTGAGCCCGGCGCGCCGCCGTCACTCGATCACGCCGCGTTCGCCGAGGGAATCGGGTTCGTCGACACGGCACGCGCCGCGGAAGCGAGTGGCTCGCGCTTCGCGTACGTCATGGCCGAGGCCGCGCTCCTCGAGCTCGCGCTGGTGAACTACGCGATGACGACGGTCGTCGCCCACGGGTTTACGCCGGTTGTCACGCCGACACTCGTGCGCGAACGCACGATGGAAGAGGCGGGGTTCTTCCCGACCGACCGTGCACAGGTGTACGACGTCGATGGCGGCGACTTGTTCCTCGTCGGCACGAGCGAGGTGCCGCTCTCGGCGCTGCACCGCGGCGACACGTTCACGCCCGACGAGTTGCCGACGCGCTACGCGGGCTACTCGTCGTGCTTCCGGCGCGAAGCGGGCACGTACGGCAAGGACACGCGCGGGATCTTTCGCGTGCACCAGTTCGACAAGGTCGAGATGTTCTCGTGGTGCGAGCCGCGCGACTCGTGGGACGAGCTCGAACGCATTCTCGCGATCGAAGAGCAGATCATCGGCGGGCTCGGCCTCCCGTACCACGTGGTCAACATCGCGGCCGGCGATCTCGGCCCGGCCGCGGCCAAGAAGTACGACATCGAGGCGTGGCTGCCGTCTGAGGGCAAGTACCGCGAGCTCACGTCGTGCTCGAACTACACCGACTACTCGGCGCGCCGGCGCGGCACGCGCGTGAAGGGCGAGCGCGGCAGCCGACTCGTTCACACGCTGAACGGCACCGGTATCGCGGTGAGTCGCATGCTGGT
>JBBQER010000091.1:0-16092 GCA_038320885.1 Acidimicrobiia bacterium
GATCGGCAGCGTGCTCACCACGATTCTCTTCTTGCAAAAGCTCCCGTCGGCCAAGAGCGCCGACAGCGTGTTCGTCGGACTGGTCGCGGCGTGGCTCTGGTTCACGGTGCTGTTCGCGAACTTCGCCGAAGCGGTAGCCGAAGGCCGGGGTAAGGCGCAGGCCGACACGCTGCGCAAGACGCGCTCGGAAACCGTTGCGCGCGTACGCCTGGCCGACGGAACTACGGCCACCAAGGCCTCGAGCGAGCTGACGATCGGCGACGAATGCGTCGTGCCCGCGGGCGAGTTGATTCCCGGCGACGGTGACGTGATCGAAGGCATCGCCTCGGTCGACGAATCGGCCATCACCGGCGAGTCGGCTCCGGTGATCAGGGAGTCGGGCGGTGACCGTTCGGCCGTGACCGGCGGCACGCGTGTGCTCTCCGACCAGATCGTCGTGCGCATCAGCTCGAAGCCGGGCGAGACGTTCCTCGACCGCATGATCGCACTCGTAGAGGGCGCGGAACGCCAGAAGACTCCCAACGAGATCGCGCTCAACATCCTGTTGGCCGGCTTGACCATCATCTTCCTGCTCGCCGTTGTGACGCTCCAGCCGTTGGCGATCTACTCGCACGCCGGACAGTCGATCACCGTGCTCGTGGCGTTGCTCGTGTGCCTGATCCCCACCACGATCGGCGCGTTGCTCTCCGCGATCGGCATCGCCGGCATGGACCGCCTCGTGCAACGCAACGTGCTCGCCATGAGCGGGCGCGCGGTCGAAGCCGCCGGCGACTGCTCCACGCTCTTGCTCGACAAGACCGGCACGATCACCTACGGCAACCGGCAGGCCGCAGAATTCATCTCACTCCCGGGCGTCGAAGAGCGCGAGCTCGCGGAAGCCGCGCTCATGTCGAGCCTCGCCGACGAGACGCCGGAGGGCCGATCGATCGTGACGTTCGCCGAAGAGCAGTACGGCCTCACCCCGCAGGAGGTCCCGAACGCCGAACTCGTGCCGTTCACCGCGCAGACCCGCATGAGCGGCGTCAACTTCGACGACGCTTCCGCAAGCGGCGGATCGCGGCGAGAGATTCGCAAGGGCGCCGCCGACTCCGTGCGCCGTTGGGTGGCGGAGCAGGGTGGTGCGATTCCCGATGCACTCGACGTGATCGTCGACGGCATCGCGACCCGAGGCGGCACGCCGTTGACGGTCGCAGAAGGACCGCGCGTGCTCGGCGTGATCTACCTGAAGGATGTCGTGAAGCAGGGAATGACGGAGCGCTTCGATCAGCTGCGTGCGATGGGCATCCGCACGATCATGATCACGGGCGACAACCCGCGCACCGCCGCCGCGATCGCGGCCGAGGCCGGCGTCGACGACTTCCTGGCCGAAGCGACGCCCGAAGACAAGATGGCACTGATCAAGCGCGAGCAGCTCGGCGGCGCGATGGTCGCGATGACGGGTGATGGGACCAACGACGCTCCCGCGCTCGCGCAAGCCGACGTGGGTGTCGCGATGAACTCGGGCACCCAGGCCGCCAAAGAGGCCGGCAACATGGTGGACCTCGACTCGAATCCGACGAAGCTCATCGAGATCGTCGAAATCGGCAAGCAGCTCCTCATCACCCGCGGCTCGCTCACCACATTCTCGATCGCCAACGACATCGCGAAGTATTTCGCGATCATCCCCGCGATGTTCGTGGGTGTGTTCAAGCCGCTCGAGACGTTGAACATCATGAAGCTCGACAACCCGCACACCGCGATCCTGTCGGCCGTGATCTTCAACGCATTGATCATCGTGGTGCTCATCCCGCTCGCGCTGAAGGGTGTGAAGTTCCGTGCCCTCAGCGCGGCCGCGGTGCTGCGCCGCAACCTCCTGATCTACGGGCTCGGCGGGATCATCACGCCGTTCATCGGGATCAAGCTCATCGACCTCGTCCTCGCCGCGCTGGGGGTTCACTGATGCGTCGTCAACTGCTCACCGGCCTCATGATGACGATCGCGATGTTCGTGCTCGTCGGCCTGGCGTATCCGCTCGCAATGACCGGTATCGCGCAAGGCCTGATGAAGAACCGGGCGAACGGCTCGTTCGTGAAGGAGAACGGCAAGGTCGTCGGCTCGTCATTGATCGGCCAGAGCTTCCTGTCGAAGAACGGTGACCCCGACCCCAAGTACTTCCAATCGCGACCGTCGGCCGCAGGCGACAGGTACGACGCGATGAGCAGTGGCGGCACCAACGACGGCCCGTCGGCCCCGACCCTGCTCAAGAACGTCAGTGAGCGGGTCGCCGCGTACCGCAAGCTCAACGGCCTCTCCTCGACGGCCACAGTGCCCGTCGACGCGGTAACTGCGTCGGCCTCGGGCCTCGACCCCGACATTTCCGTTGCGAACGCGCGGCTTCAGGTCGACCGCGTCGCAACTGCCCGGAAGCTCACCAGTGCCCGGGTGCTCGCGCTCGTGCGCGCCCACACCGATGATCGCCCGCTCGGGATTCTGGGAGAGAAGACCGTGAACGTGCTCGACCTGAACCTCGCCCTCGACCGCATGACCTAGAGGAGCACCCATGGATCAGTTGCGTCGCCGCCCCCGCGAACCCGAAGACGGCTCGGATGTGATCGGCCTCGCGGTCGGCCGAGGTCGGAATCCGCGCGCGGCGAGGCGGCCACTCCGCACGCGAGTCGCGCGCGGATCTCGATCGCCTCTACCGCGTGATCGAGCTCGCGGCGCGCGGCGGCGACATCGAAGATGTCGTGTCGTCGGCGCGGGCCGAGATCATCGGGCTGTTCGGTCTGGCCGATTGCTCGTTCGAGACAACCGCATCGGAGTCGGCGCTCCCCCGTCTCGGAATCCACGGCGCGATCGAAGGCGCGCGACTCGTCGCGACTCACACCGACTTCCTATTGCCGCCCGGAGGCGTCGACCTCCCCGTTGTCGGACGCGGCCACGAGTTCGGTCGGCTCATCCTCTTCGCTTCGGAATCGGTTCGGGCGTCATTGCAGAAGCGACTGGTCGCGATCGCGATTGCCGACGAGCTCGGCCTTACCCTCGCCACGAGGAACTCGACCGAAACAACCTAGAGAGACGGGACGTGATCGCCGAGCAGCATCCGTACTCGTCGTAGCGGGTAAGCTCATATCTCGGTGAGCCGGGAAGTCTGGTCGGCACTTGGTCGATCGACGTCTCGAGGTGCACTGTGAACCAACCGCATCGCAGCCACGTGCAAGCGGCGTGGTTGATCTCACTGCTGGCCGTGATCTGGACCGTGACCGCGAGTTGCATCGCGGTCGCGCTCGGCGTCAGTAGCGGGAGTGCGGCGCTGGAGGCCTTCGGCGCGATCGGGTTCATCGACGCGCTCGGGTCGGTCGCCCTCACGTACCACTTCCACCACGGGCTCCGGCACGACGCACTCTCCGACCGCCTGGAAGCGATCGCGCATCGCGTCGTGATCATCGGACTGTTCGTCGTCGGCTCCGGAGCGATCGTGGGCGGGATCGTCCGGCTCGCGGCCGGCGAGAGTGGCAGCTCGAACGCGGGTACCGCGTTGGCCGCGGTCTCGCTCTTCGTGCTGATGGCGTTGTCGGCACGCAAGATCTACCTGGCACGGTTGGTGCTGAGCCCCGCACTCCTGGCCGACGGCCGCTTGTCGGGCGTCGGGGCCACGCAGGCGGCGGTGACGCTGTTCGGCACGGCCACCACCCGTTGGTTCGGCTGGAGTTGGGCCGACGCGCTCGCCGCGACCGTCGTGGGCGCGGTCGCGATCAGCGTCGCCTTCACCAGCTGGAGAGCGTCACGATCGGCCGGCCCTGCGCTCGCGTGAGCGCCGTGTGAACTACGAAGCAGTCGCGGCGTTGTCGGCCCAGGGAATGGGCGTCGCGTCGGCCCACAGCCGTTCGAGGCCGTAGTACTCGCGCGTCTCGTCGAGGAACACATGCACGACTAGGTCGCCGTAGTCGAGCAATACCCACGTCGCGTCGCGCAACCCTTCGACCGCGCGCGGCTTCTCGCCGGACTCTTGAGCGATCTGGAGCTCGATCTCGTCGACGATCGACCGCACCATGCGCGTGTTGGACGCGCTCGTGATCACGAAGCACCCGACGATGCCGATGATGTCGCCGACATCGAGGACGAGAATGTCCTCACCCTTCTTCGCGTCGGCGGCCCGGGCCGCGATGAGCGCCCTCGGTTCGATGTTTCCGGTCACACGCTTCCCTGCCGTGGCGTCATCCCCGACAGTTTGTCACGGAACCGATGCATCGGGTTGCGTCGTTACCGAAGCCGAGGCCGGTGGCGGCGGCAACCGCTCCCAACCCCGACGGGTCCCAAGCACGCCGGCGACGAGGGCCGCCAACAGCGCGAGCAGCACCACGGCGGCCTGGGCCCGGCGATCCCGGCGCCGACGACGTTCCTTGCGGAGTCGTTCACCTTCGATCATGGCGACTCGATCATGGCGAGCGGTAGAGCTCGTGGGCGTGGAGTATTCGCGCCGCGGCGGTGGGAACGAGAAACTCGATCGGCTCCCCCGCGGCCACCCGGCGCCGCAGGTCGGTCGACGACAGATCCAAACGGGGCGCCGACACCCGCGCGACGCGCCACCCGGCCGGGGAAGCACACGGCGTCTCCGTGCGATCCACGATCGCGAGCGTGATGCGCTCGCGCAGGTCGTCGACGCGATGCCACGTGGAGAGATTCGCGGCGACGTCGCTGCCCATGATCAAGAAGAGCTCGCGACCCGGCGCGGCCAAGGCTTCGACGGTATCGATCGTGTAGGTCGGGCCGTCGCGTTCCATCTCGACGCGCGAGGCGACGAGCCCGTCGACGCCGTCGAGCGCCGCGACCACCATCTCGTAGCGAACCTCCGCGGGCGCGATGACGCGATCACGCTTCTGCCACGGGTCGCGCGCCACGACCACGATGACGCGATCGAGGCCCAGTTGGTAGCGGGCCGCCGACGCGTCCATCAGATGACCGACGTGTACCGGGTCGAACGTTCCGCCCAGAATCCCGATCCGTTCTGACGTTGCGGGCGGGGGGCTCGGCACCGGCCGATTCTACGGAGAACGCTGTGTGAAAGGTGCGTTGCCATGGTGTACAGGCCCCTGACGCGTCATAGCCTGCGACCCGTGACCACGACCCGGGACTCACCTGAGAGCGACGATGGCGCACGACTCGTCGTACGCGTATGGCTACCGGACCGTCCCGGCGCACTCGGGCTCGTCGCGTCGCGCATCGGCGCGATCGGCGCCGACATCGTCGGTGTCGACGTGCTCGAGCGCAGTGAACACGTGGCCGTCGACGAGTTTTCCGTCGTGATCACGAACATGGAACTCGTGAAGTTGCTCGTGCGTGAGATCGAAGAGGTCGACGGCGCGTCCGTCGAACAATGGGAACGGGTCGACCGCTTCCCCGACGCCCGACTCGACGCGCTCGAGACGGTCGAGCGCGTGTTCGAGGCCGACGACACCTCGGCGCTCTGGCTCCGGCTCGTAGAACGCGTGCGGGTCGAGTTCGGCAGCGATTGGGCCGTCGTGCTCCGCGGCGGCGAGCTCGTCGCCGCGGTCGGTGAAGACACACCGGCGGCCTCGGTGTTGGAGGCACT
The DNA here is from genome assembly GCA_038320885.1 of Acidimicrobiia bacterium. GTDB lineage: Bacteria > Actinomycetota > Acidimicrobiia > IMCC26256 > PALSA-610 > JBBQER01. The sequence goes on from JBBQER010000091.1 coordinate 5,573, forward strand.
CGCCGCCGGCACGGGTGCATCACCGGCGGTCGCGGCCGGCGACTCCGGTCCGGAAGATCTCGCGGTCGCGCCACTGCGCGCGAGTTGCGCAGTGCTGCTCATCGGCCGGGCCGGCCACCCGTTCCGCCGGCGCGAGCGTCACCAACTCCTCGCGTTGGCGCGCATCGCCGACCGCGCCGCGTCGATTCTCGGCTAGCTCAGGCGTTCGCGGGCTACCGGCGGCCGCCGCGGCGATCGGTTTCGTCTTCCCGTTCGCGCTCGCGTTGCTCGACGCGGTCGAGCTCGGCGTCGAGCTCGCGGTAGTGCACGACGCGTGCCGCGTCGATTTCGCCCGCCGCGACCGCGAGTTGCACCGCGCACCCGGGTTCGCGATCGTGAACGCAATCGCGGAACCGGCAATCGGGGGCGCGCGACTCGATGTCGGCGAAGGCGCGGCGGAACCCTTCGTCTCCCACCCAGAGCGTGACCGCGCGCAGACCGGGCGTGTCGACGAGCACGCCGCCGTCGGGAAGGAGCACGAGCTCCCGCGTGGTGGTCGTGTGCCGGCCCCGTTGATCCTTGGTACGGACGGCGCCCGTCGCCTGCACGTCGGCGCCCACGAGGCGGTTCACGAGCGTCGACTTGCCCACTCCCGACGCGCCGATCAACGCGACGGTGCGCCCGGGCGCGGCGTACGCACCGAGCTCGTCGAGACCGCGCCCCGTTACGGAGCTCGTCGCGATCACGGGTGCACCGGATGCCGTACGCACGACGGCGGAAACGTCGATCGGGCCGGGCACGACATCCGCCTTGGTCAGCACGACGACCGGCGCGGCGCCGCTCTCGAACGCGAGCACCAGCTCACGTTCGAGGCGCCGCAGGTTCGGTCCGTTCTCGAACGACTGGGTAACGAACACGGTGTCGATGTTGGCCGCGAGCACCTGCGCGTTCCGAGCGAGTCCGTCCATCGGATCGCCGCGGACGAACGCCGAGAAGCGGGGAATCACCGCTACCACCGTGAACGCACCGTCATCGTCGTCCGCGAGGAGCACCCAGTCGCCGGTGGCCGCCGCGTCGGGACCGGCGCCGGCGATGATCGGTCCGTCGTCGGTCAAGACACTCACGAGCCCGCGGTCGGTTCTCGTCACGCGTGCGAGGGTCGCGCCCGGATGGTCGCCGATCGGTGCGGCCGCCAACGCCGCGACGCGTTCGTTCCACCCGAGAAGAGCGAGCGCGCGAGGATCGAACACGCGCACAGGTTACGGCGCAGTTAGCCTCCCGATATTCGCCGGAGTATGGAGAGGTATGCGCCAGTTCGAAGTCGACCGAATGCTGGATTCCGAGGAGTCGGCGGTGATCGCCGCGCTCGCCCGCGCGTTCTACGACGATCCCCTGTTCGGGTTCTTCGTCCCGAATCTCGTGAAGCAGTCAAAGGCACTCATCGCCTTCATGAACTCAGGAGTGAAGGACGCGCGCCCGTTCGGCGACCTGTGGGTCGCGCACGCCGACGGCAAGGTCGCGAGCGTCGCGGTCTGGCTCCCGCCCGGTGCGTACCCGCGCACGCCGCGCCGCGAGTTGATGACTTACGTGCGGACAATGCCGACGATTGTCCAGTGCGGGAAGCGGATCGGCCGTTCGATCGCGTTGCTGGGCGCGGTCGACAAGGCACACCACGAGCTACACGAACCGCACTACTACCTCGCGATCCTCGGCAGCGACCCGCAGTTCCAGCGCTCGGGCGCCGGTACGGCGGTGCTCACGCCCGTGCTCGAACGCGCCGACACCGAAGGGCTCCCGGCCTACCTCGAGACCCAGAAGGAAGAGAACATCGCCTACTACGCGCGCCACCGCTTCGACCTCGTGCAGAAGCTCGAGGTCAAAGGCTGTCCCCCGATCTGGACCCTCCGCCGCGAACCGAAGTAGGTCAGGCGCTGACGACGTCTTCGACGAACTTGTGGAGTTGGCGGAGGTTGCGGACCTCGTAGACGCCGTCGCAGTGGGGGGCGTACTCGGAGATGATCGAGTCGCCAGTGTCCCAATAACCACGCGGTTCGGGATCCAGCCAGAACACGCGGCGCGCGCGCTTGCGCATCTCGGCCACGGTCCACGCCTGGGAGGCGTGGTAATTGTTGCGCGCGTCGCCGAGCAGGATGATCGACGACTTGCGGGTCACCTCGCGGATGTGGCGCTCGTGCCACACCTCGAACGCGTGCCCGTAGTCGGAGTGACCGTCGACCCACACCACATCGGCTTCGGTGTTGACCCGGTTGATCGCGGCGGCGAGCTCGTCGGACTCGTCGAAGAAGCGGGTGACCTCGTCGACCCCGTCGATGAACACCCACGACCGGACCTTCGAGAACTCGCTCTGCATTGCGTACACGAACTGAAGCGTGAACCGGGCGAACGAGGCGACGGAGCCCGAGATGTCGGCGACCACCATGATCTCCGGCTTCGAGGGACGCGGCCGCTTGAACTTCGGCTCCACGGGCACCCCGCCGAACGACATCGAGTGCCGAACCGTCTGCCGGAAATCGAGCGTGCCGCGGTGACGGTGCCGACGACGTTGCGCGAGTCGCGCCGCGAGCGCACGCGTGAGCGGGTAAATGGCCTTCTGGAGTTGCTGCATCTCCTCGCGGGACGCATGCATGAAATCGACGTCTTCGGGCAGCGGCTTACGCAACGTACGTGCCATCGCCTCCACCCCGCGGTCGGCAACGAGCCGGCGCCGGATCTCCGCTTCGATCATCTCCTTCAAGATCTTGAGGCGGCCTTCGTACTCTTCCTGCGCGAGGCGCTCGTCGAACGCGCCCTCGCCGATGCTGTCGTCCTGTTGCGCCTGCTCCATCATCTTGGCGACGAGGCCCTCGGCATCGAGCTGACGCAACGTCCGGTAGAGGTAGTACGCGCCGCCGACCGGACGCCCGGGTTCCATCCCGGCGAAACGCGCGACCGCGGCGCCCGCGAGCGCCCGGAGCTGCTCCGTATCCATCTTCATGAGCGCGTCGAGGAGCATCTTGGCGAGGTCCTCGTTCGACAGCTGCCCCATCGCGCCGCCGGCGTCCATCTCGTTGCGCAGCTGATCGAAATCAGCCTGCGCGTCGGGACCGAGCTCGCCGCCTTCACCCTCTTGATCGACACCCGGGCTGAAGATCGAGAAGTACACCTCGAACACCGTGTCGAACACGCGGTGGTGGCCGTGGTTCTTCACGAGCGTCGCACTGAGCGCCGTACGAAACGTTTCGCGATCCTCGAGGGGGACGTGCTCGACCGCGCGCATCGCGTCGAGGTTCTCCGTCATCGACACAGGTAATCCCGCGAGCCGCAGCTCGTGGACGAAGCCCTGCAGCACGTCGAGCATGGCCGGCTCCATCGCCGCGGTGCTCATCGCGTCACCTGGCTCGCCCGGCCCGTACCTGCGCAACGCATAGTCGAGCTTCTGCCACTGAACCACGTCTGCAACGGGCTACCGGCGCGACGCGGGCGTCGCCGGTGCGTCGACACCGAGCTCCTTACGCGCCTTGGTGATGTCGGTCTGGTACTTCAGCAGCACATGCAGCGTCTCGCCCATGACCTCGGGCGTGATCTCGTGGCGACCGAGGTAGATGAGCGTGCGGGCCCAGTCGATCGTTTCCGAGATCGAGGGCGCTTTCTTCAGATCGATGTTACGGATCGAACCGACCACCTTCGCGATCTGCTCGGCGAGTGTGTCGTCGACTTCCGGCACGCGGACGCGCACGATCTCCTTCTCACGGTCCACATCGGGATAGTCGATGTGCAGGAACAAGCAACGGCGCTTGAGCGCCTCGGAAAGCTCGCGCGTGTTGTTCGAGGTGAGGAACACGAGCGGGCGCTGCACACCCTCGATCGTGCCGAGCTCGGGGATCGAGATCTGGAAGTCGGAGAGCACCTCGAGCAGCAACGCTTCGGTCTCGATCTCGACGCGGTCGACCTCGTCGATCAGCAACACGACGGGATCCTCGGCGCGGATCGCCTCGAGCAGCGGCCGGGTGAGGAGGAACTGCTCGGAGAAGATGTCGGACTCGACGGTTTCCCAGTCGCGCTCGTGCTCACGGTCGGCCTGGATGCGGAGCAGCTGCTTCTTGTAGTTCCACTCGTAGATGGCCTTCGACTCGTCGAGACCCTCGTAGCACTGAAGCCGGATCAACCGCGCGTTGGTGATCGCGGCCGCCGCCTTGGCGAGCTCGGTCTTGCCAACACCGGCGGGACCTTCCACCAGGATCGGCTTGCCGAGCCGGTCCGCGAGGTACACGACCCCGGCGATGCTCGTATCGGCGAGGTAGTCGACGCCGCGCAGACGGTCGAGAACGTCGGAAACGGATGTGAAGCGCTCGGCCATGAAGAGTGCGGGCTCCTGATTCGGGGAAGGGGCGGCGTCAGCCGCGAATTTGTCCGTCGCCCCACACGACGTACTTGTAGGTGGTGAGCTCGCGCAGGCCCATCGGGCCACGCGCGTGCAGCTTCTGCGTGGAGATACCGATCTCCGCGCCGAAGCCGAACTCCTCACCGTCGGTGAAACGGGTCGATGCGTTCACGATGACCGCGGCGGCATCGACTTCGTTGGTGAACCGGCGGGCCGCATCGAGATCGCGAGTGAGGATCGCCTCGGTGTGGCCGGTTCCGTAACGGTTCACGTGATCGATCGCGGCGTCGAGATCACTCGCGACGGCAACCGACATCTTGAGATCGAGGAACTCGCGCCCGAAGTCGCCATCGGCGACGGGCTCAATGTGCTTCGACCGCTTACGGCTCTCGTCGTCGCCGACGAGCTCCACGCCATGCTCGTGCAGGAGATCGGCGATACGCGACACGAACGCGTCGGCCACCGCCGCATGCACCACGAGCGACTCGGCCGCGTTACACACGCTCGGCCGGTGCGTCTTCGCGTTCACGACGATCTTCGCCGCTTCGTCGAGATCGGCGGATGCGTCGACGTACACGTGACAGTTGCCGTCACCGTCGATGATCACCGGCACGGTCGCGTTCTCGCGGATGCCCTTGATCAGCGAAGGCCCGCCGCGCGGAATGAGACAGTCGACGTAGTCGGTGAGCTGCATCACTGCGGTAGCGGTCTCGTACGCAGTGTCCTCCACGAGGATCACCGCGTCTTCCGGGAGACCGTGCTTCGCCAGCGCGTCGCGCAACACCGACGCAACGGCCACGTTGGATCGCAACGCGGTGGAGCTGCCGCGCAACAGCGCCGCATTGCCGGCTTTCACGCACAAGCCGGCCGCGTCGCTCGTGACGTTGGGCCGGTTCTCGTAGATGATCGCGATGACACCGAGCGGCACGCGGGTGCGGGTGATCTGGAGCCCGTTCGGGCGCTTCCATCCGTCGAGCACCTCGCCCACCGGATCGGGCAGCGCGGCGACGGTCCGCAGACCGTTGGCCATCGAGGCCAGGCGAGCGTCGGTGAGGCGCAGACGGTCGAGCGGCCCTTCGGCCATCCCGCCGGCTTGCGCGGCCTCGAGATCGGCGTCGTTGGCCGCCTGGATCTCCGCGGCCCGCTCCAGAAGCAGATCGGCCGCGGTCAACAGCGCGGAATTTTTGGCCGCGGTGGATGCGGTGGCGAGCAGTCGAGCGGCCGCTTGGGCCCGCTCACCCAGCTCGATCACGCTCGTCATGGCGGTCAGCGTAGTACTTGACCGCTCGGTCAAGTCCAGTGGATTTCGGCGCTCACCCGTCGAACGGGAGTCGCCCAAAGCGATTTTCGCGATCGTTGCAAATGAAACGATCGCGCACCGGTTGCCGGATGAGGTGCGATCGTTGCAAATGAAACGATCGCGAAAACCCGATTTCGCGACACCGGCGGTCGCGGTGGTCGCCGGGAACCGGGCTACGGCAACACCACGAGGTCGTCTCGGTGGACCACCTCGTGGGGGAAGCCTTCGGGAAGGTCGGCGGTTCGGCGACCCTGGTAGGCGGCGAGATGGCGGGAGGTGTACCGGGACAGGCCCTTCGCGAACACCGCGCCGGCCTCGTCGACGATCTCCACCGTGGACTCGGCGTCGAAATCACCGTCGACGCCGCGCACGCCGGCCGGGAGCAGAGACTTGCCGCCGTCGACGAGCGCGCGCCGGGCCCCGGCGTCGACCACGATCTTGCCTTCCGACGCGCGCGCGAACGCGATCCAGAGCTTGCGGCTCGCGAGGCGTTGCGCGCGTGGCGCGAACGACGTGCCGACGGGACGACCGTCGAGCGCGTCGGTGACCACGCCGGGAAGCGCGGCCGCCGCGATGACTGCGCGCACACCCGACCACGCCGCGATCTTCGCGGCCGCGAGCTTGCTGGCCATCCCACCACTCCCCCGCTCGGTGCCCGCCCCGCCGACCACACCTTCGAGCGCGGCGTCGATCTCGACGATCTCCTCGATGAGTGATGCTTCGTCGTTCCCGCGCGGGTCGGCCGTGAATACCCCCGCGGTGTCGGTGAGCATGAGCAACACGTCGGCGCCGAGCATGTGCGAGACCAATGCCGCGAGCCGGTCGTTGTCGCCGTACCGGATCTCGTCGTCGGCCACGGTGTCGTTCTCGTTGACGATCGGCAACACGCCGAGATCGAGCAGATGCTGCAGCGTGCCGCGTGCGTGGAGGTACTGCGACCGATGGAAGAAATCGTAGGGCGTGAGGAGCACCTGCCCCGCGACGATCTCGTGCTTCCCGAGCACGGCGCCCATGCGTTCGAAGAGCCGGGGCTGGCCGACCGCCGCGATCGCCTGCAGCGTCCCGATATCAGTCGGCCGGCGTGTGAGACCGAGCGCGGGCATCCCTGCCGCGATCGCCCCCGACATCACGAGCACCACGCGCCGCCCACCCGCACGCGCACCCGCGAGGTCTTCGCCCAACTTCACCAGCGCGGTCTCGTCGAGCTCACCCGACGGCAAAGTGATCGACGACGTGCCGATCTTCACAACGGAAGTGGACGCCGAGCTCACATCGCTTCCTCGTAGGTGAGCTCGACCGTGCCGATCCGCACGACATCACCGTCGCGTGCACCGGCGCGCGCGAGCGCGCGCTCCACCCCCATGCGGCGCAGGCGTTGCTGCACGTACGCAATGGCATCGGCGGTAGTGACGTCGGCCAGCGCGACGGCACGCTCCGCGGGCCGGCCCCGCACCCGCCACGAACGCGATCCTTCGCGCACCACCGAGAAACCCTGCTCGGCCGGGCGCAGCACGACAAACGGCTCCGGCTCACCTTCGGCGTTGCGCGCCTCGTCGACGAGCACCGCGACCTGGCTCACAAACTCGTCGAGACCGTCGCGCGTCACGGCAGACACCGAGAGACCGTCGAACGTTTCGGTGGCGACGTCGGCCTTGCTGCCGACGATCACGCGCGGCCGGTCGAGAAGATCGGGCCGGTACCGACGCAGCTCGTCGAGCAGCACACGCGCCTGTTCGTCGGCCGCGCGCCCGTCGATCGGCGCGAGGTCGCATAGCACCACCAACACGCGAGCTCGCTCGATGTGGCGCAGGAATTGGTGGCCGAGCCCACGGCCCTCGGCCGCGCCCTCGATCAGGCCGGGCATGTCGGCGAGCACGAACTCGCGATCGCGCCACCGCACCACACCCAGATGCGGTTCGAGGGTGGTGAACGGGTAGTTCGCGATCTTCGGCTTGGCCGCGCTGATCGCGGAGATGAGGGTCGACTTGCCCGCGTTCGGGAACCCGATCAACGCGGCGTCGGCCAGCAGCTTCAACTCGAGCCGCAGCCACCGTTCCTCGCCGTACTCGCCCTGCTCGGCGAAGCTCGGCGCGCGCCGGGCGTTCGACAGGAACCGCGCGTTGCCGCGGCCGCCCTGACCGCCGCGTGCCGCGAGCCACTGATCGCCGTGGCGAACGAGATCGGCCAGTAACTCGTTGTCGGGACCGTAGATAACCGTGCCTTCGGGAACGTCGACCACCAGATCCTTGCCGCCGACCCCGTGCTTGCGCTTGCCGGAGCCGTGCGTCCCCGAGCCGGCCTTGCGGTGCGGGTGGTCCCGAAACGCGAGCAGCGACGCGATGTTGCGGCTGGAGCGCAGCCAGACGTCTCCGCCGCCGCCACCGTCGCCGCCGTCGGGGCCGCCCCGCGGCACGTGGGCCTCGCGACGGAACGCGACACAGCCCGCGCCGCCGTCGCCACCCTTCACGTTGCACTGCGCGACATCTACGAAGCCCGACACTGGGAACAGGATACGGAGCGCGCCTCCTCCGACCTCCCGGTTCTCCCTACGATCGGCCGATGCCCAGGGCTCCGCTCGTCCGGCTCGCCGCATTGTGGTTGACGGCGGTGCTCTCGGCGTGCTCGAGCAGCCCGAAGCAATCGCCGCCGGCCTCGACCACCACCGCGCGGTCAGTGCCGAAGATCTTGGCACTCACGGGGCCCGCGTCACCGGTGACGTGCAGCTCTCCCACCCAAGTGCAGCTGCACTGGACCACACAGGGCGCGGCAAAGGTCGAGTTGCGAATCGACGGCGGACCGGTGTTCTCGACCTACCCCGGCGGCAAGCGCGAACCACTCGTGCCCCTCGCCTGCGACGGCAACACGCACACCTATCAGCTCACCGCTCGCGCCGGGAACGGCGCCATCGCTACGGAGTCACTCGCGATCGGGGAACGCGGCCTGGTGACCTGAGGTCAACGAGCCGCGACCTTCGCCTTCGGCTTGGGCGCGTCCGCCTTCTTCGCGGCCTTCACGGCACGCTTCTTCTCCCGGATCTCCGCGACGCGCTCGAAGGAGTCGACATCGGCGATCGACGCCCAGTCGGCGGCCACCTGCTCCCAACCGGCGGGCTGCACGCCGAGTCGCTTGCCGAGCACGCCGACCCAGATCCGCGATTTGTCCTTCCCGAATCCCGGGAGCGCCTGCACGCGCGTCAGCAACTCCTCACCTGACTGCACGTCGGCCCAGATCGCCTCCGTGCGACCGTCGTAGTTGTCGACGATGTGGCGGCACAGGTCGTGGGCGCGCTTCGCCATCGACGCCGGGTAGCGGTGCAGGGCCGGCTTGTCCCGGAACACCGACTCGAGCGCCTCCGGGTCCATCGCCGCGATCGCGCCCGCGTCGAGGTGCTCAGCCCCCAGGCGCCGCTTGAGCAGGAGCGGCGCGCCGAACGCCCACTCCATCGTGACCTGCTGGTCGAGCAGCATGCCGAGGAGCGCGGCCAGCGGCTCCTCGGCGAGCAGGCGGTTGGCCTCGGGATCGGCGGTGAAATACAGAGCGGCCGGTCGGGCGGGCATTCGTCGAATGTACAACCCCACCCGGCCGCCGATATCGGCCCCGATTACACTGCCCTCTCCCCGAATCCCGAGGGACCGATTGTCAGACCGACCGCACCGCGATCCCGAGCTCGCCTCCGAGCAGGCCTACGTCGACGCCGCGTACGCCCGGCTGGAGGCGATGCGAGCCGCCGCGGAGCGGGTTCGGGAGGCCTACTCCGACGTGCGGGCCGGGGGCACCCACCAGGCGCGCCTCGAGCGCGACATCGCCTGGAACGTCACCCAACGCCGGCTCTCCGACCTCGACATCGGCGACGCGCCCTTGATGTTCGGCCGCCTCGACATGGAGGACCGGTCGCGCTGGTACGTCGGCCGCATCGCAGTAGAGGACGAAGAGCACACGCCACTCGTGGTCGACTGGCGGGCGCCCGTTTCCGAGCCGTTCTACCGGGCGACGGCGGTGGAGCCCATGGCCGTCGTGCGCCGGCGCCACCTCATCTCCCGCAAGGGTCGCGAGCTGGTGGGCCTCGACGACGAAGTGTTCGACCAGCAGGCCATCGACGACGCGGGGCTCCCGATCGCCGGCGAGGGCGCTCTGCTGGCCGCGCTCGAGCGCAATCGCACGGGTCGCATGGGCGACATCGTCGCCACGATCCAGGCCGAGCAGGACGAAGCGATCCGCGCCGAGGTGGCGGGCCCGTTGATCGTCGCCGGCGGGCCGGGCACCGGGAAGACCGCGGTCGCGCTGCACCGGGCCGCGTACCTCCTCTACACGTTCCGCCGCCGGCTCGGCGTGCAGGGCGTGCTGCTCGTCGGCCCCAGCCCGGTGTTCCTCCGCTACATCGAGCACGTGCTCCCGTCACTCGGCGAGCAGGACGTGCGGCTCTCGACAATCGCCGGACTGCGCCCGAGCGTGCGCGTGCGGGCGACCGATCCCGACCCGACCGCGGCGCTCAAGGGCGACCCGCGCATGGTGCGAGTGATCGAGAAAGCGGTCGCCGACCGCGAGCGGCCGCTACGCCACGACTTCACGTTCGTGATCGACGGGCTCCAACTCCGCGTGCGCCGGCGCGAGACCGCACGACTCGTGGAAGCGGTGCAACGCCGGCGCGGCACGCACAACGAGCAGCGCCCCCAACTCGCGCAGCGGTTTCTCGACCTGCTCATCGGGCGTTACAAGACCGCGGCGATCCGTTCGTACCAGCGGCGCAGCGACGACGCCGCGTCGAACGTCACGAGCCTGTTCGACCGCGACGGAACGATCGACGCGAGTGTCGCGGGCGCGCTCGTGCGGGGCGAAGCCCTGCCCGAAGGGTGGGACCAG
>JBBQER010000092.1:0-14847 GCA_038320885.1 Acidimicrobiia bacterium
GCTCACACCGGGCGCCGCTCACACCGGGCGCCGCTCACACCGGGCGCCGCTCACACCGGGCGCCGCTCACACCGGGCGAATGTTTCTCCCGGCCAGGAGGTCACCGATCGCCGTTTGCAATGCAGTCCGGCTCGTCTCGCCGTAGATGCGACCGCGGACGACACCGCGAGCATCGACGAAGACCGTCTGCGGGATGCCGCGCACGCCGTACTGCTGCGCGACCGGAGCATCGGGCGCGTCGAGGAGGGCGGGAAACGTCACGCGCAGCCGGCGCACGAACGCCACGCTGTCGGAGTTGAGATCCTGGTAGCTCACGCCGACGACCTGGAGCGCATCGCGCTCACGCCGGAACTGCTCGAGCACCGGCAGCTCTTCCTCGCACGGATGGCACCACGACGCGAAGAACACCACCACCACGGGGCGGCCCCGCAGGGCCGAGAGCGTGACGGTCTTCCCGTCCGTCGTGGGCAGGGTGAAGTCGGGAGCGATACTGCCCACCCGCGCCTTGTGCGAGTCGATCGGCTCGACCGCGGTCGCCCGCGTCGTCGCGGTCGGACGGCCGCGGTCGTCGTGCGAGGCGATGAGCGCGAGCGCCGCCGCGGGGACGGCGAGGGAGACGAAGACGAGGATCGAGATCGCGGTACGCGACGGGCGCGAGCCTCCCTCGCCCGACGAGCTACCGGACGAGCGCGTCGACCGCAACCGCGACGAACACCAGCATCAGGTACACGTTCGACCACGCGAAGAACTTGATGGCCGCCTGCGGGGTCGGTGTGCGCATGAGTCCGAGCGCCCGGACGACGAAGAGCGCGCCGAGCACGAACACCGAGATCGCGTAGAAGCGACCGACCTGGCCGGTGAGCGGCATTGCGAACGTGACCGCGACCGTCACCATGGCGTACGCCGCGATCTGGCGCGTCGTCTCCTCGATGCCCCGCACGACCGGCAGCATCGGGATGCCCGCCGCGGCGTAGTCGTCGCGGTACTTCAGCGCGAGCGCCCAGAAGTGCGCGGGCGTCCAGAAGAACACGACCGCGAAGAGGAGCCATGCGGGCGAGGCGAGACTGCCGCGCACCGCGGCCCATCCGACGAGCGCGGGAACGGCCCCCGCCGCGCCGCCGATCACGATGTTCTGCACCGTCCGCGGCTTGAGCCACAGCGTGTAGACGAACACGTAGAACAGGGTTGCCGACAGCGTGAGCGCGGCCGCGAGCAGGTTGACCGTGGTGACCAGCAGGACGAACGCGACCACGTTCAAGGCGATGCCGAACGCGAGCGCACGCGACGGGACGATTTCGCCCCGGGGGAGCGGGCGGGAGAGTGTGCGCCGCATGAGCTGGTCGCGATCGCGCTCGATCCAGCAGTTGATGGTGTTCGCGCCGCCGGCAGCCATCGCGCCGCCCACCACCACCGCCGCGATCAACTCGAACGACGGCCAGCCCTGTTGGGCGAGCAGCATGGGCGGCACCGCGGTGACGAGCAGCAGCTCGATGACTCGAGGCTTCGTCAGTCGGATGTACGCGCCCAACGTTGCCGAGAGCGGACGGCGCCCGTGGAGCGGCACCGCGGACCGAACCATGTCGGCAGAGCGTGGGGAGTCGGCGATTGTCGTCATCCGACCTCGATCTTGCCCTTCATCCCGGCCGCGGCGTGGCCGGAGACCGTGCAGTCGAAGTCGTAGGTTCCCTTCGAGAGCGTGACGGTGCCGGAATCCGTCTTGCCGCCGTTGGCCTTGAGCTCGAAGTTGGCGTCGACGATCCGGAACGTGTGGTAGATCGCGCCGTCGTTCTCGAGCGTGACCTTCAGCGGGCCCGGTTGCGCCTTGATGGTCGCCACGTCGAACTTGATATCGGACGCGCACACGGTGATCGCGCCGCCGGTCACGGTCTTGGCGTCGACCTTGGCCGGGCACTTCGCCCCGCTGCCGCCCCCGCACGCGCCGAGGCCGGCGAACGCGAGCGCGACGACGACGAACATGGACGGGCGGCGACGCGTCATCGGCGTGAGGCTACCCACGCATCCCGGTGGGAGGCCGGATCGAACCGTCGATATCCTGACACTCTCATGGCCGCCGATGCCCACGACGATGCACACGACGAGGTCAAACAGGCCATCCGCATGACGGCCGACCGGCTCCTCCTGGCACCCACGGCCGAGACCGGCGACCGCAAGTCACGAGCGGGGATCCTCATCCCGGCGACGGCGAATGTCGATCGTCGTCTCGTGTGGGCCGAGGTCGTTGCGGCCGGGCCGACGGTGCGGACGATCGAGCCCACGGATCGCGTGCTGTTCTCACCGGACACCGGCTTCGAAGTGGAGATCCGCGGCGAGGAGTACTTGATACTGCGGGAGCGTGATGTGCACGCGATCGCATCCACCCGCGCCGAAGGCCAGTCGGGTCTCTACCTCTGAGTCTTCGTCATTCCGGTTCCTCGGGGTCGACGAATGCGAGGCCGCGCCGGTGGCGCTGACCGAGCTCCACGTACGCACCCGGGTTCGTATCGACCCACGTTTCGGCGCCGCTGCCCTTCACCGGACGCCGCACCGAGGCCGGAGAGCCCGCGGCGAGCATGCCCGCCGGAATCGACATCCCGGCCGCGACGACCGAACCCGCGGCGACGAGGGCCCGGGCACCGACGGTCGCGCCGTCGAGCACGACCGAGCCGTTGGCGATGATGCACTGGCGCTCGAGTATCGCACCGTGCACGACGCAGTTGTGTCCGATCGTCACGCCTTCGCCAACGTCGGTCGTGAGCCCGGGCGGGCCGTGTATGACTGCGTTGTCCTGCACGTTGGCGCGCTTGCGCACGATCACCGGCGCGTAGTCGGCGCGAATGACCACGCCGTACCAGACCGACGCGTGCTCCTCGACGATCACGTCACCCACCAGCGTCGCGGTGGGCGCGACGAATGCCGAAGGATGAATCCGCGGCTTCAGCCCCTCGAACGAGAACAACGGCATGGGCCGGACTCTCCTCTCGTCGTCACAGGAACGCCCTCGCGACCGACAGCGCGCTCGTCGCCGCCGGACCCTCGGCCCGCAGACCACGCGCGTCGCCGGGCGGCAACCGGTGCACGAACACGCGGCAGTACTCACCGGCCGGTCCGGTGATCCGACTCGTTGCATCGGCGGGCCCGGTTGTCCAAACGGCTCCCGACGGCAGGGTGAGCTCGACCCGCAACGGATCGGGTGGGGCATCGCGCCCGGCCAGCGTGTAGGCGTAGGGCAGCGCTCGCGTCGCGAGCCACGCCACGTGCGCGAGTCGGTCGGTGTCGACGGGCTGTACGCCGATCGCGGCCGACACGTCGAGCCCGTGGGCCCAGGTTTCCATGAGCCGAGCGGTGATGAGCGACGGGGCGCGCATCCCGATGCCCCACGGGACGCGCACGTTCGGATCGAGGGCCTCGAACATCTCGCGGGCCGCGGCGGTTGTCGACTCCCACCACTCCAGCACCTCGGATCCGCTCCGCCGGCGGCCGTGCAATACCCCTTGGTACGTCAGGTCCTCGCCGGAAGCCGCGGTTTCGGCCCGTTCCCTGATCGATCCCGGCGTGCCCGTCGCGGTTGCAATCGCCATCTCATCGGTATCGGCGAGATGCGCGACCGTGTCGCGCACATCCCAGCCGCGCGCCGGCGTGGGTTGCAGCCACACGTCGCGATCGATCGCGCCGAGTCGCTCCTGGAGCTCCCGCTGCTCGGCCGTGAGATCGTCGAGTAGATCACTTGCGCCGGTTGGCGCGCCCCCGGCGCCGACCATGAGCTACGGCCTGCGGATGCGAGTCCGCCCGAGCGGCACCTTCACCTGCGCCGGATGCGCCAACGGGAGCGGACCCGCTTCGAGACGCGAGTCGCAGTACTTCACGATCTCTTCGTAGACGTCGTCGCCGACCATCAGCCGGAGCTCGGTCTCCATGGTGCGGTAGACGGGTTCGTGCGCCGTGAACGCCTCGGCGGCTTCGGTGCACCACCACGCGAACTCCTCGCCGCCCTCGCCCCAACCCTCGCGGCCGAACTCGGTGAGCACTGACGTGACCGAATCGTCGTCTTCCTCGTCACGGTCGAACGATCGCAGCGGCAGCTGCCAACACACCGTTGGCTTGGTCTCGGCGAAATGCTTTCCCGTGTTCATCGCGTGCAGATGCAACGCGCAGCCGGGCCCCGCCTCGAAGTCGGACCGGTTGAGGAACACGCAGGCATCCTTGTGGAGCCGGGTTTGCCACTCGTCCTTGTCGACCTTCTTCCAAACGCCCCGCTTCAACCCGATCGACTTGAACTGCCACTCGTCGTCGCCGAGCTTCTTCGCGAGCTTCTCGACCTTTTCCTTCACCTTCTCATCCGACTCGTGCGCGCCGTAGGAGCAGCAGCCCTCGACGAGCTCGGGCGCGGGTTCGGTCAGCACGCCCTGGCAGCCCTGCCCGAAGATGCAACGCCACGACGACATGAGGAACGTCACGTCGATCTGCCACTGCTTGCGTTCTTTGCCGGGGACGGGAATCGTCACCCACTCACGCGAAGGAGCCGTCATGACGTGCGAGCGTAGTCACCACGACTGCTCCGATACGGGACCGGCGCTCTGCTCGGTAGGCTGCGCGGATCGGACACCAGAACGCGCTGCTGGCTGACCTCCGCGACACGCTCGGTCCGGCCGGTGCGAGTGCCGAACCCCTCGAGCTCGCGTTGTACGGACGTGACGCGGGTGTGAGCGAAGGTCAGGCGGTCGCTGTCTGCTGGCCGCGATCAGCGGACGAAGTCGCCGCCGCGGTACGCATCGCGCGCAGCCACGGCCGGCCGTTCGTAGCTCGCGGGAGTGGCACCGGTCTCGCCGGCGGCGCGACCCCGCTCGGTGATCCCGTGGTGATCGTCACGACCAGGATGAACCGCGTGCTCGAGGTCGATCCGCGGTCGCGCGTCGCGTGGGTCGAGCCCGGTGTGCTCAATCTCGATCTCACGCGCGCCGTCTCCCACCTCGGTCTGCACTACGCCCCCGACCCGTCGTCGCAACAGGCCTGCACCATCGGCGGCAACGTCGCGACCAATGCGGGCGGCCCGCACTGCCTCGCTTCCGGCGTCACCTCCGCCCATGTGCTCGCCATCGACGCCGTGCTCGCCGACGGTGAGATCGCCCGGTTGGGCGGGCTGGCACCCGATGTTCCCGGCTACGACCTGCGGGGCTGCTTCGTCGGCTCCGAAGGCACGATGGGCATCGCCACTCGCGTCGCGGTCCGGCTCACCCCCGACCCGCCCGCGGTGGCAACGATGCTGTGCGCCTTCGACTCGATCGACGCGGCGTCGTCGACCGTCACCGGGACGATCGCCGGCGGCGTGCTGCCCGCCGCGCTCGAGATGATGGACGCCCGTATCACGCGCGCGGTCGAAGACTTCGTGGGCGCCGGTTACCCGAGAGACGCCGAAGCCGTCTTGCTCGTCGAGGTCGACGGGCTCGCCGGTGGGGTCGACGCGCAGGTCGAGGCGATTCGCGAGATCGCACGCGGGCACGGCGCGGTGAGTGTGCGCGTCGCCGCCGACGACGCCGAGCGCGCGCTGCTGTGGAAGGGGCGCAAGTCGGCGTTCGGCGCGATCGCCCGCATTGCGCCCGACTACTACCTGCACGACGCGGTCGTACCTCGCACCCGGCTGGTCGAGGTACTCCGGCGCGTGTACGAGATCGCCGACGCGCACGAGCTCATCACGATGAACGTGTTCCACGCCGGCGACGGCAACCTGCACCCGCTCATCGTCTTCGACCGTCGCGAACCGGGCGTGTGGGAGCGCGTGTACGAAGCGGGCAACGAGATCCTGACGACGTGCATCGACGCGGGCGGGGTACTCACCGGCGAGCACGGGGTGGGGATCGAGAAGCGCGATCTGATGCCGCTCATGTTCACCGAAGACGAC
This sequence comes from Acidimicrobiia bacterium, assembly GCA_038320885.1. Lineage (GTDB taxonomy): Bacteria > Actinomycetota > Acidimicrobiia > IMCC26256 > PALSA-610 > JBBQER01. Next base: position 5,897 of record JBBQER010000092.1, read on the forward strand.
CTCGACGCCCAGGCGCGGCTGCGCGACGCCTTCGATCCCGACGGCGCCGCGAACCCGTTCAAGGTGCTGCCGCGTGGGAGCCGGTGCGGCGAGCTGCAACGCGTCCCGGAGGGCACGTGGATCTGATCGGGCTCGACGCGGGTGCGATCGAGGGGTTGGCGGCGGCGATCGCCGGGGCCGAATCGGTGGTGCCCGTCGGCGCGCGCACGCATTGGGAGGTCGGCAACCCGAGCGCCCCGGGCATCCAGGTCGCGGCTCCGACCGGCGTGCTGCGCTACGAACCCGAGGACCTCACCATCACGGTCGGCGTCGGCACCTCGTTCGCGACGCTCGACGCCGCGCTCGCGGAGCACGGCCAGGAGTGCACGCTCGATCCCCGCGACCATGCCGCGACGATCGGCGGCATCGTCGCCTGCGGCCTCTCGGGTATTCGCCGGCTGCGCCACGGCCCGCTGCGTGAACACGTGCTCGAGGTCCGCTTCGTCACCGCCGACGGGAAGCTGGTGAAAGGCGGCGGGCAAACTGTCAAGAACGTCACCGGCTACGACCTGCCGCGGTTGTTGGTGGGATCGTTCGGGACACTCGGCGTGCTGGTGCAGGTGACGCTGCGGTGCCGGCCGCGAGCCGAGCGCGCGCAGTGGTTCCGCGTCGACGTCCCGACCGACGAGGCTCGCCCGGAGTTCTATCGCGCGGCGTCGATGCTCTGGGACGGCACGACCACGCACGTGTTCCTCGAAGGAGTCGCCGCCGACGTCGACGCCCAGGCGCGCGGCTTGTCCGCGGTTGACCCACCGACACTGCCGGTCGGCGCGCATCGCGGCCGCATCTCGGTTGCACCGGGCGCGCTCGACGCCGTCGGTGGCGCGCTCGACGAAATAGCCGGTGCGCGGTGGTGCGCGGAGATCGGGGTGGGCACGGTGCACGTCGCCGGCGACGACGCCGCGGTGCTCGCGAACGCCCGGAGCGTTGCGCACGCGCACGGCGGCTGGCTGTTGCGCGAGTCGGGCGGGGTGGGTCTCGACGGGTTCGGGTGCGAGCTCCCGAACGCGGCGTTGATGCGCCGGGTGAAAGCCGCCTTCGACCCGGCCGGCAAGCTCAATTCCGGACGCTTGCCGCTATGAGCGGATCCGGTCGGCTGCATCTCGACGAGACCGAGCTCGTCTCCTGCGTCTCGTGCGGATTGTGCCTGCCGCATTGCCCGACCTACCGGGTCACGGGGCTGGAGATCGCGTCTCCACGCGGTCGTATTGCCGCGATGCGCATGGTCGAGATGGAAGGAGCGCCGATCGACGCCGCCTTCGAGACCGCCATGAACGAGTGCGTGCAGTGTCGGGGGTGCGAACCGGCCTGCCCGTCGTCGGTGCAGTTCGGCCACCTCATGGAGGCGACCCGGTCGGCGTTGCACGATCGCGGCGACGGCACCCCGTGGACGAGACGCGCCGCCGAATGGGTCGCGTACCGGTTGCTGCTGCCGGTCCATTGGCTCCTGCTCGCGGCGACCTGGGCGGCCTGGGCGCTCCAACGACTCCGCGTCCTGCCCCGCCGGTTCGGGCTACCTAAGCTGTCGGCCCGATCGCTCGCAACGCCGGTCGACGCGCCCTGCGGCGGCGACCCGTCGGCCTGGTGCTTCACCGGCTGCGTGATGGACGCGTGGCTCCGCGACACCCACCGTTCGACGGTGCGCGTGATGCGCGCCGCCGCCGCCGAGGTCGCCCGCCCTGGACGGGGAGGCGATTGCTGCGGCGCGTTGCATGTGCATGGCGGCCGCACCCGGGAAGTCGAGCGCTTGGCGCGCCGGGTGATCTCATCGATGCCGGGGCGCGCACCGATCGTCGTGAACAGCGCCGGGTGCGGCGCGGTCATGAAGGACTACGGCCGCATCCTCGGCACCCCCGAGGCGCAGGCGTTCAGCGCGCGCATCCGGGATTTCTCGGAGTGGGTCGTCGACGAGGGCGTTCCCGCCGTCGAATCGACGTCGACAACCGTCGTCGTGCAGGACCCCTGCCATCTGCGGCACGTGCAACGCGCCCACGGCGCCGTGCGAACGGTGCTCGCGCCGGCGTACACGTTGGTCGAGACCGACGACGACGGACTGTGCTGCGGCGCGGGCGGCGCCTACGCGGTACTCCAACCCGGGCTTGCCGGCGAGATCCGAGCGCGCAAGGCCGCGGCGCTCCGCAGAGCCGATCCCGGCGCGATCGTCGTGTCGGCCAACCCGGGATGCATGCTGCACCTGCGCCAGGCCGGTCTCGACGTTCGCCACCCCGCCGACCTCTTGGCGGACGTCTTGCGAGAGAAGGAGCAGTCGTAACAGTGGAGGATGAGCGTTACGAAGCGATCCTGGAGGAGTCGCGGCGCTCTCGGCGGCGTCAGCCGCCCTCCGCGGTGCGAATCCGACCGTAGAAATAGAGAAGGAGAACACGGGTGGAGGACGAGCGTTACGAAGCAATTACTGACCGGCTCGCCGCCATCGAAGAGGAGCTGCGCGACCTCGCCTACGACCGCCTGCGGGAGCGCGCACGCGATCCCGAAAGCGACGCAGGCAAGGCCGCGAACCAGGACGAGAAACGGCTCGAACAGGCGCGGCGCGCCGTCGCCAAGGCGATCGGCGCGCTCACGCCCCGTTCGTTCACTGACTGATCTTCACCAACTGGCCGTGGTTGCCCGGCCCGAACGGACCGTCTTCGCCGGTGGCGATGCCCCAGTTCGACACGTAGACGTCGTCGTGGACAATCGCGACGCCGGTGGGGAAGTGCAACGAACCGGTACCGATGACCTTGCGGCCGTCGAGTCCGCCGCCCCAAGGGATGGAGATGACGTCACCGTCGGGCAGCGGACCGGTCGGGCCGAAGCCGGTCGTCCACTCCGTGACGTAGAGCCGACCGTGCTCGCCGAAGGCCAGCGACGTGATCGCGGTCAAGCCGGTCGCGTATACCGAGAGCTCTCCGGTGCGATAGTTCAGCCGGTAGACGCTCGCGCCACCGGGACCGCCTTCGAAGTTGAGCGTCCCGATGTAGAGGTTGCCGTCAGGACCCCACGCCAGTGACGTCGGGACCGGCTGCGCGGTCTTCGACAGCACGAAGGCCTTCGGCGCCTCGCCGACCTCGAACTTCACGACGTCGTTGCCCGCGGCGTCCGCGACGAAGACGTTGTGATCGGTCATCGCGAGGCCGTAGGGGTCGGTGTCGACGTCCTGGCCATCGGGGTTCTTCGAGCATTCGAAGCGCTGCGGATCGCGGATCGCGTGCACGTCGGTGCCGCCACGGAGCCGGAGCACCTTCCCGAGCTGAGCCGCGATCTCGGGCGGCAACGTGGACGGGTCGACCGCGCACGTTCCCGTCATGACACCGAAGAGCTTGTCGCCGCGGAACGCCAGCGCGTCGACCCCGACGGTGTCACCTTCGGGGCTGGCCACCGAGAGCAAACCGGTCTGGATCCGCTCCGCGTGGTGGTCTTTCACCCGCGTCACCGACCCGGTGAATCCGAGGCAGGCGCCGCCGGCTCCCGGCGGGCAGATGTCGCCCCCGGTTCCCGCTTCGGCGACATAGATCGCGCCGTCGTGGACCGCGAGTTGCCGCGGGTTGTTCAAATGGTCGGCGACGACCGTGACCTCGCCGTCGTGATCGCCGTCGTGATCGCCGTCGTGCTCGTGGTGTGCGTCATGTCGGCTGTGCGCGCTGGCCGGGACTGCCAAGCCGCAGGTCACCGCGAGGACGAGCGCCGCCGTCGCGAAAAGGTGCCTCTTTCGCATGATTCCTCCATCTCGTCCGTGATTGGACAGCGTGCAGGCACATCTGTGCCCAGTGCAGGGAGAAGCTACACGTCGAGATCGCGACCACCAGGGTGCTAGCAACCCCCCGGCGGTCAGACCGCCTGGTTCAGGCGCCGGATGAGCGTGTGCAGGCGAGCGTAGGAATGGCGATCGAAGCGCAGCCGCAATCGCGCCAGGTCGGGAACGTCACGATCGGCGATCTCGGCCTTGCTCGTGGGACCGGGCGCGATCTCGCCGCTCGTGACGATGTCGGCGAAGTCGTTGTTGAGCGCGGTAATCTCCGCCTCCGACGGCAGCGACTGCATGCGCAGCACGAGGTCACCGTCTACGAAACGTAGAGAGTGATAGTTGCGATAGAAGGCCACGACCTCTTCGAGCGCGACGTGCACGTCGTCGGTGATCACATAGAGCTCGAAGTCCTGGGGCGAGATGTAGTTGTTGTCCTGGAGCTCGCGCTTCACGAACTCCATCCATGTCTGCCAATAGGTCCCACCGGGAACGTCGAGCAGCACGATCGGCGCCGGTACCGACTTGCCCGTCTGCACCAGGGTGAGGAGCTCGAACGCCTCGTCGAGCGTGCCGAAGCCACCCGGCAAGAGGATGAACGCGTGTGCTTCTTTGACGAACGTCACCTTGCGCGTGAAGAAGTACCGGAAGTTCACAAGCTTCGGGTCGTCGGCGAGGAATTGGGTGGTCGCGGCTTCGAACGGCAACCGGATGCTCACGCCGAAGCTGTTGGCCGCGCCCGCACCTTCGATGCCGGCCTCCATGATCCCGGGACCCGCGCCGGTGATGACCATCCAGTCGACGGCGGCGAGCTCGCGGGCGAGCGCGACCGTCTGTTCGTAGAGCGGGTCGTCGCGCGTGGTGCGGGCGGAGCCGAAGATCGCGGCTTTGCGGGCCGAGCGGTAGGGCTCGAAGACCGTGAAGCCGTACCGCATCTCCTTCAGCGCGGCGTTCGCCATCTTGAGGTCGCCGCGTGACACGCGTTCGCGGGCCAGCCGCACGGCCGAGACCATCAACTCGAACACCAGATCGGAGTCGTGGATGTCGCCGAGACCGGCGATGAGGTCGGCCAGCCGCTGATCGAGCTCGGGATCGCCGGTGCGGTAGCGGGGGAGCCGCGCCATCAGCCGAGGAGCCGGCGCGCGCGCTCGGCGAGCGGCGCCTCCGGACGGGCGCCGAGGTGCGAGATCACCTCCGCCGCGCCGAGTGCACCGAGATTGCCGCAGGTCTCGAGGTCGTGACCGTGCGTGAGGCCGTAGAGGAACCCGGCTGCGTACCAGTCGCCGGCGCCGGTCGTGTCGACCAGTCGCTCGATCGGAACCGCGGCGATCTCGTGGCGTTTGCTCCCGCTCACCATGACCGATCCCTTGGCGCCGCGCGTGAGGACGGCGATCTCACAGTCCTCGGCGACCAGGCGCGCCGCGTCGTCGAACGCGTCGACTTGGTAGAGCATCGTGATCTCGTCCTCGTTGGCGAAGAGCACGTCGATGCTCGAAGCGACCAACGCACGGAACTCGTCGCGGTGGCGCTCCACGCAGAACGGATCGGAGAGAGTGAACGCGACTCTGCGGCCCGCCGCTTGTGCGAGCGTCGCGGCGCGGCGAATCGCGTCCTTGGCCTCGGGCCCGTCCCAGAGGTACCCCTCGAGGTAGGTGACGGCGGCGCCCGCGATGCGGTCGGCATCGACGTCTTCGACGTCGATCTCGGCGCCCGCACCCAGGTAGGTGCACATCGTGCGCTCCGCGTCGGCGGCGACGATAACGAGGCAGCGGCCGGTGGGCGATCCGTCGGTCGCGGGCGCCACGTCGAACCCCACGCCCGCGGCGCGCAGGTCGTGGGCGAAGACCTTGCCGAACGCGTCGTCGGCGATCCGTCCGATGAACGCGGCCGTCCCGCCGAACGACGCGACACCAACCGCGGTGTTCGCGGCCGAGCCGCCCGAGGTCTCCTGGGCCGGACCGAGCTGCGCATAGATCTCGTCCGATCGCGCCGCGTCGACCATCGTCATCGCACCCCGCTCCACGCCGGAGCGGGCGACGACGTCGTCGGTCTCGTGGGTGAGCACGTCGACGAGTGGGTGCCCGAGCGCGACCACGTCGACGTTCGCGGACGTGGTCACCGGCGGGCTCCGAGCAGCACGACCGGCGTATCGCCCCCATCACCGTGAGCGGCGTCGCCGTGCGAGTGATCTTCGGGCGGCCGCAAGCGCTTCCCGACGGTCTGCGTGCGGCCGTAGAGGGTCGTGCGCTGCACGAGTGGCCGGCCGAGTGGTTCGACGATCTGGCGCAGCTCCGACTCGTCGAGCTCCTGACCATGACTCGCACCCGCGGCGCGCGAGATGTTCTCGTCCATGAGCGTGCCCCCGAGATCGTTGGCACCGGCTTGCAGGATCTGCCGCGCGCCGACCACCCCGCACTTCACCCAGGACGCCTGGATGTTGTCGATCCAACCGCGGTACGCGATGCGGCCGACGGCGTGCATCAACAACACCTCCCGGAACGTCGGGCCGCGGCGCGCGCGTCCCTGGAGGAAGATCGGCGTCGCCATGTGCACGAAGGGGAGCGGGACGAACTCGGTGAACCCACCGGTCTCCTTTTGGAGCGCACGCGACCGCACGAGGTGACGGGCCACGTGAACGGGCCGTTCAACGGTCCCGAACATGATCGTGACGTTCGAGCGCAGGCCGACGGAGTGCGCGGTGCGGTGCGCATCGAGCCATTCGTCGGTGTTCACCTTGTCGGGACAGATGATCGCCCGAACCTCGTCGTCGAGGATTTCGGCGGCGGTCCCGGGCAGCGTGGCGAGGCCGGCAGCCTTGAGCCGCGTCAGGTACTCGGCGAGCGGCATCTCGAGCCGCCGCGCGCCTTCGGTCACTTCGAGCGCGGTGAACCCGTGCACGTGGATCTGCGGCGCCACCGCCTTCACGGCCCGCGCCACGTCGATGTAGTAGTCGCCGTCGAAGTCGGGATGGATCCCGCCCTGGAGGCACACCTCCGTCGCGCCGCACTCGACGGCCTCCACGACGCGCCGCTGCATCTCCTCCAACTCGAGAAGGTACGGCTGCCCGCGCAGGTTCAGCGACAGCGGGCCCTTCGAGAACGCGCAGAAGCGGCACTTGAACGTGCACACGTTGGTGTAGTTGATGTTGCGGTTGCGGACGAAGGTGATCTCGTCGCCGACGATCTCCTGCCGCAACCCGTCGGCAACCGTCGCGAGCCGGACGACCTCCGAACCACGCGCCGACAACAACGTGACGATCTCGTCAATGCCGACTTCCTCGCCCGCGAGCACGCCGTCGAGCACCTCGCCCACCGCGCTGCCGGCGCGCGCGACGGCGGCCGGGAATGACGAGGCCAACAGTCCGGGCGGCGTGACATCGTCGCGTCCGGGGCACCACTCGCCGTCGCGGGCCAGGCCTTCGGAATCCGACGCCACGAGCACCGGCGTTCGGAGCGCGGCGTCGAGCCAGGTCTCGGGATCGCGCGCGAACTCGGGATAGATCGTGAGCCGCGGCGCGAGCACGTGACCGTTCGCTTCGGTCGCCGCACCGAGCCGCTCGAGCGCGGGCCACGGCCGCTCGGGATTCACGTGATCGATCGTGACGGGGGAGACACCGCCCCAATCGTCGATGCCGGCCGCGAGAAGGGGACCGAGGTCGTCGCTCAGGTTCGGCGGTGCCTGGAGGTGCACGTCGTCGGGAAGCAGGAGGCGCGCGGCCGCGATCGACCAGAGCAACTCGTCGGGCGGGCACGCTGCCGCTCGGTGCATCGAGGTTCCCGGCTTGGGCAGGAAGTTCTGGACGATCACTTCCTGCACATGACCGTGACGCCGGTGCGCTTCGGCGATCGCCAGCAGCGCATCGACCCGCTCCTCGCGGGTCTCGCCGATCCCCACCAGGATTCCCGTCGTAAACGACACGCGAGCGCGGCCGGCCGCTTCGAGCGTCGCGAGCCTGCGCGCCGGTGTCTTGTCGGGGGCGCCGTAGTGCGGGCCACCGGGCTCGCCGAGACGCGCCGCCAGCGTCTCGATCATCATCCCCTGCGAGGGACTCACCACGCGTAGCCGTTCGAGATCGGGTTGCGAGAGTGCGCCGGCGTTGGCGTGCGGGAGCAGGCCGGTCTCTTCGAGCACGAGCCTTGCGGCGGCCACGAGATAGTCGACCGTCGACGAATAACCATGCTCTTCGAGCCACGCCGCCGCTTGCGGGTACCGCTCCTCGGGCCCTTCGCCGAGTGTGAAGAGCGCTTCGTGACAGCCCAACTCCGCGCCCCGCCGCGCGATCGCGAGAACCTCGTCGAGCGTGAGATACGGCGCGCTCACGCGGGCGGGCGCCTTGGCGAAGGTGCAGTACCCGCACCGGTCGCGGCACAGCATCGTCAGCGGGATGAACACCTTCGGCGAGAACGTGACCCGCGTGCCGAATCGCGCATCGCGCTTGCGTGCGGCCGCGGTCATGAGCTCTGCGAGTGGAAGCTCCAGCACCTCGCGGCCCTGACTCATGGCGGGACCTTAGTGCGCGCCGAGCGCGGCTCGGTCGCCCAACCAGAGCACCCGATCGCCACGGATGTGCGCGGCCGGAAGATCCTCGCCCGCCCGGATACGTTCGACCGCGTCACGCTTCCCGGCACCCGCGACGGTGACGACCACGAGGCGGCCCCGGGCGATCGCGGGGTACGTGAAGGTGAGCCGCGGGTGAGGATGCGCCGAGTCGCCGGCGGGGACCACGAAGCGCTCGGTCTCGCGGAGCGTCGGGCTGGCGGGAAAGAGCGACGCGGTATGACCGTCGGGGCCGAGGCCGAGGTGCACGAGGTCGATCGGCGGCGAGGCGCGGACGAGATCGTCGTAGGCGCGCGCCGCGTCGTCGATCGGTCCGGGCCGGAACATGGAGTGGATCGCGTGCGGGCGCACGTGTTCGAGCAAGGCCCGGCGGGCCAGGCCCTCGTTCGAATCCGGATCGGTCGACGGCACGAATCGTTCGTCGCCGAAGAACACGTCGACTCCCGACCAGTCGGGCGCGAGCGCGCGTACGGCCGCGTAACACTCCTCGGCGGTCTCGCCGCCCGAGAGCGCGACCGATCGCGGCGCAACGGCTGCGATGAGCCGCGCGAACGCGGCCGCGACGTCTTCGACGATCTCCACCTCGCCGGGTATGGCCATGTCTGCCATTGTTACC
>JBBQER010000093.1:0-14740 GCA_038320885.1 Acidimicrobiia bacterium
GGCTCGCGGCGCATCGTCCACATCGGAGGCGCGCCGCGTACCGAGAGCTCCTCCACCACCGCGAATCCGAACCGGTGGTACCACGACACGTTCTCCTCCTTCTGCGTCTCGAGGTACGCGGGCGCCCCGTCGGTGTCGCAACGCGCGAGCACCGGCGCGAGGAGGGCGGTACCCGCGCCTTGGCGACGGAACACCGGATCGGCACCGAGGAGCATGAGGTACCAGTGGGGTACCTCCTCCCGGTGGTGTGCTCGCTGCATCGCGGATTGCAAACGCGTACCGATGAGAAAGCGTCGACCCAGTCGAACCACCGACCGCATGTCACGCGAGATGTATTGCGCCTCCCGCCGAGCGCCACGCGGATAGCGACCCGGCGGGAGCCACGCGGCGACACCGGCGAGAGCGGACCCGGCCCGGGCGACCCAGATCTCACCGAAGGGCAGGGCGTCGGCAATGCCCGAACGCATGAAGGTGAGCGTGGCGCGCGCTTGGCTCAGATGATCCGGGACGAGGAAGTTGAAGAGCGGGTCGTCGTGAAACGAACGGGCGAGCGTCACGACCGCCGCGCTCGCCTCCCCCGGAGCCATCCGTTCGACGTCGAAAGCGCTCATTCGGCGACGCTAACGAATGTGCGCCGACTAGTCTGGCGGGCTTCCGGCGGCGTAGCCGAGTGGCTCAGGCAGAGGTTTGCAAAACCTTGCACGCGGGTTCGATTCCCGCCGCCGCCTCCAGCAGGCATCCAGGTGAGAGGGCAGTCATCTTTCCTTTCTGGGAGATCGTCATCGCGCCGCTGGTACGCGCGGTCGGGCCATCCCGCGTCGTGGAGATCGGCGCGCTGCGCGGCGACACGACCACGTCGCTCCTCGGCTCCCTCGACGCCGACGTGCGCCTGCACGTGATCGATCCCGTACCCCAGTTCGATCCCGCCGAGCACGAACGCCGCTTCCGCGGCGAATACGTGTTCCACGGCGACACCAGCCTGAACGTGCTGCCAACGCTGGAACCGGTCGACGTCGCGCTCATCGACGGCGATCACAACTGGTACACGGTCTACAACGAGCTGGGAATCCTCGAGTCGCAGGCCGGCGACGCGCAACAGGTGCCGCCGGTCTTCGTCCTCCACGACGTCTCCTGGCCGTACGGCCGGCGCGACGGCTACTACGCCCCCGAGCAGATTCCGGAGCAGTTCCGCCAACCGAACGCGCAGCTCGGCCTCGAGCGCGGGAACACCGGTTTGTGCGCGCAGGGCGGGCTCAACGCGCACGTGTGGAACGCCGAGCACGAAGGCGGGCAGCGCAACGGCGTCCGCACCGCGCTCGAAGACTTCCTCGACGGCCACGCCTCGGAGTTCCGTTCGGTCGTGCTCGACTTCCACGTGGGGCTCGCGGTCGTGGTGCCGATCGATCGGCTCGCCCGCCGGCCCGAGCTCTCGCTCCTGCTCGACCGCATGCAAACCGACGACGGTCGACACGAGATCCGTGAGCAGACCGAGGCAATCGCGCGGCAAGCGTTCGCGTCGGGAAAACACCGTCTCGGTTAGCGTCGTTCCGAATGGAATTGACCTGGCGGGCCGACGATCGTTTCGACGTCGACGGCGTCTCGTTCATCAGCTCGCACGGCGAGTCCACCGACGACGCTTTCTGCATCCGCAAGCCGCGGCGGTTGGTGGATGCGACGGTCGCGCTCCTGCACCGGGTGCGGCCGGCGCGGATCGTCGAGGTCGGCATCGCCTCGGGCGGCAGCGCGGCCTTGCTCGCGTTGGTCGCTCAGCCCGAGAAGCTCGTCGCGATCGAGCGGGACCCGGCGCCCGTTGCGGCCCTCGACTCGTTGGTCGCCGCGCGCGCCCTCCCGATCTCCGCGCACTACGGCGTGGATCAGGGTGACCGTGACGCCCTCCGCGGGATCGTCGCCGCCGATTTCGGAAGCGACCCGATCGATCTCGTCATCGACGACGCGTCGCACCTGTTCGAGGAGACGCGCGCCTCGTTCGAGACCTTGTTCCCGCGCATCCGGCCGGGCGGCGTCTACGTGATCGAAGACTGGAACTGGCAGCTGCGGCTCACCTACGCGCTCGCCCATTCGGCGCCGACCGGCACGCAGGCCGACGGCGACCCATCAGTACGCGACTACTTCCGTGACAACGTGCGGCCGGTATCGCTCGAGGCGTTCGTGCTGCAACTGGTGCTCGTGCGCGCGTGCGCGAGCGACGTGATCGCCGACGTGTTCATCGACGAGAGCCAAGTGGTCGTCACGCGCGGCGACGCGCCGCTCGACCCGAACGGCTTCGCCGTCGCCGATCACTTCACCGACCCGCACGACCTCCTGGGCGACACCGGACCCAGAGCCGGGTGAACCCCCTTCGGTAGGCTCGGCCGTCGTATATCCCGGCCGGAGGACGCGCAGATGCCCGAAATCCCCGCGGCGGGATCGCCGGTTCGACTCCTCGGCGTGGGCGCCGGGGCACCGGCGCTGCGCCTGGATGCGAGCGACATCGGCGCCGCGTGGGGTCGCGGCGGTCGGGGCCGGGTCGCGGCCTGCGCGCCCGACGAAGACACGCTGACGCTCGCGTGGGACGCGGCGTCGACCGCCCTTGCCGCGGCGGACGTCGAGGCCGACGCGGTCGACGCGATCTATTGGGGGACGAGCCGGCCGCCGTTCGCGGAAGGACCGAGCCTGCCCTTCCTCGCGGCGGCACTCGGGCTCGCGGCTTCCGTGGGAGGCGCGCTGCTCGCGGGGTCGCCCCACGCCGGAATGGAAGCCCTCATGGCGGGCGCGGATTCGGTCGCGGCGGGATCGGCGCGCATCGCGCTCGTCGTCGTTTCCGACGCGATCCGCCCGGGCCTCGGTACCGGTTTCGAGGCGCGCTGCGGCGCCGGCGCGGCGGCAGTCGTGCTCGGCGGGCAGGGCGGCGCGGCCGCGCTCGGTCGCCGCGTGACGCACTCGCGTCCGCTCGTCGATCGCTACCGCGGCGACGGCGAGGCCGACAACCGCGATCTCTACGACGCCCGGCTCTTCCGCGAAGAGATCTTCCTGCCGAGCATCGAAGCGGTCACCCACGAGATGGCGTCGTCGCCCGCGAGCGCGTGGTCGCTCCCCGACCCCGACGGCCGCCTCGGCAGCGTGATCGCCAAGCGCGTCGGCGCCCAACCGGCCGCGTCGGCCGCGGTCTACGCGAGTGTCGGCGATACGGGCGCCGCGGCCGCGCTGCTCGGTGCCATCGGCGCGATGGACGCGCCCGGAACCGTCGCGTTGGTCGGGTACGGCGGCGGCCGTACGTCCGGCGTCTTCATCGACGTCGAGGCTCCGGTCCCGGGCGCGGCGGCGGTCGCCGCGGTTCTCGAAGCCGGCCGTCCCGCGTCGTACACCGAGGTGTTGCGAGCGCGGGGTCAGCTCGTTCCCGGCGGCGAGACGATCCCGATGGGAGTTCCGCCCGAGAGCGCGCTGTTCGTGCGCGGCGCCGACGAGATGCTCGGCCTGCTCGCGGGCCGGTGCGTCGATTGCGGCACGATCAGCACGCCCCCCTCGATCCACCCGACGTGCACCAACTGTGGCGGCCCGAAGCTCGAGCCGGTCTCCGTCGCGCGCGGCGGCTCCATCCACACCTACGTCGTCAACCACACGATGCCCGCGCCGTTCGTCGCGCCGCTCCCGATCGCGGTGCTCGACATGGACGACGGCGCGCGGCTCATGCTGCAGGTCGTCGGCGACGGCTCCGACGTGGAGATCGGACGCCGGGTCGCGCTCGTGCTGCGCAAGTACGCGCACGAGCGCGGCGTTCCGGTGTACGGCTTCAAGGCGCGGCCCGTGAAGACCCAAGGGGAGGCGTAATGGCGTGGAACCGGGTTGCCGTCGTGGGCGCCGGCCTCATCAAGATGGGTGAGCTATTCGAGCAGAGCTACGAGCAGATGGCGGCGGGCGCGTTCGATGCCGCGGTCGCGAGCATCGACAAGGGCTTCGAGCCGCATCAGGTCGACGCCGCATTCGTTGCGACGCAGCGCGGAACGCTGTGGGGACAGGAGGGAATCGGCGGCAACACGATCCCGAGCGCGATCGGCCTGAACGGCATCCCCTGCACCCGCATCGAGAACGCGTGCCCGTCGGGCTCGGATGCGTTCCGGGTGGGTGCGATGGCCGTCGCCAGTGGCGTGCACGACGTCGTGCTCGTCATCGGTGTCGAGAAGATGCGCGACAAGTCGACCGAGGAAGGACTTCTCTCCCGCGCCGCGTCGGGCCACCCGATCTTCACCCGGGGTGAGACCGCGCCGGTGTTGTTCGCGCCGTTCGCGACCCGGCACATGCACGAGTTCGGCACGACCCGCGAGATGCTGGCGTCGGTCGCGGTGAAGAACCACTACAACGGCGCCCGCGATCCGTACGCGCACTTCCAGAACGAGATCACGGTCGAAGACGTGCTGCGCTCCGCACCGGTGTGCCATCCGCTGCACCTGCTCGATTGCTGTCCGCAGACCGACGGTGCCGCCGCGGCGTTGCTCGTGCCCGCCGAACGCGCGCACGAGTTCACCGACCGGCCCGTGTTCGTGGCCGGGTTCGGCGTCGGCACCGATCACCCGTACCTGCACGAGAAGGACTCGTTCACCGAGATCAAGGCGACGCGCCTCGCCGCGCAGCGTGCCTACGCGATGGCCGGGATCGGCCCCGAGCAGATCGACTCCGCCGAGGTGCACGACTGCTTCACGATCACCGAGATCCTCGACATCGAAGACCTCGGCTTCTTCGAGAAGGGCGACGGCGGCCGCGCCAGCATCGAAGGCGACACCGCGCTCACCGGCCGGATCCCCGTGAACACGTCGGGCGGGTTGCTCGCCAAGGGCCACCCGATCGGCGCGACAGGTGTGGCCCAGATCACCGAGTGCTGGTGGCAGCTCCGCGGCGACGCCGGCGACCGCCAGATCGAGACCCGCAACGGCTACGCGCTCCAGCACAACGCGGGTGGCCGCGGTTCGGGCGTATCGGTCGTGAACATCCTCACCAATCGGGCCACCTCGTGACCGAGACGCATCTGCGCGTCGAGCGCGATCCTGACGGGGTCGGTCGGATCGTGCTCGACCGGCCCGACGCCAAGAACGCGCTCACGATCGCGATGCGCGACGGCATCATCGACGCGGTGCGCGAGTTCCGCACGGATCCACAGGTACGTGCCGTGTTGATCACCGGCGTCGGCGACGCGTTCTGCGCGGGCATGGATCTCGGCGCGTCGACGGTCGCCCAGGCCGGCAAGCCCGGCTTCGCGTCGCGCAGTACTTCCGAAGCGCTACGCGTCGGCGTGCAGACGATGATCCGCGAGCTCTGGGAGCTCGACAAGCCCACGATCGCCGCCGTGAACGGCGCGGCCGTCGGTCCGGGTGCGCACCTCGCGCTGGCGTGCGACTTCGTGTTCGTGCACCCGCGCAGCCGTTTCATGTGGACGTTTGCCAAGTGGGGCCTCGTCGCCGACGCGGGCGGTGCCTACCTGTTGCCGCGCCTCGTCGGCCTTCCCCGCGCCAAGGCGATGCTGATGCTCGGCGAGGGGGCGACCGGTGCCGAGGCGGTGGACCTCGGGCTGGCCTACGAGTGCGTCGACAGCCCCGACGATCTGCTGCCCGCCGCGCTCGGCGTGACGCGCCGGCTCGCCGAAGGCCCCACCCGCTCACTCGGCCTCTCCAAGCGACTGCTCAACAGCACGTTCGAGACCGACCTCGCGATGTCGCTCGAGCTCGAAGGCCATTTCCAGGCGCTCGCGACCACGTCGCCCGACCTCGTCGAGGGCATGGCCGCATTCCGGGACAAGCGCGACGCCCACTTCGACGGAACTTGAGTGAGTGTGGGCGATCCGCTCCCGCAGTTTCAGCGCGTCGCGGCCTACAACGTGTGCGTCGACGACGAGTCACGGTTGTTGCTGTGCCGCTTGAGCAACGTCACCGAGCGGCCCGGGGCATGGACATTGCCCGGAGGCGGCATCGACTTCGGCGAGCACCCCGAAGCGGGCGCGCTGCGCGAGCTCCACGAGGAAGCCGGCCTGGTCGGAAGAATCGTCGGTCTGCTCGCGGTCGACTCACTGCGCCGCACGTTGCGGGCCAAGGAACGGGATCGTCTCGGCTTCGCCGAAGGCACCGAGTGCGACTACCACAGCGTCCGCATCATCTACCGCACCGAGATCATCGGTGGGGATCTCCGCGACGAGACCGATGAGAGCACCGACATGGCCGGGTGGTTCACGCGCGATGATGCCGTCAGCCTGCCGCTGGTCGAGCTCGGTCGTATCGGCGTCGAGCTGGCATTCCCCACCAGAGAAACGAGCACAGACTGATGCGCATCCCGATTCGCTACGGGAATCCGTGGCGCTGGCTCCTCACGATTCTCCTGCTGCCCGCCCGCGCCTCGTACCTGCGGATCGACGACGATGTGGTCAAGGTGCGCATGGGATGGGCGTTCCGCACGAAGTTCGCGCGCAGTGACGTAACCGACGTCGCCAAGCACCGTCCCGTCGTCAGCATCGGGGCGCACGGCTGGAACGGACGGTGGATCGTCAACGGCGCGCACCGGCCGATCGCGATGATCCGCCTCGCGCAACCCGTGCGTGGACGCGTGGTCGGGTTCCCGGTGACCGTGCGGGAGCTGTGGCTAAGCGTCGACAACCGCGATGTCCTCCGCGAGCTGCTCACGCACTAGAACTGCAAGGAATTCAGCACCTCAGGAGGCTTCGGTGGGTCGGTTCGACGGGAAAGTGGCGATCGTGACGGGCGCGGGGCGCGGCATCGGCCGGAGCCACGCGCTCCTGCTCGCCTCGGAGGGCGCGTCGGTCGTGGTGAACGACCTCGGCGGCAGCAGCGGCGGCGAGGGAAACGACGCCACGCCCGCGCAGCAGGTGGTCGACGAGATCGCGGCGAAGGGCGGTGCCGCCGTCGCGAACTACGACAGCGTCTCGTCGTGGAAGGGCGCGGAGGCAATGATCCAACAGGCCGTCGACACCTTCGGCGGGCTCGACGTGCTCGTCAACAACGCGGGCATCCTCTGCGACAAGATGAGCTTCAACATGGACGAGGCCGAGTGGGATGCCGTCATCGACGTCCACCTCAAGGGCCACTTCGCGCCGTCGCGATTCGCGGCGTCGTATTGGCGCGCGAAGTCGAAGGAGAACAGCGCGCCGGTGAACGCCAAGATCGTGAACACCGCGTCGGAGTCGGGTCTCTACGGGAACGCCGGTCAGGCGAACTACGCCGCGGCCAAGGCCGGCATCGCGTCGCTGACCATCGTGATGGCGCGGGAGCTGGAGCGCATCGGCGTCCGCGTCAACGCCATCGCCCCCGTCGCACGCACGCGCCTCACGGAGCAGGTCGCAGGGGCAGCCGAGTTCATGAATCCGAAGGAAGGCGAGTTCGACCGCTTCGCACCCGAGAACATCTCGGCCGTCGTCGGCTGGCTCGCGTCCGACCTCTCCGAAGGCGTGACCGGCCAGGTCGTGAAGGTCATGGGCGCCCAGGTGCAGCTCCTGCGCGGCTGGCGCCCCGCGACCGAGGCGACGTCGGACAAGCCGTGGACGATCGACATGATCGAGGCCGAGTCGGGCACGTTGTTCGCAACCGCCGATCGCGGCGTACCACCGTTCATGCCGAACATCGGCGACGCGTAGCCGCAAGGGGTGCCGAAGATGACCGTTCCGATCCCGACCACCGACCTCGCCGTCGGCGACATCCGTCTCGGCGACATCGAGCAATGGCTGCGACCCGACCGGGAAGGCATCTTCGCCAAGCTGCGCGCGGAAGCGCCGGTCTCGTTCCACGAGGAGCCGGTGCCGCCGCCCGACGTGCCCTTTCCGCAGGGTCCCGGATTCTGGGCGGTCACGCGCTTCGAGGACGTCATGCAGGTGAGCCGGGACCCGGAGGGGTTTCATTCCGCGCCGAGCATCAACATCGGCGACATCCCGCCCGAGATCGCGGAATGGCTCGGGTCGATGATCAACATGGACGCGCCGAAGCACACCAAGCTGCGGCTCATCGTGAACCGCGGCTTCACGCCCCGCCAGGTCGCGAAGATCGAGGGGAACGTGCGGCAGCAAGCGCGCGAGATCGTCGACACCGTTGTGAACCTCGGCGGCGAATGCGATTTCGTGAGCGAGATCGCGGCCGCGCTCCCGCTCCAGATCATCTGCGACATGCTCGGCATCCCGCGTACGGAGACGAAGCGGATCTTCGAGCTGACGAACACGATTCTCGGCATCGGCGATCCCGAGTACGCCTCCTCGCTCGAGGAGCTGATGGCCGCGGGCATAGAGCTGTTCCAGTACGGGCTCGAGCTCGCGCAGGACCGGATCGACAATCCACGCGACGACATCACCACCACGCTCATGCAGGCCGAGATCGAGGACGAGAACGGCCGGCACAAGCTGACCACGAGCGAGCTCGGCTCGTTTTTCCTCCTCCTCGTCGCCGCCGGCAACGAAACGACGCGCAACGCGATCAGCCACGGCATGCTCGCGCTCACACGCAACCCGGAGCAGCGCGCGATCTGGACAGCCGATCCCGCCGCGGTGTCCGACGCCGCGGTCGAGGAGATCGTGCGGTGGGCGTCTCCGGTGATCCACTTCCGCCGCACCGCGACGGCCGATGCCGTGGTCGGAGGCCAGGAGATCAAAGCCGGCCAGAAGGTCGTGATGTTCTACAACTCGGCCAACCGCGACGAGCGCGCGTTTCCCGACCCGTACAAGTTCGACGTGCTGCGCACACCCAACGAGCACGCCGGGTTCGGCGCGGGCGGCCCGCACTTCTGTCTCGGCGCGAACCTCGCCCGGCGCGAGATCAAGCTCATGTTCGAAGAGCTCTTCCGCCGGCTCCCCGACCTCGAGATCACCGGCGAGCCCGACATGCTCCAGAGCGCGTTCATCCACGGCATCAAACGCATGCCGTGCACCTGGCACACCGTCAATCGCTAGTACCGCAGCAAGCAACCGTTTTGCACTGTCGCGGTCTGTCGTTCTGGGACGATCCCTTCGCGTCGACCTGTGCGCCAATCGAGCTTGGCGTAACACGCCAGGGCAATCTGTGCGGAATCTGGAACACTGAGCTGATGAAAGATGCATCCGGGACCATTGGCCGTCGCGTCCTCGTGATCGGGATGGCTGGTTCCGGGAAGAGCACCTTCTCGCGGGCGCTGTCGGCGAAGACGGGATTGCCGGTGATTCATCTCGACCTTCACTACTGGAAGCCGGGCTGGGTGAAGCCGTCTGAGAACGAGTGGCGTGAGAAGCAACGCCGTCTCCTCGCGAGCGAAGCCTGGATCGCGGACGGCAACTACTACGAGACGCTCGACCTTCAACTCGAACGCGCGGAGAGCGTTGTAGTTCTGGACACGCCGTGGTGGATATGCGCGGGTCGTGCGCTCGGGCGCGGGCTTCGGAAGCCAGTTGGCGAGATGCCCGAGGGTTGCAAGGATTCTGTGAGACGACGGTTGCGCGATGAGTGGGGGATAGTCGGTCGCATCTGGCGTGGCCGCCGCTCAGAGCCCGAGCAAGCGCGCGCGATGGTGTCTGAGCACGGTTCGCACGCGGCACTGCATGAGCTGGGTTCGAAGGGAGAAGCGAAAGAGCTTCTCAGCGGCCTGAGCGGCGACTAACGCGGGCCGCCCTTCGCTGACGGCCCGTCGGATACTCCCGACGTGGCTTCACAGCCGTATAGGCAGCGGAGTCACGCCGGTTCGCAACTCGTGCCGCCCGTTCGCTGGCATGACGCGCGTTTACCCGGCACACTCGGTGCGTGCCGGCAGCAGTCCCTCGTAAGTATCGGCTCGTTTCCGCAGTGCTGGCGGCGATGGTCGCAACTGCGGGTTGGCTCGTCGTCAGCGCGTCGAGCGCGTCGACTGCACCAGCCATTACGCCATCGAACGTCGCCGCGTTCGGCGACGCCAGCGCCTTTGGTTCGTTCGGAGGGACGACGTTGGCGCGTCCGATCGTCGGGATGGCGGCGACGCGGACCGGTCGCGGCATCTGGTTGGTCGCGTCGGACGGGGGCGTGGCCACCTTCGGCGACGCCCCCTACCTCGGCTCGATGGGCGGGACCACGCTGGCGCAACCCATCGTCGGCATGGCCGCAACCCCATCCGGTCACGGCTACTGGCTCGCCGCAGCCGACGGCGGCGTCTTCACCTTCGGCGACGCCCCCTACCTCGGCTCGATGGGCGGGACCACGCTGGCGCAACCAATCGTCGGCATGGCCGCAACCCCAATCGGTCACGGCTACTGGCTCGCCGCAGCCGACGGCGGCGTCTTCACCTTCGGCGACGCTCCCTATCTCGGCTCGCTCGGCACGGAGAGGTTGGCGAGCCCGGTCGTAGGGATCGCGTCGTCGCGGTCCGGTCGCGGATATTGGGTCCTCATGCAAGGCGCCCAGTTGCTGGACATCGGGATAAATCTGCCTTCGCGCATACGTCCGAACTTCAAGCCGCCGGTTGCCGGCGCGCCCGTCATCCGCGTCGAGCTGGACGATAACGGCTTGCACTTCAAGCCGCCGCGAGTTGCGAGCGGCGTCTTCAATGTCGCCTTCGCCGACACTCGTACCGACCGGGTACCCGGTACCGACGTGGCGCTGCACATCTACGTGAGCGGTCCGGGCTACAGCATGCTGTCCGTGCACGCCGGCCGAACCGGCGGCGGACTCCTGTGTTGGGGAGCCGTCTCGGAGGGTGTGACCGTCGACGGCTTCGACATCAACGTGGGCTACTCGCACGGGTTGGAGATCGATCCATCCGCCGCATGCCAGACGCCGGTGACGTAGGGGACGCCATGAAAAAAGGAACGATCGGAAAAGCGACGACCCACATAGACGCCACGCCCGACGCCGTCTACGACCTCGTGTCGGACGTGAAGCGCATGGGTGAGTGGAGTCCGGAGTGTCGACACTGCGAGTGGCTCGACGGTGCGACCGGCCCCGCGGTCGGCGCGCGCTTCAAGGGCAGCAACAAGAATGGCTGGGTTCGGTGGTCGACCAAGCCAAAGGTCGTCATCGCCGATCCCGGCCATGAGTTCGCGTTCGTGATCGGGCAACGCGGCCGCGACATAACCAAGTGGAGCTACCGCCTCGAGCCGACGCCCGACGGCACCGTCGTGACCGAGTCCTTCGAGATGCTCGCCGACGTGCCGTGGTACTACGTCCTGAGCGAGCGCTACGTGATGCGCATCAAAGACCGGCGCGCCGACCTCGAGAAGAACATGGCCGCGACGTTGCAACGGCTGAAGTCTGCAACCGAGCGACAAGACCCGGCCACCTGAACCGCCAACCGGCGTGAGTTCGCAACCGTATGGGTAGCGAAGTCACGCCGGTTCGCTTCGCTAGGCGAGGTCGGGGTTGGTGCGGCGCTCGTTGGCGGGGACGTATCTCGCTTCGATGTCGCGCAAGCGGGCCGCCAACACGGTGAGCATCTTGCGATCGACCGAGGGCATCGTCGCGAGCGCGCCGCTGAACGCGACGTTCGTGATCATGAGCACACGCGTCGGTTCGCGTGTGGTCACGGTCGCGGTGCGGGGCTGGCCGTCGAGGAGCGACATCTCGCCGAAGAACGAACCGGGACCCAGCACTGCGATCTGCGTGCCGTCGCGCGTCACCTCCGCCTCGCCTTCCACGATCACCATGAAGTGGCGGCCGATCTCGCCCTGCGTCGTCAGCGCCTTGCCGGCCGGGAACTCCATCTCCGTCGCCGCGTCGTGCAGGAGGTCCAACTCGCGGTTCGAGCACCGTTCGAAGAGCCAAACTTTCCCGAGCAGGTCTCGTCCCCGCTTCTTCGTGACACGCATCGGCGCCACCGCTAGGCCGGTTGGCCGACGACGACCCGGTCGCCGAGTTGTACACGACCCGCCGTCGTGACCGCGGCATAGGCGCCGACGCACGACCACGTGCCGAGACCGGGAATCTCGATCCGGTTGGCGCGGGTGAGGGTACGCAAGACCTCGTTGTCGCGCGGCAGATCTCCCTGAGGCAGCGTCGTCATGATGCAGCGCATCGTCGGGAGCAACACCGACGCGGTGAGCACGTCGCCGAACTTCACGTCGGCGCCACTCCAGTCGTTCTCGGCGAACGCGTCACCCTCCCAGTCGATCACGATGTTGGGGCGGTAGCGCTCGACCGCGAATTTGCTGCGCGGTTCCAACTCGCCCAAGTGCGCCAGCGTCGAGGTCGTGAGCACGTGCAGCGCGGCGACGTCGAAGAACGTTCCCGGCGGTGACGCCAAACCGAGTGACAATCCCGTGAGCGTTCCTTCGGCTTCGTCACCCTCCACCGTGCTCTGCTCGCGCACGTCGTCGGGCATGACGCCCTCCATCTCGGGCCATACCGCGAGGTAGCCGTTTCCCTCCGGCGTGACGGTCGTCAACTGCAACGGCCGCTCGAAGACCGCCGACAGCCGTTGGTCGACGTGCGGGTCTTCGCTTCCGGTCTCCTTGCCGTCGGGCAGCGTGATCGCCACCGGCGGGAGCGCCGCGCCGGACACCGGCGTATCGAGATAGCGGGCCTGGCACTGCAGCAACGCGCCCCACAAGCGGGGGTGCTTCGCACTGCCGACCTTGTTCGTCGCCGGGTCGACGACGGCGTACGCGCGGTCGCCGGTGAAGCCGGACTCGCTCACGTCGGACGCCTCGACCCGCTCGCCGCCCATCGACTTCACCGGATAGCGCCAGAGCTCGGAAACGGTCGCTCGCGGGTTGTGGCTCATTTCTGATCTCCTCGGTGACCACGGAGCATGCCACGGGAGCCCGTGGCGATTCAGGCCTTGGCCGCGCGAACGAGCACGCCCCGCTTGGTCAGCCAGAGCGGGACATCCGCGGTCTCGGCCCGTTCCGCCGGAATGGAGTGGTGCCGGCAATACGCACGAACCTCGTCACGCGTCTCCAGCGCAGAGAACCGGGTGTCCCACCGCTCGGGTTCCGCGGCATCGAACACGGACGCCACGATCGCCACCGCCTCCTCGGCGTCGAACGACGACGGCGGGTAGCCCTCGGACATGAGCTCCGGATCGTTGTCCCGAGCCCCCGTACACGCGAAGTACCCTCCACCGCGCCGGAGCACGCGCCTGGCTTCGGCGATCGCGACCGACGGATCGTCGAGGTGATAGAGGCACCACAGGTGGGTTGCCTCGGCGAACGCGCCGTCGCGAAACGGCAGCGCGCGCATGTCGGCGAGCACCACCGGACGGTGCGGATTCACCGCAAGCTGAGCCGGCGACGAATCGACCGTGATGCAGACGACGCCGTCGGCGAGCCGCGACGCGAGACGACCCTCGCCGCCGCCGATGTAGAGCGTCGGGCCGCGGAGCTCCGGCGCGATCACGTCGTGGACGTCCTGCGGCGCCACCCACGACCCTCGACGCGCGGGATCGGAGTCATAGTCCGGCGGGATGCCTGGCATCTCCTCGTTCCACTTCGGCGACGGCGACTCATCATGTCAGGTACCGTTCCTGACGCACGCGTCAGGTTTCGTTGCTCGAGAATTCTCCGGGAGACAGGGTGCAGCTCGCTTGGGGGCCGGAAGACGAGGCGTTTCGCGCCGACCTCGTGAAATTTCTCGACGCGCACACGCCGCCCGAGGCCGAGAGCGGGTTCGACTTCCAGGGTGACGTCGGCGAGGGCAGCGAGCTGGTCCCGCAATGGATGCGCGACTGGCAGGCGACGCTCTTCGACCACGGTTGGATGATCCCGGGCTACCCGGCCGAGCTCGGCGGCCGCGACTGCACGACCGTGCAGACGCTCATCTACCTCGAAACGCTCGCGAGTCGCCGCATTCCGCGCTCGGGGCACTTCCCCGGCTACGCGATCGTCGCGCCGAGCCTGCTCGAGTTCGGCAACGACGAGCAGCTCGCAATGGCGCCGAGCGCGATCCGCGGCGACACCATTTGGTGCATCGGCATGAGCGAGCCGAACGCTGGTTCCGACCTCGCCGGCATCCAAACTCGGGCCGAGGTGTTCGACGACCACTTCGTGGTGAACGGCCAGAAGGTGTGGACGTCGTACGCGACGATCGCCCAGAAGTGCTTCTGCTACGTACGGACCGACCCGACCCTGCCCAAGCACAAGGGCATCTCGCTGCTAATCATCCCCATGGACGTGCCGGGGATCGACATCCGGCCGCTGCGCCACCTCAATGGCACGGCCGGCTTCGCCGAAGTGTTCTTCACCGATGTCATCGTCCCGCGCGCAGGCCTCGTCGGTGATCTGAACGGGGGCTGGCGGATCACGCAGGGTTCGCTCGCGCACGAGCGCGCCGGACTGTGGGTCGAGAGTGTTGGTCGGCTCGAGCAGACGGTCGCGGGCCTCGTCGAGCTCGCACACAGCCAGGGTCGCGCCGGCGACCCGGTCATTCGCCGCAAGATCGCGCAGTTCCACGAGCTGGCGTCGAGCCTCCGCGCCCTCGGGTACAAGGGCTTTGCCTCGTTCGCGCAAGGCTCGTCGGCGCCCGAGCACTCCTACATGAAGATGGCCACCTCCGAAGCCGGAAAGGCTGCCTACGAGCTCGGCATGGAGATCGTCGGCCCGCTCGCACCCGTCACCGATCCGGACTTCGCCGACGTGGGGCGCTGGTCGCACGGCTTCTTCATGTCGTTTGCCAACACGATCGCGGGCGGCAGCTCGGAGATCCAGCGCAACATCATCGCCCAGCGCGTGCTCGGTCTGCCCCGTCGCTGAAGGTTGGCCGTCGCGAGTGTGCGCAGACTCCGATCCGACGACGGCGTGTCGGCCTCAGACACGCACGCTCGCGGGAAG